>NZ_JBVVPS010000018.1:0-160884 GCF_055811355.1 Bradyrhizobium sp. WSM4873 | reverse complement strand
GGCTTGCATTCGTGCTGCTCGCGGCGTCGATCTTCGCGGTGCTTGCCGGGATATTCCTCGCGCGCCGCATGGTCGGGCCGATCCAGGCGCTGCGGAGCGGCGCCGAGCGCATCGGTAGCGGCGATTTCTCCCAGCGCATCTCGATCAGAACCGGTGACGAGCTCGAGGGTCTCGCAGACCAGTTCAACCACATGGGCGAGCGCCTGCAGGAATCGTATGCAGACCTGGAGAAAAAGGTCGAGGTGAGAACGGCCGAGTTGACCGAGTCGCTCGAGCAACAAACGGCTACGTCGGAAGTGTTGCAGGTCATCAGCTCGTCTCCGGGCGAACTCGCGCCGGTGTTCAACAAGATGCTCGAGAATGCCACACGCGTCTGTGGCGCGAGTTTCGGCGTGATGAATTTGTGGAATGGTGAGAGTTTCACGATTGCTGCGGATTACAATGTGCCGCCCGCGTTCGCGGCTTCGCGGAAAGATATGGCGATCCGTCCTCATCCGGAGAGCGCGCTTGCTGAGGTCGTCAGGACACGTCAGGTTGTCCGCGTTCACGATGTGCAACAAACTCCGGCCTATCTGGCCGGAGGTCCGACCATTCGTGGAATCTCCGACGTTGCCGGCGCCCGCACGATCGTCATCGTGCCCATGATGAGGGACAGCGAGCTGATCGGAACCGTCGCGGTTTATCGCAAGGAGGTCCGGCCGTTCACCGACAAGCAGATCGCGTTGGTTGAGAACTTCACGAAGCAAGCCGTCATCGCAATCGAGAATACGCGGCTTCTGAACGAGTTGCGCAAGCGTACGACGGAGCTGTCGCAATCCCTTGACGATCTTCGCACCGCGCAGGACCGTCTGATCCAGACCGAGAAGCTGGCGTCCCTCGGCCAGCTCACGGCGGGGATCGCGCACGAGATCAAGAACCCGCTCAATTTCGTCAACAATTTCTCGGCGGTCTCGACCGAGCTGATCGACGAGCTCAACGAGGCCTTGCAAGCGGCCTCGCTCGACGGCACGACAAAAGAGGAGGTCGAGGAGCTGACTGGCATGCTGAAGAGCAACCTCGAAAAAGTGGTACAGCATGGCAAGCGCGCCGATTCCATCGTCAGGAACATGCTGCTGCATTCGCGCGAGGGCTCCGGCGAGCATCGCCCCAGCGATATCAACGCGATCCTGGAGGAGAGCCTTAATCTCGCCTATCACGGCGCACGTGTCGAAAGGCCCGGCTTCAACGTCACGATCGAGCGCGGCTTCGACCCCGCGGCGGGCATGGTCGATGTCTATCCGCAGGAAATCACGCGCGTCTTCCTCAATCTGATCTCGAACGGCTTCTACGCCACCGCCAAACGCAAGGAGAGCGCCGCAGACGCCTTCGAGCCCACCTTGCGCGCGGCAACCAAAACTCTCGGCGACAAGCTCGAGATCCGCATTCGCGACAACGGCACCGGGATCCCGTCGGAGGTGAGGGAGAAGATGTTCAATCCCTTCTTCACCACCAAGCCGGCCGGCGAGGGCACCGGCCTTGGCCTTTCCATGAGCCATGACATCGTCGTGAATCAGCACGGCGGTACGATCGACGTGAACACCGAGCCCGGTGTGTTCACCGAGTTCATCATCACCCTGCCGCGCATGATGGCGGCGGGCGACACTTCCGGAGGCAAGACTTGAACGTTTACATCCTGGTCGTCGATGACGAGCCCGACGTCGAGGCGCTGTTCCGGCAGCAGTTTCGGCGCGATTTGCGCGCCGGCCGCTTCCAGATGGAATTCGCGCCTTCCGCACCCGATGCGCTGAAGCTCGCCGCGGAGGTTCGCGATCCCTCGTTGATCCTGATTCTGTCCGACATCAACATGCCCGGCATGAGCGGGCTCGACATGCTGCCGAAGGTGCGTGACGCGCATCCGGACGTTCCCGTCATCATGATCACCGCCTATGGCGATGCCGAGACGCGTCGGAAGGCGATCGAGCGCGGCGCAGTCGGACTTCTCACCAAGCCGATCGATTTCGCGCTGCTGCGGCAGGAAATCGACACGAGGCTCGGGCAAGCCGCATGACCGCGACCATCCTTTTCGTCGACGACGAGCCGGATCTCGAGGCGTTGGTCCTGCAAAAATTCCGCAAGCAGATTCGCGATGGGTTGGTGACCATCATGTTCGCCCGCGACGGCCTCGAAGCGCTACAGTCGCTCGAGCAGAACCCGCATGTCGACATGGTGGTCTCCGACATCAACATGCCCAGGATGGACGGGCTGTCGCTGCTGGCGAAGCTCCAGGAAGCCGAAGACAAGAAGTCCACCATCATCGTCTCGGCCTATGGCGACATGAGCAATATTCGCACTGCCATGAACCGCGGCGCGTTCGACTTCCTGACCAAGCCGATCGACTTCGCCGACCTGGAGACGACGATCCAGAAGACCATCCGCCATATCGAAATGCTGCGTGAGGTGCGAGGCCGCCAGGCTGAAGCAGAGCGCGCCCATGCCGCGCTCTCGCGTCATTTCTCGCCCGAGCTCGCCAAGCGCTTGGCGGCCAACGGAGAGAGCGAGGGAATCGAAGTGCAGTGGCGCGATATCGCGACCATCTTCACTGACATTACCGGCTTCACCTCGCTGGTCGAAACTGCGCCGCCGGAGACGCTGGGTGCGCTTCTCAACGAATATGTCGGCGGCATGACCGAAATCGTCTTCGCGCATGAGGGGACGGTTGCCAAGATCATCGGCGATGCGATCCAGGTGCTCTTCAACGCGCCCGGCGATCAGCCCGACTATGCGACGCGCGCGGTCGCCTGTGCGCACGATCTCGACGTCTGGGCGGAGGATTTTTCCGCGCGCTGGAAAGCGAGAGGCGTGAATTTCGGCGCCACCCGCATCGGCATTCACGCCGGGCCGGCGCTGGTCGGAAATTTCGGCGGCAACCGGTTTTTCGACTACACCGCGTATGGCGACTCCATCAACATCGCGGCGCGGCTGGAAGCCGCGAACAAGCATCTGGGCACGCGGATTTGCGTCAGTGCCGGCATCGCCGAGGCGGCCGAGAATTTCCGGGGTCGCCCTGTCGGTGAGCTGACGCTGCGCGGACGCAGCGAGCCGTTGCGCGCGTTCGAGCCACTGACGCCGGCCCAATTCGCTGCGCCGGAAACGGCGCTGTATTCCGAGGCGTTTGCCAAGATGGAAGCCGGGGATGCCGCCGCCATGCCAGCCTTCGCCGCGCTGGTCGGAATGCATGCCGGCGATTCCCTGGCTGGCTTTCACCTGAAGCGCCTGCTTAACGGCGCCAAGGGCATTCGCATGCAACTGGAATAGGAGTCCGACATGATTGGTGAATTCTCCACCGGCAATTACCGTTTCATTCCGTCCGTATTCCAGTATTCGGCCGGTGCGGCCGCGAATGACGGCTATGAGATCGAGCGCGTCCGCTTCGACCGCCTGGTGCCGCTTGCGGAAGGGTTTGCACTTGCCGCGAAGTATATTCAGGAGGCGGGGCGGCCGCTCACGGCGTTCTGCGCCTGCGAACTGCGCTCGCCCGCGGCCTTCAGCGAGGAAGGCTTTCGCGCGTTCAACCTGCACTATGTGAAGACGTTGTCCGAATGGAACATCTTCGACGGCACCACCAATCCTGTGGCGCGCAGCAATGTCTGTCCGGAGATCGATCCACCCGCCGAGCCGTCGTTCTACGCGTTCTCCTTCACGCGCCCGACAAGCTCGAAGACGCCGAGCTTCGTGATATCAGGCGGCGCCGAGGCGCGCGAGGGCAATGGGACCTATGTCGAGCGCACCGTGCGCTACCGCGACCTCAGCCCGGACGGCCTTCGCGAGAAGGTGCGCTTCACGACGACCTCCCAGATGGAGAACAGGATGACGGCCTTCGGCTTCGGCTGGAAGGACACGACCGGCGTGCAGGCCTATTCCGTGCACGACTTCCACCACGCGCTGGTCGACGAACTCGTCCGCCGCGGGGCGTTGCGGTCCGGCCTGACCTGGCACTATGCCCGGCCGCCTGTGGTCGATCTCGAATACGAGATGGATTGCCGCCGGGTGATGCGGGAGACCGTGATCTAGCTAGACCAAGGACCGGTGAGATCAGGCTCGTTTGCTGCAACGGGGGAGGTGTGCTCCCTCTCCCGCTTGCGGGGGAGGGTATTTCCGCAATCGAGAACCCCCAAAAGGAGAGAGCCCTCACCCGGCGCGTTGCGCCGACCTCTCCCGCAAGCGGGAGAGGTGCACCGAGCCCGGAGCCGCTCAATTCAACCTATTCTCATTCCGCTCTAGCGCTGCCTTGGATCGAGCGCGTCTCGCAGGCCGTCGCCGAGCAGGTTCAGCGACAGCACCACGAGGAAGATCGCTAGCCCCGGCCAGATCGCCATCCAGGGCGCCTGGGTCAGGAAGCGCTGCGCTGCATTGAGCATGCTGCCCCAGGATGGCGCCGGCGGCTGCTGGCCGAGGCCAAGGAAGGACAGCGCAGCTTCGGCGATGATGGCGGCCGCAATCGACAGCGTGGCCTGCACCAGCAGTGCGGGCAGGATGTTCGGCAGGATATGCGAGAACGCGATTCGCCACGGCGGATTGCCGAGCGCGCGCGCCGCCTCGACATAGTCCTCGGCCTTGACGTTCAGCACCTGGCCGCGGGTCAGGCGGATGAAGATCGGGGTTGCCGAGATGCCGATCGCGATCATGGCGTTGCCGAGGCTCGGACCGAGGAATGCGGCGAGCGCGATTGCCAGGATCAGGAATGGGCAGGCCAGCATTGCGTCGGTCATCCGGCTGATCAGCGCATCGACGAAGCCGCCGCGATAGCCGGCAAGCAGGCCGAGCGGAACGCCGACGCCCAGCGCGATCGCGACCGAGATGAGGCCCGCGAGCAACGACGCCCGGGCACCGTAGACGACGCGGCTCAGGATGTCGCGACCGAGCTCGTCGGTGCCGAACCAGTGCGCCGCCGTGGGCGGCTTGCGGACCAGGCTCCAGCTCGTCGCGATGGGATCGTAGGGCACGACGAGCGGCGCGAGAGCCGCGAAGCCGACGAACAAACTGATCATGACAAGTCCGAACACTGCGGCCTTGCGTTTGAACAGGCGCCGCCGGGCGCGACGCGCCGGGCTGTCCAGCTCGTCAGCTTGCGCGACGAGAGCAGCGGGCAGGACGGCATCGGTCATGTATCTAGCCCCGCAGCCGTGGATTGACGAGGATGTAGGCGATATCGGCAACCAGGTTCAGCGTGATGTAGACCGTCGCCGTCACCAGCACGACGCCCTGTACGACCGCGTAGTCGCGGTTGAACACGGCGTCCACGATCAGCTTGCCGAAACCGGGAATCGAGAAGATCTGCTCGGTCAGGACCGCTCCCGACAATAGCGTGCCGAGCTCGAGCGCGCCGAGCGTGATGATCGGCGTGAGTGCGTTGCGCATGGCGTGCTTGAGGATGACCGAGCGTTCGGACAATCCCTTGGCGCGCGCGGTGCGGACGTAGTCGCTTTCCAGCACCTGCAGCATGGCGCTCCGGGTGTGCCGCATCAGGACCGCGGAAATCGCGTTGCCGAGCACGAAGGCCGGCATGATGGTGGCGGCGAGGCTCGCACGCCAGTTCTCGGTCAGCGGCACGTAGCCGGACGCCGGCAGCCAGCCGAGTTCGATCGAGAACAGGAAGATCAGCATGATGCCGAGCCAGAAATTCGGCGTCGAGATGCCCCACAGCGCGAACAAATTGGCGCCGTAGTCCCAGACGGTGCCCTTCTTCACGGCGGAGACGATGCCGGCGGGAATACCGATCAGGAGCGCGATCAACATTGCCATCGAGCCGAGCTGGAGCGTCACCGGCAGCTTCTGCGCGATCAGCTCGCGCACCGGCATCTTGTTGCGCAGCGATTCACCGAAATTGCCGGTCAGGACTCCCTTGAGCCAGTAGACGTACTGCACGGGAATTGGCTGATCGAGCCGGTATTGCTGGCGGATCTGCTCGATCACGGCGGGGTCGCGCTCCTCACCGGCCATCACCAGCGCCGGATCACCCGGCAACAATTGCTGGAGCGAGAAGATCAGCACCGACACGAAGAACAGTGTCGGCACGATCTGCACAATGCGGCGGGCGAGGAAGTTCAGCATGGCGCCGGCCGCGTGTCAGGCGACGCCGTGCTCACTTGAACTTCAGCCCGACCACGCGCACGAGGCCATCTGGCACCTGCTTATAGCCCTGGAGCTTGGTCGTGTGCGCGATCAGGAGCGTGCGGTGATAGATGTATATGATCGGCAGGTCGTCGAGCAGGATCTTGTTCAGCTTGGCGTAGATCGCCTTCCGCTCCTCGACGTTGGATGTCGCCCTTCCTTCTTCCAGCAGCTTGTCGGCCTCCGGATTCGAATAGACGCCGTCGTTCTGCGGTGCCTTGCTGCGCATGAAGATATAGGAGTTGCCGTCGGGATCGATACGGCCGCTCCAGTTGATCTGGAAGATCTGGAACTCGCCGGCCTGGGCCTGCTTGAAGGTGGTCGCGAATTCGACCGCGCGGATCTTGATGTCGAAGCCCGCTTCCGCGGCCATCGACTGGATCACCTGGGCAACCGCTTCGTTCTCCGCGCCCTTGGGAATCATGTAATCGACCGTTATCGGCGTGGTGACGCCCGCCTCCTTCAGCAGCGCCTTCGCCTTTGCGACGTCGCGGCCACGGACCGGAAAGGCCTTCTGGTAATAGGGATGGGTCGGGCTGACCCATTGGTTGCCGGGCGTGAACTCGCCGTTGAAGACGACTTGATTGAGAGCTTCGCGATCGATCGACAGATCGAGCGCTTGGCGTACTTTCGCCGACTGGCTGAGCGGCCCTTTCGCTTTGTCGTTGCCGATATTGACGGTCAGGCCATAATAGCCGAGCTCGGGCGCCGTCGACAGCACGAGCCGCGAATCTGCACGCACATCCTTGATATCGGTGGCGAGCACGCGCTCGATCAGATCGAGCCCGCCGGACTTCAGGTTGGCAAGGCGCACCGTGGCATCGACGATCGGCAGGAACACCACGCGGTCGATATGGATGTTGTCCTTGTTCCAGTAGTCGGCGAATTTTTCGAAGACCATGCGGTCCTGCTGCACGCGCTCGACGAACTTGTAGGGACCGGCGCAGACCGGATGCAGGCCGAACTTGTCGCCGGCTTCCTTGGCGGCCTTCGGCGACACCATCATGCCGGAGCGATCAGTCAGCTGCGCGATCAGCGGGGAGTAAGGCGTCTTGAGTACCAGCTTGATGGTCAGGGGATCGACGACCTCGACGTGGTCGACGCTGGCAAGCTCGGACTTGCGGAACGAGGTCGGTAGCGTCATGTGACGCTCGATCGAGAACTTTGCCGCTTCCGCGTCGAGCGGCTCGCCGTCGTGGAATTTCACGTTGGGCCGGAGCTTGATCGTCATCTCCTTGCCGTCGGCCGACGTCTCATGCGACAGCGCGAGCTGCGGCACGATGTTGAGCTTCTCGTCGATGTCGAACAGCTTGTCGCAGAAGGCAGAGAAGACGATGCGGCCGACATAGGTGCGGCCGATGCTGGGATCGAGGATGTCAGGATCCTCGGCAATGCCGATGCGAAGCGTGGTCTGGGCCTGGGCCTGGGCCGCGCCTGCGAGCGACGTCAGCAATGCCGACGCCAGGAGTGCCAAACGCATAGGACTCATCGCTCTCAACCTCTGTTTTGCGGCCATGGCGGGTTCGTCCCCAATGAACTAACCCCGCTGCCGCGGACTGCTTCCGGGCCGCCGCTGAAGGCGGCGACCAATTTTTCGAGAACCGGGGAGAAGCCGCCGTCCGTCGGGACGATCGCCTCGGACGACGGCAGTTCCGACGTTCGGTGGCACGCCGTTGCATGTCCGATGCCATCCCCCACGAGCTGAGGCATTTCGCTGCGGCAACGGTCGACCACGTAGGGACAGCGGGTGTGGAAGCGGCATCCCGGCGGCGGATTGAGCGCGCTGGGGATCTCTCCCTGCAGCACAATCCGGCTGCGCTTTGCCCGCGGTTTAGGCACCGGGATCGCGGACAATAGAGCCCGGCTGTAGGGATGACGCGGCGCGGCGAACAGTGCGTCCGCCGCAGCCGCTTCGACGATTTGGCCGAGATTCATCACCGCCACGTGGTCGGCGATGTGCTTGACCACCGCGAGGTCGTGCGAAACGAAAATGTAGGCCAGCCCAAGCCGGTCCTGGAGCTCGCGCAGCAGATTGAGGATCTGCGAGCGGATCGAGACGTCGAGCGCCGAGACCGGCTCATCGCAGATGATCAGTTTCGGCTCGACCGCGAGCGCGCGGGCGATGGCAATGCGCTGGCGCTGGCCGCCGGAAAATTCGTGCGGGTAACGCCGCGCCAGCCGCGGCTCTAGCCCGACCAGCCGCAAGATCTCCTCGATGCGTTCGCGCCGCCGGGCGGGCGGCACCAGATCGTGCAGAGCCAGCGGCTCGGTCAGGATCTGGCCGACGGTCATGCGCGGATTGAGCGAGGCGTAGGGATCCTGGAAGATGATCTGGGCCTCGCGGCGAAAGGCGCGTAGCGCGCCGGCGTCGAGCGACAGCAGATCGCGGCCTTCGAAACGGATTGTGCCTGCATCCGGCTCGATCAGCCGCAGCACCAGGCGGCTGACGGTGGATTTGCCGCAGCCGGATTCACCGACCAGCGCCAGCGTCTTGCCGGCGTCGAGCGAGAAGGAAACGCCATCAACGGCTTTGACATGCGCCAGCGCCCGGCCGAACAGCGAACGCTCGGCGACGAAATGCTTGACCAGGCCGTGGACCTCGAGCAGAGCCATCACGACACCAGACGTTGGAGCGGCGCGCGGATGCAGCGCGAGAGGTGGCCGGGACTGACTTCGACCAGCGGCGGCGGCGCCTTGGTGCAGGCGTCCAGCACGAAGGGGCAGCGTGCGGCGAAGCGACAGCCCGCGGGCGGCTGCGCCATGTTCGGCACCATGCCCTCGATGGTGGCGAGCTGTTCGGCACGATGGTCGAGCCGCGGAATCGAGCCGAGCAGGCCGACGGTGTAGGGATGCTGCGGCGCCGAGAACAACTCGTCCACCGGCGCGCGCTCGACGATCTCGCCGGCATACATCACCGCGACCTCGTCGCAGACTTCGGCGACGACGCCGAGATCGTGGGTGATCAGGATGATGGCCGCGCCGCTCGCCGCCTTCAACTCGCGCATCAGCTCCAGGATCTGCGCCTGCAGGGTGACATCGAGCGCGGTGGTTGGCTCGTCCGCGATCAGCAGCCGCGGGTCGCAGGCAAGCGCCATTGCGATCATGACGCGCTGGCGCATGCCGCCGGAGAGCTTGTGCGGATATTCGTCGATCCGCCGCTCGGGCGAGGGGATGTGGACGCGACGCAGCAGATCGATCGCCCGCTCGCGCGCACTCCTGCGCGAACCGCCGCGATGGCGCAAAATCGTCTCGACGATCTGATCGCCGATGGTGAAGCTCGGATTGAGCGAGGTCATTGGCTCCTGAAAGATCATGGCGAGTCGGTTGCCGCGAAGGTCGCGCAGCGTCTGGTCCGACGTCTTGAGCAGGTCGAAACCGTCGAAGCGGATCGCGCCGGAGATTTCCGCGCTCTGCTTCGGCAGCAGGCCCATGATCGCCAGCGACGTCACGCTCTTACCGCAGCCGGATTCACCAACGAGGCCGAGCGTCGCGCCATTGGCGACGCTGAGATCGACACCGTCGACCGCGTAGGTGACGCGGCCGTCGTCGCCGTGAAAGCGAATACGCAGATCCTTGATCTCGATCAGGGGGCTCGGGTTCATGATTGTCTTGCGCGCGCTGCGGCGATGCTGGCGTCGATGACACTGCGATCGGTGTTGCCGGCCGGGTTCTGCCGCGTCGGCATGGAGGCGCGGAAGTGGACCCAGAGCTCGTGGCTGACCCGCTCGAGCCGCTCGAGCTCACCAAGTGGATCGGGATGATCGTCGGCGCGGATGTCCAGCGCCGGCCATTCCTCCTCGCCGTGGATCAGGAGCGCGGCGGACTGCTTGCCGCGCTTGTCGCCGCCGGCGGCTTCGCCCGCGCGCATCGCGGCGAGCAGGCGGCGCGGGAAGGGCAGACTGTCATTGGCGATATAGGTTTTTGCGGTCTCCTCGAGCACATCGGCGCCCGCGAGCATGTTGCCGGCGATCGAGAAGCCGCTGCCCGCAATGTGCCCGCACCAATCCACGCAGTCGCGACCGGTATGCGCAGCAATCGCGCCGCTCGCGTCCATGATGTGGATCTGGCGGCTCTCGCGGCCGTCGTCGGTGGCGAGCAGGGCAGCCAGCACGTCGTGCGCATTGAGACCTTCACGCAGCAGCTTGACGCCGTCGATGCCGTAATAGGGATTGACGAAAGCCTGCGTCGCGATGGCGCCAAGGCCCGCCGCGATGTAGGGGACACGCGCGCCGACGGCGAAGAACCGCGTGGCAACGGCGATGCCGAACTGGCCGGTAGCAGAATCGCGCGCGATGATCGACCAGGTCATGTGCTGCCTTTAGCGCCCTGCGGCGTAGCCCTGCATGCCGCGCGGATTGGCGGCGGCACGGCGGCGCGGACCGACGCGCGAGGCCGCGGTGAGGCGGCCTTCCGACCAATCCGGCCCGACCTCGACGATATGTCCGCGTTCGCGAAGATTCTCGATCGTCGCCTTCGGCACACGGTTTTCGACCACGAGCACGCCGGGGCGCGCGGTGCGGGGCCAGAACGAGATCGGGAAATGCTCGGAGTGCCAGGCCGGGGCGTCGATGGCTTCCTGAAGATTCAGATTGCAATGGACGTGCCGCAGGAAAAACTGCGTGATCCATTGGTCCTGCTGGTCGCCGCCGGGCGAGCCCCAGGCGAGATAAGGCTCGCCGTCGCGCAACGCCATGCTCGGCGACAGGGTCGTGCGCGGCCGTTTGCCCGGCGCGAGCGAGCTCGGTTGATTCTCTTCCAAATCGAACATTTGTGCGCGGCTGCCGAGGCAGAAACCCAGCTCGGGAATGACAGGTGAGGATTGCAGCCAGCCTCCCGACGGCGTCGACGACACCATGTTGCCGGCCTTGTCGATAATGTCGAAATGCACGGTGTCGCCGCGCACCTCGCCGAAGCGCCCCACGGTTGGTTCGCCGGCGCCGAGCGCGCCGACGGCCTCGCGTTGGCCTTCGGCGCGGCGCAACTTGACCACGCCGCCGAAGCCCTCGACCGCGCCAGGCCGGAGATCGAGCGAAGCTTTCTCGGTCACCAACTTGCGACGTTCGTCGTTGTAAGCATCTGACAGCAGCGTCGCGATCGGGATCTCGCTGAACCTGGGATCGCCGTAGAATTTTTCGCGGTCGGCGAAGGCGAGCTTGGCGCATTCGATCTGGAGATGGATGAATTCCGGCCCCGTCGGGTCGAGCCCATCGAGGGCAAAGCCCTTCAGCAGCGCGAGCTGCTGCAGCGTGACCGGCCCCTGGCTCCAGACCCCGGCCTTGCAGACAGTGTAGCGGCCATAATCGTAGGTGAGCGGGGCCTCGACCGTCGGCTGCCAGCGCGCCATGTCATCGGCCGACAGCACGCCGCGGTGCGGCGAGCCGCTGACGTCCATCACCTCCTGGGTCCGGCAGAATTTGTCGATGGCTTCCGCGACGAAGCCCTGCGACCACGCCTTGCGCGCGCGCTCGATCTCGGCATCGCGGCCGCCGCCGCCGCTTTCGGCTTCACTCAGAATTCGTGCGTAGGTCGCTGCAAGTGTCTTGTTGGTGAAGAGCATGCCGGGCTTTGGCACTTCGCCGTTCGGGAGATAGACGGCGGCTGACGTCGGCCAGTGCTTGCGGAATAATTGCTCGACGGTCTGGATCGTGGCGCAGGCGCGCTCGACCAGCGGATAGCCGTCGCGCGCATAGGAGATCGCCGGCTCCAGTACGTCGCGCAGGCGCATCGTGCCGTAGTCACGCAGCAGCATCATCCAGGATTCGAAGGTGCCGGGAACGCAAGCCGCGAGCAGGCCGGTGCCGGGCACCATATCGAGGCCTTCGCTCTTGTAATGCGCGATGGTGGCGCGGGCCGGTGCCGGACCCTGGCCGCAGATCACCTCGGTGCGGCCGCGCTTCACGTCGTGCACGATGATCGGAACGTCGCCGCCTGGGCCGTTCAGATGCGGCTCGACCACCTGGAGCGTGAAAGCGGTGGCGACGCCGGCGTCAAAGGCATTGCCGCCCTTTTCCAGGATGGCCATGCCGATAGCGGTCGCGATCCAGTGCGTGGTCGCGACGACGCCGAAGGTGCCTTCGATCTCGGGGCGTGTCGTGAAGGGATCGGGATTGACGATGCTGGCCATGGACTACCTCATTTGCGGCGCGCGCAATTGATCACAGGGCCAGGCCGCCGCCAAATGCGCAGGCTGCATGGCACGCGCGCGTCACGCCGGTACCGGCGCGGTGTTGACCGCATGGCAGGCGACGCCGTCGATCAATTCAGGTGCTTCCTTGCGGCAGAGATCGAACGCCAGCGGGCAGCGCGGATTGAAGGCGCACCCAGGCGGCGGATTGATCGGGTTCGGGATCTCGCCCTTCACGGGAATGCGCTGGCGGCCGCTCATGGCAAGATCGGGCACGGCGCCGAGCAGCATCTTGGTGTAGGGCATGCGAGGACGAGCAAACAGCTCACGTCCTTCCGCGATCTCGACAATGCGGCCGAGATACATCACGCCGACGCGGCTCGCCATGTGGCGGACCACGGCGAGGTTGTGGCTGATGAACATGTAGGTCAGACCGAACTTGTCCTGGAGGTCGCGCATCAGGTTCAGGATCTGCGCTTGCACGGAGACGTCGAGCGCGGAGGTCGGCTCGTCGCAGACAATGAACTCCGCGTCGGAGGCGAGCGCGCGAGCGATCGCGATTCGCTGACGCTGGCCGCCCGAGAATTCGTGCGGAAATTTCAACCTGTCGTCGGGATGCAGGCCGACGAGGGTGAGCAGCTCTCCGACGCGGGCCTGGATGTCGCGCTCGCCCTCGATCAGGTCGAAAGCGCGGATCGGCTCGGAGATGATGGCGTCGACCCGGAAGCGTGGGTTCAGGCTCGCATAGGGATCCTGAAAGATCATCTGGATGCGGCGGCGCAGTTTCCGCCGCGCCTGGGCCTGCCTCGGGTCGGTCATCGAGACGCCGTCGATCAGGACGTCGCCGGAGCTCGGCGGCAGCAGGCCCACGACCATCCGTGCGACCGTGGTCTTGCCCGAGCCGGACTCGCCGACCAGCGCGAAGGTCTCACCCTTCCTGATGTCGAAGGTGACGCCGTCGACGGCTTTGAGGTATTCGAGATGGCCGCCCTCGAGCACGCGGTTGAGCCAGGGTTTCGAGACGTCGAACACGCGCCGCAGATTTGTGGCCTGGACGAAGGAAGTGCTCATGCCGCGCTCTCCGCCGGCACGCTGTCATAGAGGTGGCAGGCGACGGATTGCGTGCCGCGCGGCAGCGGCTCCGGCCGCTCCACGCGACACCGGTCGAATGCGAACGCGCAGCGCGGATTGAACGAGCAGCCGCGCGGGATCGCCGACAGGCGCGGCATGGAGCCGGGGATCTGCACCAGACGCTTGTCGTCGCCTGCAAGGGTCGGGATCGCGCCCATCAGGCCCTTGGCATAAGGGTGCAGCGGGTTCCTGACCACGTCCTGCACCGGACCGATCTCGGCGACGCGGCCGGCATACATCACCGCGACGCGGTCGGACGCCTCCGCGATGACGCCCATGTCGTGGGTTACCAGCATCACGGCGGTGCCGTGGTCGCGTCCTAGCCGCTTGATGAGCGAAATAATTTGCGCCTGTACGGAGACGTCGAGCGCGGTGGTCGGCTCGTCCGCGATGATCAGCTCCGGCTCGGCGCAGATCGCGAGCGCAATCACCACGCGCTGGCGCATGCCACCGGAGAATTCGTGGGGATAGCCGTCAATGCGCTTTTCGGGCGCGGGGATTCCGACTTCGGCGAGCAGGTCGATCGCCCGGCGGCGCGCGGCGGTCTCGGAGAGGTTCAGATGGGTTCTGATCGTCTCGATCAGCTGATCGCCGACGCGATAGAGCGGATTGAGCGATGTCAGGGGATCCTGGAAGATCATGCCGATCCGTTTTCCCCGGATACGGCGCAGCTCCTCCGCCGGCAAATTGTCGATGCGCAAGCCCGCAAGACGAATCTCGCCGCCGGCGATGCGGCCGGGCGGATCGATCAGGCCGATCACAGCCAAGCCCGTGACGGACTTGCCGGCGCCGGATTCGCCGACCACGCCGAGTACCTCGCCCTTGGCGATGTCGAAGGAGACGCCATCGATGGCGCGTAGCGTGCCGCGGCGGGAGGCGAACTCGACCTGAAGATTACGCACGGAGAGGATGGGGTCGATCATGAGCGAGACGCTCTCATCCGAATTTTGCTTATGCAAGTTTTGCTCATCGAAATTTTGCTCATCGGAGCTTCGGGTTGAGCGCGTCGCGCAGCCAGTCGCCGAGCAGGTTGATCGACAGGATCAAGGCGGCGAGCGCGATACCGGGAAAGGCCACAATCCACCATTCGCCCGCGAACAGGTAGTTGTTGCCGATGCGGATCAATGTGCCGAGCGAGGGCATTGTGTCGGGCAGGCCGACGCCAAGGAAGGACAGCGTCGCCTCGGTGATGATGGCGAGCGCGAGGTTGATCGTGGCGATGACCAGGATCGGACCCATTGTGTTTGGCAGCACATGGCGGAACATGATCTTTGGCGCGGGAAGGCCGATCAATTGCGCGGCAGCCACGTAATCCTTGTTCTTCTCGACCATCACGGAGCCGCGTACCGTCCGTGCATAGCCAACCCAGAAACTCAGGCCGATCGAGATCACCAGCACGATCAGCATGCTGGTTGCATCCAGCCGGTTGCCGAGGATCGATTTCGCGATGCCGTTGACCAGCAGCGCGATCAGAATGGCGGGGAAAGTGAGTTGCACGTCTGCAATCCGCATGATCACGCCGTCCACCGCGCCGCCGAAATACCCGGCGACCAGGCCAAGCGCGATGCCGAGCGCGCCCGCGAAGATCACGCCGGCCACGCCGACAGCGAGCGAGATGCGCAGCCCGTAGAGAATGGCGGAGAACACGTCGCGGCCCTGCTCGTCGGTGCCGAGCAGGAACGGGCTCTGCCCCTCGGCGGTCCAGAGCGGTGAGATCCTGGAATTCATCAATTGGAGCTGTGCCGGATCGAAAGGGTCCTGCACCGCGAGCGCGGAGGCAAAGATCGCGAGCAGGAAGAACAGCACGGTAATGGTTGCCGCCACCATGGTCAGCTTGGACCGGCGAAACGAATAGAAGACGTCGCTGTCGAGTGCGCGGCTGAACCAGCTACGGGCGGCATGCGTCGGCAGCGTGTTCGGCTTGTCGGGATTGGAGGCGACCACTTCGGACATACAGGCTGCCTTATGTGGCGCGGCCGACGGTCGCGCGCAGGCGCGGATCGACGACGGTGTAGAGGATGTCGACCACCAGATTGATGGTGACGAAAATCAGCGAGACCATCAGCAGGTAGGCAGCCATAATCGGGATATCGACGTTTTGCACGGCCTGCACGAACAGAAGTCCCATGCCGGGCCATTGGAACACGGTTTCGGTGATGATCGAAAATGCAATAACCGAGCCAAACTGAAGTCCTGCCACCGTGATCACGGGAATCAGCGTGTTCTTCAGCGCGTGGCCGAAATGAATGGCACGGGTTGTCAGCCCGCGGGCGCGGGCGAAGCGGATATAGTCGGTCCGAAGCACTTCCAGCATCTCCGCGCGTACCAGCCGCATGATCAGGGTCATCTGGAACAGGCCGAGCGTGATCGAGGGCATGATCAGCGCCTTCAGGCCCGACAATGTGAGCAGGCCCGTGGTCCACCAGCCGAGCTTGACGACTTCGCCGCGGCCGAACGAGGGCAACCAGCCCAACGTCACCGCAAACAGATAGATCAGAAGGATGCCGATCAGGAAAGTTGGCAGCGAGATGCCGATCAGCGAAACCGCCTGGAATAATTTGGCGAGCAAGGTGTCGCGCCTGAGCGCCGAATAGACGCCCATCAGGATGCCGGAGACCATTGCAAATACGGTCGCGCAGATCGCAAGTTCCAGCGTTGCGGGCATACGCTCCATCAACAGCGTCGAGACCGGCTGGCGGAATTGATAGGAGACGCCGAACTTGAATTGCGCGGCATCGGCGAAATAGCGCACGAACTGCACCGGCACAGGGTCATCGAGACCTAGTGACTTGCGCACGGCGGCGCGTTCGGCCGCCGGCGTATCGAGCGAGACGATCTGGTTGATGGGGTCGCCGGCGAAGCGGAACATCGAGAACGCGATGATGCCGACGGCGAACATGACGCCGATGGCCTGAACGGCCCGGCGAAGAGTGAAAGCGAGCATGCCTTCCACTTTCCTTGAGTGTGCGTCTGGCCGACGTCTTTGTCAGCCGGAAAAGGACAAGGTCCCGGTAGCCTGACGCTGCCGGGACCTCGTGTTCAACTGACGCTATTCCTTCTTGGTCGCCCAGTGAAACATGACCAGATTGTCGGCGCGCTGCGGCAGGTTGACCTTCTTCGATACGCCCCAGGCCAGCGCCTGCTGATGCAGCGGAATATAGGCCCAGTCCTTGATGCTGATCTCATACGCCTGCTTGATCAGCTGATTGCGTTTGGCGGTGTCGGTTTCGACCAGCACCTTGTCGGTGATGGCGTCGAATTCCTTGTTGCAATAGCCGCCGAGATTGGCCTCGCCGCGCGATGATTTCGCATCGTCGCGACAGCCCATGATGTCGTAGAGCACGTTATGGGAGTCCATCGTGCTCGGCGTCCAGCCCAGCATGTAGAACGAGGTCTGATAGCCGCCCTGCTTCAACACCTTGGCGAAGTATTGCGCCTTGGGCTGCGCCAGCAGATTGATCTTGACGCCGATGCGGGCAAGCATGCCCACGACGGCCTGGCAGATCGCGGCGTCGTTGACGTAACGGTCGTTCGGGCAATCCATGGTGACCTCGAAGCCTTCGGGGTACCCGGCCTCGGCCAGGAGCTTCTTGGCACCATCTGGATCGAACTTCGGCCGGGTGAACTCCTTCGACAGCACGAACAATTCCGGAGCGATCATCAGCGCCGAGGGCGTCGACAGCCCGCGCATCACCCGCGTCTTGATCAGCTCGATGTCGATCGCTTTGTAGAAGGCTTCGCGGACCTTGGCGTCCTTGAACGGGTTCTTGCCCTTGATGTTGGAGTAGAGCAGCTCGTCACGCGTCTGATCGAATCCGATGAAGATGGTGCGGAGCTCCGGAGCCTTCAGCACCTGGGCATTCGGGCTTGCATCAACGCGGGAGATGTCCTGGATCGGCACCGGCTCGATGACGTCGACCTCGCCCGAAAGCAGCGCAGCGACACGGGTGGCGTCGGAGGCGATCGGGGTGAAGATGATCTCCTTCAGGTTGCCTTCCATCTTGCCCCAGTAATCGGGGTTGGCCTTGAACACGGTCTTCACGCCGGGCTGATGGCTCTCGATGATGAAGGGACCGGTACCGTTTTCGTGCAGCGAGGCGTAGCTCGGCGAGGTCGCGGACACCGGCGTCGGCTCGACGGCCTTGTTCTCCTCAGCCCACTTCTTGTCCATGATGTACCAGACGTCCCATGCCGAATGCAGGATGGGATTGGGCGAGGGCAGGACGAAATCGACCGTGTAGTCGTCGACCTTGACGACCTTGACGTTGGGCGCCAGGCGGGTCTGCATGTTCGAGTTCTTGTTGCGAACACGGTCGGCGGAGAACAGCACGTCGTCGGCGGTGAAGGGGTCGCCGTTGTGGAATTTGACGCCCTTGCGCAAATGGAAGCGCCAGCGGGTCGGCTCCGGAGTCTCCCAGCTCTCAGCCAGCGCCGGGATGATCTTGAGGTCCTTGTCGCGTGCGGTGAGGCCCTGATAGACGTGACCGAGATGGGCGTGGGTGGTGGACTCGTTCAGGGAGTAGGGATCAAGCGACTTCAGGTCACCCTGGTTGGCATAGCGCAACGTCTGGCTCGACGCGGGCGACATCGTCAACGCAAGCATACCGGCGAGCGTCGCCGCAATCAGAGTTCGACCGACTGTCATTCTTGATCCTCTCAACTCGGCCGCGCCGTGATTTTTGATTGTTCGGCGGGGCGTCCCAATCCATGTTGCCCAGAGTTCTCGACCCGTGCAAGCGCCATTCCAGCAAGGAACGCGCCAAGTTGCACCGCTGTGCAGCAATGCTGACCGGCATTGACGGGTGGATGGGCGCGGACGCGGCCGATTTTGATTGACCATACGCGCCGATCGCGGAAGCCGAAGCGCCGCGACCGGCCTCAGGTCGCTTGCGTTGCACACCGTCTCGCGGCGATACTGCGGCCGGGCGCTCGAATCTCATCTGGAGGGGACATGAAGGTTAATATCGAAATCGACTGCACCCCCCTCGAAGCCCGTCAGTTCATCGGATTGCCCGATCTGGCACCGATGCAGACGGCGGTGATGGACAAGCTGCAGCAGCAGGTCTTGAGCAACATCGACAAGGTCTCGCCGGAGTCGCTGATCCAGAGCTGGTTCACCTTCGATCCCAAGCTGGCCGAACGGTTTCAGGACATGTTCGTCACCATGGCCGGCCTGGGCGGCACGCGCAGCGGCGACAAGAAGAAATAATGCCGCCGGGTCCGGACGGGCCGCAGACCCCAGGCCGGCTTCGTCCGCCCGGCCTTGCTTTGCTGCTCGCCGAAGCCCGTGGGTTGCTCGAACTCAACGCCAGCTTGTTGCTGTCGCCGGTCCTGATGCGGGCCCCCAAAGGCGATGGTCATCCGGTGCTGGCGCTGCCTGGCTTCCTCGCCAGCGACCTCTCGATGGCGCCGATGCGACGCTATCTCAGCGAGCTCGGCTATGAGGCACATGCCTGGCGGATGGGCCGCAATTTCGGCGGGTTCGGACGGATGCGGGATTCATTGCGCGCCCGTCT
Organism: Bradyrhizobium sp. WSM4873; assembly: GCF_055811355.1. NCBI lineage: Bacteria > Pseudomonadati > Pseudomonadota > Alphaproteobacteria > Hyphomicrobiales > Nitrobacteraceae > Bradyrhizobium > Bradyrhizobium sp. WSM4873. The sequence goes on along the minus strand of NZ_JBVVPS010000018.1, from coordinate 141,963 downwards.
CGCCGAAATCCATGCTGCGAGCGGACGCAAGGTCAGCCTGGTGGGCTGGAGCCTCGGCGGTGTCTATGCACGCGATCTCGCGCTGCAGGCGCCCGACTTGGTCCGCAATGTCATCACGCTCGGCAGCCCTTTTGCCAATGACATACGAGCGACCAATGCGACGCGGCTCTACGAGATGATGTCCGGCGAGCGTGTCGAGGATTTCGTCGAGCTGCGTGAGGCGATCGCCGGCGATCTTCCGGTACCGGCGACGTCGATCTATTCGCGCGCCGACGGCATCGTGAACTGGCGGACCTGCCTGCTGCGTCCCTCCGACCGCGCCGAGAACATGGAGGTGCACCTGGCGAGCCATATCGGGCTTGGGGTGAATCCCGCAGCGCTATGGGCCGTGGCGGACCGCCTTGCGCAACCGGAGGGGGAGTTCTGGCCATTTGACAGGGCAGGGCCGTTTGCCATTGCATATGCCCCGCCGGAACAGGCAGTATCGGCCTGACGAGAAGCGCCGCCTAAGGCGCCCGTCAAATACTCGGGAGGGAACTATGGCTGACGGTAAGAAACTGTCGTCGCTGGACGCGTCGTTTCTCTATCTGGAAACGCCGGAAATGCCGATGCATGTCGGGAGCATGGCGATCTTCCGCCTGCCGGACGACTACAAGGGCGACTTCTTCGAAGATTTCAAGGCGATGATCGTCTCGCGCCTGCACATCGCGCCGATCCTCAAGGCGCGACTGGAGAAGGCGCCGCTCGACATCGATCATCCCTCCTGGGTCGAGGACGATCAGTTCGACATCGACCGTCACATCTTCCGCGCCAGCCTGCCGCAGCCGCGCGACCGCGCCACGCTCGAACGCATCGTGGGCTGGATGCACGCCAAGCTCTTGAATCGCGCCCGCCCGCTCTGGGAGTTCTACGTGTTCGAGGGCATGAAGGACAACGAGGTCGGACTTTATTCGAAGATGCATCATGCCGCCATCGACGGCGGCGCCGGCGCGGCGCTGACCAACATGATCTACGATATCTCGCCGATCCCGCGGAAGGTCGATCCGCCGACCGCGGGAGCGAAGCCCGGGCAGGAGCCGCGCGACATCGCAGCGAACCTGGTCGATTCCTACCAGCAGCTCTTCACCCAGCCGCTCGATGCATCGGCGGCCGCGAAGAACCTGCAGCTGCCGCGCACCGGCAAGAGCGACATCGGTTCGATCCTGTTCGACAATGCGATGTACCAGATCGAGAGTGCGGTGCGCTTTGCCGGCAACATCCCGACCATGGTCAAGAGCGTCTCGGACGTGCTCGGCAAGATATCCGATCCAAAATCGCGCGAGAGCCTCGCCAGCATGGTGTCCCCGCCGACCATGCTCAACAAGTCGATCTCGTCCGAGCGCAGTTTCGCCGGCGTCTCGATCTCGCTGTCGCGATCCAAGGCGCTGGCCAAGCAGGCCGGCGGCAAGCTCAACGACGTCGTGCTGGCGCTCGCCTCCGGTGTGGTCCGGCGCTACCTCCAGCAATATGCCACGCTGCCGGCAAAATCGTTGACGGCCGCGGTGCCGATCTCGCTACGCGAAGAGGGCAACACCGAGGCCAACAACCAGGTGTTCGGGATGATCTGCTCGATCGCGACCAACATCGACGATCCCAAGGAGCGGCTGCAAGCCATTATCGCGCAATCGACCAAGTCCAAGGAGATGTCGCATCCGCTGCGGGCACTGATGCCGCAGATATCCAATATCTCGATGCTGGGCGCGCCGATCGTCGTGCAGATCATGGCGCTGCTCTACAGTCGCTCCGATTTGTCGGACGTGTTGCCGCCGGCTGCGAACATCACGGTGTCCAACGTACCCGGGCCGCGGCAGACGCTTTACGCTGCGGGCGCGGAGCTGCTGCACATCTTCCCGGTGTCGATCTCGACACACGGACAGGCGCTCAACATCACCGTGCAGAGCTATCGCGACCAGCTCGATTTCGGCTTCATCGTCGGCGCCAACATCATTCCGCACGTGCAGGTGATGTGCGACATGCTGCCGGAAGAGTTCGCCGCGCTGGAGGCGGCCTATGCTTTGCCCGCTGCGGACATCAAGGGCGCCGCTGAGTAGGAATGTCCCGATGATTGAAATGCCACCGCTCCGGTTCGTGCAGACGAACGGAATCCGCATGGGCTATTACGACGCGGGCCCGGTCACAGACAAGCCGCCGATGGTGCTGTGCCATGGCTGGCCCGAACTCGCATTTTCCTGGCGCCACCAGATCAAGGCGCTGAGCGAGGCCGGCATCCGCGTGATCGCGCCGGACCAGCGCGGCTACGGCGCGACCGACCGGCCAGAGCCGGTCGAGGATTATGACATGGAGCATTTGACCGGCGATCTGGTCGGGCTGCTCGATCATCTCGGGATCGACAAGGCGATCTTTGTCGGCCACGACTGGGGCGGATTCGTCGTCTGGCAGATGCCGCTGCGGCATCCTTCGCGCGTCGCCGGTGTGGTCGGCGTCAACACGCCGCATTGGGACCGCGCGCCGATCGATCCGATCGCGCTGTTCCGCCAGCGCTTCGGCGATCAGATGTACATCGTCCAGTTTCAGGATCCCGCGCGTGAGCCGGACAGGATCTTCGGCAGCCGCGTCGAGCAGACGTTCGACGCGTTCATGCGCAAGCCGCTGGCGCGGCCGGCAGAGAAACCGGAGGGGCCGCCGATCGCGGGTGTCGGCGCCTCGTCGAAGACCAATCTGGCATTCCCGCAGATGATCGCAGCCTACGATGCAAAGCACGATCCGCGTACGCCGATCCTGTCGGCCGACGAGAAGAAGGTGTTCGTCGATACGTTCACGAAAACCGGCTTCACCGGTGGCATCAACTGGTATCGCAACTTCACCCGCAATTGGGAGCGCGCCAAAGGTTTGGACCATCACGTGCACGTGCCGTCATTGATGATCATGGCGGAGAACGATGCCGTGCTGCCGCCGTCGGCGGCCGACGGCATGGAGACGCTGGTATCTGACCTGGAGAAATATCTGGTGAAGGACAGCGGCCATTGGACGCAACAAGAGAAGCCGGATGAGGTCAGCGCGAAACTGATCGAATGGCGTAGAAGGCGGTTTGGCTAGCTCGCAACGACGACGTTGAATACCGAGGCAGGGGAAGCACTTTTAATGTCATCGAAGAACCGTCTGGATCCGATCCCGCAGCCCCCGACCAAGCCGGTGGTCGGCAACATGCTGTCGCTGGATTCGGCCGCGCCGGTGCAGCATCTGACCCGGCTTGCCAAGGAGCTGGGGCCGATCTTCTGGCTCGACATGATGGGCTCGCCGATCGTGGTCGTCTCCGGCCACGATCTCGTCGACGAGCTGTCGGACGAGAAGCGTTTCGACAAGACGGTGCGCGGTGCATTGCGACGGGTGCGCGCGGTCGGCGGCGACGGCCTGTTCACGGCCGACACCAGGGAGCCGAACTGGAACAAGGCGCACAACATCCTGCTCCAGCCCTTCGGCAACCGCGCCATGCAATCCTATCATCCGAGCATGGTCGATATCGCCGAGCAGCTCGTGGGCAAATGGGAACGGCTCAACGCTGACGACGAGATCGACGTCGTCCACGACATGACGGCGCTGACGCTGGATACGATCGGGCTGTGCGGCTTCGACTACCGCTTCAATTCGTTCTACCGGCGCGACTACCATCCCTTCGTCGAGTCGCTGGTGCGCTCGCTCGAAACCATCATGATGACGCGCGGCCTGCCGTTGGAGCAGCTCTGGATGCAGAAGCGGCGCAAGACCATGGCCGAAGACGTCGACTTCATGAATAGGATGGTCGACGAGATCATTGCGGAGCGCCGCAAGGGAGGCGATGCCACCGACGACAAGAAGGATATGCTTGCGGCGATGATGACCGGGGTCGATCGCTCGACCGGCGAGCAGCTCGACGACGTCAACATTCGCTATCAGATCAACACGTTCCTGATCGCAGGCCACGAGACCACCAGCGGCCTGTTGTCCTGCACGCTGTATGCGCTGCTGAAACACCCCGACATTCTCAAGAAGGCCTATGACGAGGTCGATCGCGTCCTCGGTCCCAATGTCGACGTGCGTCCGACCTATCAGCAGGTCACGCAGCTCACCTACATCACGCAGATTCTCAAGGAAGCGCTGCGGCTATGGCCGCCGGCGCCGGCCTATGGCATCTCGCCGCTGAACGACGAGACCATCGGCGGCGGCAAGTACAAGCTCAAGAAGGGTACGTTCACCACCATCCTGGTGACCTCGCTGCATCGCGATCCCTCGGTCTGGGGTCCGAACCCGGACGCGTTCGATCCGGAGAATTTCAGCCGGGAGGCGGAAGCCAAACGGCCGATCAATGCCTGGAAGCCGTTCGGCAACGGCCAGCGCGCCTGCATCGGCCGCGGCTTCGCCATGCACGAGGCCGCGCTCGCGCTCGGCATGATCCTCCAGCGATTCAAGCTGATCGACCACCAGCGCTACCAGATGCATCTGAAGGAAACGCTGACGATGAAGCCAGAAGGCTTCAAGATCAAGGTCCGTCCGCGCGCCGATCGCGAGCGCGGTGCCTATGGCGGACCTGTGGCGGTGTCGTCGGCGCCGAAGGCCCCGCGTCAGCCCACCGCACGTCCCGGCCACAACACGCCGATGCTGGTCCTTTACGGCTCCAATCTCGGCACCGCCGAGGAGCTCGCGACGCGCATGGCCGACCTTGCCGAGATCAACGGCTTTGCCGTGCATCTGGGGCCGCTCGACGATTACGTCGGCAAGCTGCCGCGGGAGGGCGGCGTGCTGATCATCTGCGCCTCCTATAACGGCGCGCCGCCGGACAACGCGACGCAATTCGTCAAATGGCTCGGTGACGAGCTGCCGAAGGATGCGTTTGCCAATGTGCGTTACGCGGTGTTCGGCTGCGGCAACAGCGACTGGGCCGCGACCTACCAGTCGGTGCCGCGTTTCATCGATGAGCAGTTGTCGAAGCATGGCGCGCGCGCGGTCTATCCGCGCGGCGAAGGCGATGCGCGCAGCGATCTCGACGGCCAGTTCCAGAAATGGTTCCCGGCGGCCGCCCAGGTCGCGACCAAGGAATTCGGCATCGACTGGAATTTCACCCGTACCGCGGAGGACGATCCGCTCTACGCGATCGAGCCGGTCGCGGTGACCGCCGTCAACACCATCGTTGCCCAGGGCGGCGCGGTGGCGATGAAGGTGCTCGTCAATGACGAGCTACAGAACAAGGCTGGTTCCAATCCGTCAGAGCGTTCGACCCGCCACATCGAGGTGCAGCTGCCGTCCAACATCAATTACCGCGTCGGCGACCATCTGAGTGTGGTTCCGCGCAACGATCCGACGCTGGTGGATTCGGTCGCCCGTCGCTTCGGCTTCCTGCCGGCCGACCAGATCAGGCTTCAGGTCGCCGAAGGCCGCCGCGCGCAATTGCCGGTCGGCGATGCCGTGTCGGTCGGCCGCCTGCTCAGCGAGTTCGTCGAGCTGCAGCAGGTCGCGACGCGGAACCAGATCAAGATCATGGCCGAACACACGCGCTGCCCGGTAACCAAGCCGAAGCTGCTGGCCTACGTCGGCGAGGAGCCCCAGCTGCTGGAGCGCTATCGCAGCGAGATTCTGGCCAGGCGGAAATCGGTGTTCGATCTGCTGCTCGAATATCCGGCCTGCGAATTGCCGTTCCACGTCTATCTGGAAATGCTCTCGCTGCTGGCGCCGCGTTATTATTCGATCTCGTCTTCGCCGTCGGTGGACCAGGTTCGTTGCAGCGTCACTGTCGGCGTGGTTGAAGGACCGGCCGCCTCGGGCCGCGGCACCTACAAGGGTATCTGCTCGAACTACCTCGCCAATCGACGCGCGGGCGACGTGATCCATGCAACCGTGCGTGAGACCAAGGCCGGCTTCCGGCTCCCGGACGATCCATCCGTGCCGATCGTCATGATCGGCCCGGGTACGGGACTGGCGCCGTTCCGGGGCTTCCTCCAGGAGCGCGCCGCGCGCAAGGCCAAGGGCGCCGCGCTCGGTCCGGCCATGCTGTTTTTCGGCTGCCGTCATCCCGATCAGGATTTTCTCTATGCGGACGAGCTGAAGGCGCTGGCGGCAAGCGGCATCACCGAGCTGTTCACCGCGTTCTCGCGCGCGGAGGGCCCGAAGACCTATGTGCAGCACGTCCTCGCCGCGCAGAAAGACAAGGTCTGGCCGCTGATCGAGCGGGGCGCGATCGTCTATGTCTGTGGTGACGGCAGCAAGATGGAGCCCGACGTGAAGGCGGCGCTGGTCGCGATCCATCGCGAGAAGAGCGGCAGCGATGCCGCCGCGGCTGCCCGCTGGATCGAGGAGATGGGCGCCAAGAACAGGTATGTGCTGGACGTGTGGGCAGGTGGGTAGGCCGGCGGCCGGACGTGCTAAAGCTCTCGCATGATTCCCTGGGAAAAGATCGATACCGCCAAAATCCCCGGCTCCGATGAAGAGCTTCGCCTGATGCGGCGAGGCAAGGAGTTTTCCATCAAGCTCGGCACCAACGAGCTGATGAACAACCGCCTGTCGGGCTCGGAAGCCGCGCTCGCCACGCTCGCGGCGAAGCAGATCGAGACGGTCGCGAAACCTGTCGTCCTTATCGGGGGCCTGGGCATGGGTTTTACGCTGCGTGCGGCGCTGACCGTGCTCGGAAGCAAGGCGAAGATTGTGGTCTCCGAGCTCGTGCCGGCGGTGGTCGCCTGGGCGCGGGGCCCGATGGCGCAGGTGTTCGGCGACAGTCTCGATGATGTCAGGGTGAGCATCCGGGAAACCGACGTTGGCGAAATCATCCGGGCGCGGCGGTCGGCATTCGATGCCATCCTCCTCGACGTCGACAACGGACCGGAAGGGCTGACCCGGAAGGGCAACGATGCGCTCTACAATGCGAGCGGGTTGAAAGCGGCGAAGACGGCGTTGCGGCCGGGCGGCGTGCTCGCGGTCTGGTCCTCGGGACCCAACCCGGCCTTCACCAAGCGGCTCGGGAGCGCCGGCTTCGACGTCAATGAAGTCAACATTCGCGCCACCGGAAGAGGCGGTGGCGCGCGTCACGTGATCTGGTTGGCCAGGAAGAGTTAGGCTGTCTGCGCAGCCATCAGTTCAATCCGTCAGAACATCGTGTTGTTGTTCGCCGGATTTTCCGGGATCGGTTGAACGACGTCCCAGTGTTCGACGACCTTGCCGTTCTCCAGCTTGAAGATGTCGACGATCGCGTTGCCCCTGCTGCCGGGCTCGCGAACCGCGTGAACGTGCAGGATCACGTAGTCCCCATCCACGAAGCTGCGCTTGATCTCGCTGTGCGAGTTCGGGAATTTCTCGCGGAGGAAGCCGATGAACTTTCGGAATCCGTCCGGACCGTCGGCCGCGTTGGGATTGTGCTGGACGTAGCGGTCGCCGACATGGGCGAGGGCTGCATCGGCGTCCTTTTGGTTGAGCCCCTTCTCGTAGAACGCAAGGACTGTTTTGCGATTGGCTTCTTCTTGCGCGCTACCCGCCATCGCGACGCCACTGGCGAGGGACAGCGTGAGGACTGAAGCAGCGACGATTGCGGCCGACCGGACGATGAGATGCATGTGAACTCCGAGAGGCCGCAGCCTCTTTGTTGGCGATTGAGGTTCTCGGCGATTGAAGGAGGCCAGTATAGCTTTCGGGCCGGCTTCCGTTAAGAGAGTAACCGGCAGCTCACATGGTCACCGCGAGGCGACCTGCTGCGCCGGTCAATCTACGCCGCCTGCGCCGCTGCGCTATGCGCGTGCTTGGCGATGGCGCCAATGATCTCTGGCCAGAACCGCATCGGCAGCGCGTGGCCCATGCCTTCGATCATCAACAGCTTGGCGCCCGGAATTGACTCTGCCGTGTCCCTGCCGCCCTCGGGACGGACCAGGGGATCGACGGTACCGTGAATGACCAGCGTCGGCATCTTCACGCCATGCAGCCGCTCCTTGCGGCTGCCGGAGGCGAGCACCGCGCGGAGCTGCCGGCCGACGCCGGCCGGATTGAGTCCGCGCGCGAACACGCGCTCGGCACGACCGGGATCGAGCGCCTCTTCTTCCGGAAAGGACCCGGCCCGCAACACGTTCCAGGTCTGGCCGTAGCGGACGATGAACTCCTCCTTGCTGCGCGGCGGCGGCGCCATCAGCATCGCGGCGGCCTCACGTGTCGGCGGCGGCACGCGCGGATTGCCGGTCGTCGACATGATCGAGGTCAGCGAGCGCACGCGCTCGGGAAACGACAACGTCACTTCCTGCGCAATCATGCCGCCCATGGACGCCCCGACCAGATGCGCCGACTTGATGCCGAGCGCATCCATCAGCCCGACCGTGTCTTTCGCCATGTCGATCAGCTTGTAGGTTGCGGCCACAGGAATCCTGAGGAAGCGGAGCTTCAACAGCTCGAGCGGCGTCAGGCGCTTGCCGCCGGTGAGATGGCTCGACTTGCCGATGTCGCGATTGTCGAACCGAACGACGCGAAAGCCGTGCGCGGCGAGCTGCTCGCAGAACGCATCGTCCCAGTGGATCATCTGGGCGCCTAACCCCATGATCAGCAGCAGCGGCTCGGCACTGTCGTTGCCGAAAGTCTCGTAACAGATGTCGATGCCGTTGGCGTGGACGGTTTGCGGCGGCTGATAGGCGTTCACGGGTGCGTTCCCTGGGCTTTTGATTAATGCTGTATGGCACGGTTTCCCCTCGCAATGAAGCTGCGTTCGCGACACCGGACCCGCTGCTTGCCGGTTGACCGGCACCGCGCAACGGTGTGGTATGGTGAAAAAAGGAAGGGCATCGAAGCTCTCGAGTTCAGGAGAACGCCGATGACCGACAAGAGCAACGACCCCATTGCCATGTGGCAGAAGATGGTTGGCGAGATGGAGAAGGGGTTCAACTCCTTCGCCAATCAGGCGATGTCGTCGCCCGAGTTTTCGCAAGCCGTGAACCGGGCCGGCGGCGTTGCTGCAGGTGCTCAGAAGCAGCTCGGCGACCTCATGGAGAAATATCTGGTCTCCATGAATCTACCGAGCCGGGACCAGGTCACCGGCCTTGCGGAACGGCTGCAGTCCATCGAAGGACAGATCGGTGAGATCAAGTCGATGCTAAGCCAGATGGCTGCAAGTTCCGGCCTATCTCAGGGTCCCGATCCCGCATTGCGCCCGCCGCGCACCAAGCGGCCGCCATCTGAAGGCGGAGAGCAGACATGAATGCACCCGCCGGATTAGATTACGCAGGGATCCCGGAGCGCATCCAGTCCGAGGTGCAACGCGCCATTCAGCGCAGCATCAAGGGCGTCGAATATTTCTCGACGTCCGGTCCCACGCTCGGCTCAACCCCGAAGGACGTGTTGCATTCGCGCGGCACGATGAGCCTCTACCATTATCGGCCGATGTCCGACGAGATCTATCGAATTCCGATCTTGATCGTGATGGCGACCACCAATCGCGGTTACATTCTCGACCTCGTGCCCGGCCAGAGTTTCATCGAGTTCCTCTTGAAGCGCGGCTACGACGTTTACATGCTCGACTGGAGCGCGCCACGGCCGGAGGAGAAGAGTCTCCGCATGGAGGACTATGTCCTCGACTTCATCCCAGACTGCATCCGCCGCGTGCAGCAGGATTCCGGCGAACAGGACGTCTCCGTCATCGGTTATTGCTTTGGCGGCGTGCTGTCGCTGCTCTATGGCTCGATCCACAGGGACGGGCCGATGAAGAATTTGATCTGCTTCACCACGCCGATCGACTTTCGCGAGATGAAACTGTTCTCGAACTTCTCCGACCGTCGCTATTTCGACGTCGATCGCCTCGTCGACAGCGTCGGCAACGTGCCGCCCGAGATGATTCTGTCGTCGTTCGAGATGCTGCGCCCGGCCTCACGCACCGTCAGCCAGATCCAGCTCTGGGAAAACATCTGGAACGACGAGTTCGTCAAATCGTACCGGATGTTCGACCGCTGGGCGACCGACACGCTGCCGCTGGCCGGCGAATATTTCCGCACCATCACCAAGGACCTGATGTGGGACAACAAGCTGTTCAACGACACCATGTCGGTCGGCGGCCGTGCGGCGAAGCTCGAGGACATCAAGGTGCCGTTCCTGCACGCGGTGGCGGAGCATGACCACATCGTGCCGTATGAGGCGGCAAAGCACCTGATCGCCAAGATCGGATCGGAGGACAAGGAGGAGGTGATGCTGAAAGGCGGTCATGTCTCGCTCGTCGCCGGCGCCAATGCGGTGAAGCGGCTGTGGCCGAAACTGGATTCCTGGTTGGGGAAGAGATCGACATGAGTGAGCAGCGTTCCTATCCGCGTCATGTGAAGACGGACGCCGGCGATATCGAGATACGCCTGATGTCCCCGGCAGACGAAGCCGCGGTCCTCGCGTTCGGCAAGGGCCTGCCGACCCACGACCTGTTGTTCCTGCCGCGCAACATCAGTGAGGCGAAGGTGCTCTCCGCATGGGTCAAGGAGATCGAGCGCGGCGCGATCACGAGCCTGCTCGCGGTCAGGGGCGGCACGGTCGTCGGCTGCGGCACGCTCGTGCGCGACCCGCACTCCTGGTCGCCCCATGTCGGCGAGATCCGGATGGTGGTTTCGCTCGACGTGCGCGGGAAGGGGGTGGGACGGACGCTGTCGCAGGAAACCTTCGCACTCGCGCTCGGCGCCGGCCTCGAGAAGCTCTCGGTCCAGATGACGGTCGATCAGCAGGCAGCGATCACGCTGTTCGAGAGCCTCGGCTTCAAGGCCGAGGCCTTGCTGCGCGATCATGTCCGGGACGTCGATGGCAAGACCCACGACATCGTCGTGCTCGGTCATAACATCTCGCAGGTGCAGGCCCAGATGGAGGCCTATGGGCTGCCCGGCGCCGTCCAGCACTGAGAACCTCTGAGCGGGTGTTGGGACCCGGATGGTCAGGGAGGCGCCAGATTGCCTCACATTAGGGCTATTCACGATTTCGTGATATCGCACTGCAATATGTATATTGCATCGCACAATTAACTATGCCATATAAGCCATGCCCCGGGCCAAAACCGGACGGGGTGAGCCCATAGCTCAACCCAATGAGGATGGAGAGACCCCAATGACCACCGAAACCAACACCGCTTTCGAAGGCTTCAAGGACGCGTTCAAGAACATCCAGAACCTGGAAGTTCCCGAGGCCGCCCGCGAGTTCGTCAAGAAGTCCGCCAACACCGCCAAGGACCGTGCTGCCGAGGTGTTCGCTGGCTCCGAGCGCGTGACCGCTGCCGTCGAGAACGCGGTGACCGAGTCCGTCACCGAAGCCGGCAAGATCAGCCGCAACATCCAGCAGGCGATCTACGAGGACGCCGAGGCATTCTTTGCGGGCATCGACAAGCTCGCGTCCGCCAAGTCGTTCAGCGAAGCTGTCGAGATCCAGTCCGGCCTGCTCCGCGCCCGCGGCGAAGCGTTCGTCTCGCGCGCCAAGGCGACCACCGACTATTTCGGCAAGCTCGCCGCTAACGGTGCGAAATCCGCTCAGGACAATTTTGCCAAGGTCTACAACAAGACCGCCTGATACGACGCCCTGAGTAAAACTGAATTTGAGGCCCGCTTCGGCGGGCCTTGTTTTTTGTCTCTTGCGTTCCCCGGATGCTGTGCAGCGCGCCGCGTTTGCGGCGTGGTGCACTGCTGATCCGGGGGCCATGCTGGGTCCCGGCTCTGCGGCGCATCGCTCCGCGCTGCACCGCGTCCGGGACACGCGGAGATCGACGCGCTAAGTATCTACCATGACTCCACCCGCCACCTTCTCGTTCGATTCCCCAGGCGACGCCGAACGCGCAGCCGAGCTTCGCCGCGTGAAAGCGCTGGCGACGCTGGTGCTGGGCTCGACGCTTGTCCTGTTCGTCGTCGCGAAATGGCTGCTGCCCGTGCATCCCGTGTTCGGTTTCATCGCGGCCTTCGCCGAAGCCGCGACCATCGGCGGGCTCGCCGATTGGTATGCGGTGGTGGCGCTGTTCAAGCGTCCACTGGGTCTGCCGATCCCGCACACCGCGATCATCCAGAGCAACCAGGCCCGTATCGCCGACAAGCTCGGCGAGTTCATCCAGGTGCATTTCCTCGAGGCTGCTCCCGTTGAGGCCAAGCTGAAGGAGATCGATTTCGGCTCCTTCGTCGCCGACTGGCTGCGCGACCGCAAGCGCAGCGACGACCTCGCGCGCTTTGCGTTGCGCCTGCTGCCGGAGGCCGTCTCTGCGACGGAAAGCTCGGGCCTGATGACCTTCATCCTTCGCCGCATGTCCTCGCAGCTCCAGGCCATCGATCTGGCGCCGCTCGCGGCCGGCACGTTGCGCGGGTTCGTCGCGGAGGGACGCCACCAGATCCTGTTCGACGATCTCCTGCGCGTGATGCACGAGACGCTGAACCAGACCGAGACGATGGCGATGATCCGCGAGAAGGTGCGTGCGGAGTTGCCGACCTTGCTCAGGCTCTACCGGGCCGACAAATTTCTGGTGAACAAGATCGTGGCCTCCGCCACCGCGTTCTTCAATGAAGTGCGCAGCGATCCCAAACATCCGTTCCGCGGCGAGTTCGATCGCATGGTGCTGAGCTTCGTCGACCGGCTCGGCACCGACCAGGCCTATGTCGACCGCATCGACGGCTTGAAGCGCGATCTGCTCGCGCGTCCCGAGCTTGCCGATCTCGCCCGCACCGTCTGGGCCAACACGCGGTCATTCATCGAGCGTAGTGCAAGCGGCGAGACGCAGGTGCTGCAGCATCATCTCGCCGGCATGTGTGTCGCGGCGGGCGAAGCGCTGGCCGGCGATGCCGAGTTGCGCGGCGAGATCAACAAGGGCCTGGTGACGGTGCTGCGCAGTTTCGTCGCGGACCAGAAGAGCGGTGTTTCAACCTTCATCTCCGACCAGGTCAAGTCGTGGGACATGGCGCAGCTGATTTCGCTGATCGAAATCAACATCGGCCGCGACCTGCAATACATCCGCTTCAACGGCTCGCTGATCGGCGGGCTGGCGGGCCTTGCGCTTTACTCCGTAGAATTCCTGCTTCGATTGTTGTGACTTTTGCGTCACGGACGCCAGCATTAGCGCGCCGGCCTATTGTGGCCCGGTGTGTCTCCCGCTTGAATGTCGGAAACCCGCTGCCTAGCTGATTCATGTTGCGTTGCGGAACGATCAAGAAGCCGGCGTGTTGGAATCCCATACCCATTTGCCGGCAAACAACCGGTGGCCTTTTCAGCAATTCTCCCAAGGGGACCATTGATGACCACTACTGCCCAGACGCTGAGCCCACCGTCTCGCACCCTGATGTTCCTGGAAGGGCGAGCGATCCACGAGTTCGGCGCGTTCCTCGGCGCGCTGCCGCTGCTCAGCCTTGCGCCGCGCGGCGATGGACATCCGGTGCTGGTGCTGCCGGGCCTCGTGGCCTCCGACGGGTCCACGCGCGCGCTGCGGACGTTTCTGTCGGGCAAGGGCTATGCGGTGAGCGGCTGGCGCCAGGGCCGCAATTACGGCCTGCGCGAGGGCGTGCAGCACGCGATGGTGGATCTGGTTCAGGAGCTCAGCGACAGGCATGGCCGCAAGATCAGCCTGGTCGGCTGGAGCCTCGGCGGTCTCTATGCGCGCCAGCTCGCCAAGATGATGCCCGACCGCGTACGCCAGGTGATCACGCTCGGCAGCCCCTTTGCCGGCGATCCGCATTCGACCAACGCCTGGCGCGTCTATGAATGGGCGAGCGGGCGGAAGTCCGACGAGGTCGATCCGCAGTTCGGCGGCGATCTCGCCGTTCCGCCGCCGGTGCCGACCACGGCGATCTTCAGCCGCACCGACGGCGTCTGCGCCTGGCAGGGCTGCATGGAGAAGACGGGCACGCAGACCGAGAGCATCGAGATCGAGAGCAGCCATTGCGGCATGGGCCATCATCCGGCCGCTGTCTTCGCGGTGGCTGATCGCCTTGCGCAGAAGGAAGGCAGCTGGCGGCCCTTCGACCGTAGCGGCTGGCGCAGCGTGGTCTATCCCGATCCGCATCGGTAGCCGGGCCTGCATGGTTCGAGACGCGCGGCTTTGCCGCGCTCCTCACCATGAGGATTGAGACGACGTGGCGCGGCGCGTAGGTAGTTAGACCTCATCCTGAGGAGGCGCGAAGCGCCGTCTCGAAGGATTGAGCCCGGCTCTTGCATTGTCGCACCGGCCCATTGTCGCGCCCGCACCAAACGCGCTATGCCTCGCGCATGGCGCATCCGTTGTCCCGCATCATCGAGCAGCTCAAGCGCGAGCCGTCGCGCACCGGCTCTATCGTCATCACCGTGTTCGGCGATGCCATCGTGCCGCGTGGCGGCTCGGTATGGCTCGGCACGCTGCTGGAATTCTTCGAGAGCCTGGACATCGACAGCGGCGTGGTGCGTACCGCGATGTCGCGACTTGCCGCCGATGGCTGGCTGTCGCGCGAAAAGCTCGGCCGCAATAGTTTTTACCGCTTGGCCGACAAGGGCCGCCAGATCTTCGAGGCCGCGACACGCCATATCTACGATCCGCCGCCATCCGACTGGACCGGGCGCTTCGAGCTGCTTCTGATCGGCAATGGTGAGGATCGCGATGCCTCCCGCGAGGCGCTCCGCAATGCGGGCTTCGGCAGCCCGCTGCCGGGCGTGTGGGTGGCCCCGTCAGGTGTGCCAGTGCCGGATGAGGCCGCGGGCGCCATCCGTCTGGAAGTCTCGGCCGAGGATGACAGCGGCCGCCGGCTACTCAGTGCGAGCTGGCCGCTGGATCGCACTGCGGACGCCTATCTCAAGTTTATGAAGACGTTCGAGCCGCTGCGCGCCGCGATCGCGCGCGGCACGGACTTGTCCGAGGCCGACGCCTTCACGGCTCGGATCCTCTTGATCCACCATTACCGCCGGGTCGTGTTGCGCGATCCGCTGCTGCCCGAAACTCTGCTTCCGGCGAACTGGCCGGGCAAGGCCGCCCGTGCGTTGTGCGGCGATATCTATCGCGCGCTGCTTGTCCCGTCGGAACAATGGCTTGATGGTCATGGAACTAATGAAAAGGGGTCATTGCCGCCGGCGCGAAGACTCTTGGAACGGAGATTCCAAGCTTGATCGTTATGTTACAGAAATATCTTGCATGAGATGATTCTTGATATATATTGCCTCTCAATAAGATGGGAGGATGCGCATGTATACCCAGGCGCTGAACACGGCCGAGACCGATGATCGCGGCCTCGAGGATGCGGCCAAGGCGGCGCAGTTCCAGACGCGCATCGATGCCGAGGAGCGCATCGAGCCGAACGACTGGATGCCGGCGGCCTATCGCAAGACGCTGACCCGCCAGATCTCCCAGCACGCTCATTCCGAGATCGTCGGCATGCTGCCCGAAGGCAACTGGATCACGCGCGCGCCAAGCTTGCGCCGCAAGGCCGCGCTGCTCGCCAAGGTGCAGGACGAGTGCGGCCATGGGCTTTACCTCTATGCCGCGGCCGAGACGCTCGGCACGTCGCGCGAAGAGCTGGTCGACGCCATGCTCGCGGGCAAGGCAAAATATTCCTCGATCTTCAACTATCCGACGCTGACCTGGGCCGACAGCGGCACCATCGGCTGGCTGGTCGACGGCGCCGCGATCATGAACCAGATCCCGCTGTGCCGCTGCTCCTACGGTCCCTATGCTCGCGCGATGATCCGCGTCTGCAAGGAGGAATCGTTCCACCAGCGCCAGGGCTATGAGATCATGCTGACGCTGTGCCGTGGCTCCGACGAGCAGAAGGCGATGGCGCAGGATGCCTTGAACAGGTGGTGGTGGCCGGTGCTGATGATGTTCGGCCCGCCCGATGCGACCAGCCAGCACAGCGACACCTCGACGAAGTGGAAGATCAAGCGCTTCTCCAATGACGAGCTGCGCCAGAAGTTCGTCGATGCCACCGTGCCGCAGGCGCAATATCTCGGCCTCACCGTTCCCGATCCCGGCATGATTCAGGACGCGGACGGGCACTGGCGTTACAGCGAGATCGACTGGACCGAGTTCAAGCAGGTGCTCGCCGGCAACGGCCCCTGCAATCGTGACCGGATGGCCGCGCGCCGCAAGGCGCACGACGAGGGCGCCTGGGTACGCGAGGCGGCAGCTAGCTATGCCGCCAAGCGCGCGCAGCGTCGAACTGCACAAGCGGCAGAGTAGGGAGATCGCGATGGCCACGCCGAACACGCCGCTGTGGGAAGTCTTCATTCGCAGCCGCAACGGGCTCGCGCACAAGCATGTCGGCTCGCTGCATGCGAGCGACGCCACGATGGCCTTGCAGGCCGCCCGCGATATCTACACCCGTCGCGGCGAGGGTCTTTCGATCTGGGTCGTGCCGTCGACGGCGATCACTGCGAGCGACCCCGCAGACAAGGGCATGATGTTCGAGCCGGCGGAATCGAAGATCTACCGGCACCCGACGTTTTACGAGGTGCCCGAGGAAGTGGGGCACATGTGATGCCCGTCGCGAACATCCAGGTCTCCGAAACGCCGCTAGTGCTTTACGCATTGCGCCGCGCCGACGATGCGCTGATCCTCGGCCACCGGCTCTCGGAATGGTGCGGACATGCGCCGATGCTGGAAGAGGACATGGCGCTCTCCAACATCGCGCTCGACCTCATCGGCCAGGCCCGCGAGCTCTACTCTTACGCCGCCAAGGCCGAAGGCAAAGACAACGACGAGGACAAGCTCGCCTACCTGCGCGACGTCAGGCAGTACCGCAATCTGCTGCTGGTCGAGCAGCCCAATGGCGATTTCGCCCAGACACTGGTGCGGCAGTTTTTCTACTCCGCCTTCGCTGATCTCTACTGGCGGGCGATGATGACTTCGCGCGACGCTGCGCTTGCGGCCATTGCCGCCAAGTCGGAGAAGGAGAGCGCCTATCACCTTCGCCATGCCTCGGAGTGGATCATCCGGCTGGGCGACGGCACCGACGAGAGCCATGCCCGCGCGCAGGCCGCGATCGATCATCTCTGGGCGTTCACCGGCGAGATGTTTGCCGTCCACGACGGCGAGCGCGCCTTGATCCATGCCGGTATCGCCGTAGACCCAGGGACCTTGCGAGGTCCCTGGCTGACGACACTCTCGGACGTGATCGGCGAAGCCACGCTCAAACTGCCGCAGAACGACTGGATGCAGCAGGGCGGCCGCGTGGGCCAGCACAGCGAACATCTTGGCCATCTTCTGTCCGAGCTGCAGTCGGTACAGCGCACCTTCCCGGGGCAGACATGGTGATGGTGCTGGAGCCCCATAGCGAACTGCGCCAACGGGCCTGGGATGCCGCGGCGAGCGTGGTCGATCCCGAAATTCCGGTTTTGACCATCGCCGATCTCGGCGTGCTGCGTGATGTTGTCCTCGATGGTGATCACGTCGAGGTCGCGATCACCCCGACCTATTCGGGCTGCCCGGCCATGAACATGATCGCGCTGGAAATCGAGGTCGCGCTGGAGCGCGCGGGTTTCCGCAGTCCAAAGGTCCGCACCGTACTGTCGCCGGCCTGGACCACGGACTGGATGAGCGAAGAGGGCCGCCAGAAGCTTCACGCCTACGGAATCGCGCCGCCGCAGGCTTCGAATTCACGCCGCGCGCTGTTCGGCGAGCAAGCCGTTGCGTGCCCGCAATGCGGCTCGACGAATACCGAGCTGCTGTCCGAATTCGGCTCGACCTCCTGCAAGGCGCTCTGGCGCTGCAGGGCCTGCCGCGAACCCTTTGACTATTTCAAGTGTCATTGATCATGTCAGCAGCCGCACCGCGCTTCCATCGCCTGGCCGTCGACGACCTCCGCCGCGAGGCGTCGGACGCCATATCGCTGACATTCGCCATCCCGGCGGAGCTTGCGACCGACTACGCCTTCACGCCCGGCCAATACCTCACGCTGCGCACCGTGCTGGATGGCGAGGAAGTGCGCCGCTCCTATTCGATCTGCTCCGGTCCTGAGGACGGCGAGATCCGCATCGCCGTGAAGAAGGTGGACGGCGGCGCGTTTTCGAGCTGGGCGGCGGACGATCTGAAGTGCGGCGACGCGCTGGACGTGATGACGCCCACGGGACGCTTCGGCGTGATCCCGCCGGCCAGCGCCGGCCGCATCCATGTCGGCTTTGCCGCAGGCTCCGGCATCACGCCGATCCTGTCGATCGTCAAGGGCACGCTTGCGCGCGAGCCGGACAGCCAATTCTTCCTGTTCTACGGCAATCGCACGACCGACAACATCATGTTCCTCGAGGCGCTCGAAGAGCTCAAGGATAGCTTCATCGACCGCCTCTCGATCTTCCACGTCATCTCGGGCGAGGAACAGGACATTCCGATCCTGCACGGCCGGCTCGACGGCAACAAGGTGAGGGTGCTGCTGCGTTCGCTGGTGCCGGCCGCGAGCATCGATCACGTCTTCATCTGCGGCCCCCTCGGCATGAGCGAAGACATCGAGGCGACTTGCCGAGGACTCGGCATCGCGGAAGAGCGCATCCATGTCGAGCGGTTTGTCTCCGAGTTCGGCGGCAAGCCGCGGCCGAAAAAGATGGTTGCCCCGGACGCGCCGCCGAAAGCGATCGCGTCGCTGATCATCGACGGCAAGCGCCGCGACGTGCCGGTTGCCGAGGACGAGGCGATCCTCGATGCCGCGCTACGCGCCGGTGTCGATCTGCCCTTCGCTTGCAAGGGCGGCATGTGCTCGACCTGCCGTGCCAAACTGGTGGAGGGTGAGGCGCCGATGGATGTCAACTACTCGCTGGAACCGTGGGAGCTGAAGGCCGGCTTTGTCCTGACCTGTCAGGCCAAGCCATCGTCGGAGCGGGTCGTGGTCGATTACGACCAAGTTTGACAGTCTTAGCCAGGCAGCAGAACATCGTGTCCAAACAATCGGACGGGAGGAGCGCGTGAACGTCAAAGCCACCTTGTCGCCCGAGGATGTTGCCCGCGCCTGCGCCGATGCGATGTGGGCGGAGGACGATGCCTCCAAAGGACTCGGCATGGAGATCGTCGAGGTCGGGCCGGGCTATGCCACGCTGGCTATGACTGTACGGCCGGACATGGTCAACGGCCAGCGCATTGCCCATGGCGGCTTCATCTTCACGCTGGCCGATTCGGCCTTCGCTTTCGCATGCAACTCGCACAACGATCGCGTCGTAGCGGCGCAGGGCCAGATCACCTTCATCAAGCCGGGCAAGCTCGGCGATCGCCTCGTCGCAAAGGCGCGCGAGGTCACGCGCGGCGGGCGCTCCGGCATCTATGACGTGCGCGTCACCGCCGGCGATACAGTCATCGCCGAATTCCGCGGGCATTCGCGGGTTATTTCCGGTTCGTGGTTGCCGACGCAAGATCAATAAAAAAAGAACAAACCAATGATGTGGGGAAACGAGGATGGCTCTGACGAGGCTCAAGGAAGGTGGTAACACCTACCGCGCCGAAATGGACGCGCACGAGCGCGCGTCACGTGACGAGATCCAGGCGCTCCAGACGGAGCGGCTGGCCTGGTCGCTGAAGCACGCCTACGACAACGTCGCGCATTATCGCAACGCCTTCGACGCGGCCGGCGTGCACCCGTCCGCCTTTCGAGAGCTCTCGGACCTTGCGAAATTTCCGTTCACCGTAAAAACGGACCTGCGCGACAATTATCCCTTCAGCATGTTTGCCGTGCCCCGTGAAAAGCTGGTGCGCGTGCATGCGTCCTCTGGCACGACGGGCAAGCCGATCGTGGTGGGCTATACGCAACGCGACATCAACACCTGGTCGGAGGTGATGGCGCGCTCGATCCGCGCCGCCGGCGGCCGCACCGGCATGATCATCCACAATGCCTATGGTTACGGTCTCTTCACCGGCGGGTTGGGGGTGCACTATGGCGCCGAAAAGCTCGGTTGCACCGTGGTGCCGATCTCCGGGGGCATGACCGAGCGGCAGGTGCAGCTCATCAACGACTTCCGGCCCGACATCATCACGGTGACGCCGAGCTACATGTTGGCGATCCTCGACGAGTTCAAGCGTCAGAAGCTCGATCCGCGTCAATGCTCGCTCAAGGTCGGCATTTTTGGCGCGGAGCCCTGGACCAATGCGATGCGCGGCGAGATCGAAGACGCCTTCGACATGGACGCGACCGACATCTACGGTCTTTCCGAGGTGATCGGGCCCGGCGTCGCGCAGGAATGTATCGAGACCAAGGACGGCCTGCACATCTGGGAGGATCATTTCTATCCCGAAGTGATTGACCCCGAGACCGGTGCAGTGCTGCCCGATGGAGAGAAAGGTGAGCTGGTTTTCACCTCGCTGACCAAGGAAGCGTTTCCGGTGATCCGCTATCGCACCCGCGATCTGACGCGGCTGCTGCCGGGTACGGCGCGGCCGGGCATGCGGCGGATGGAGAAGGTGACCGGACGCTCCGACGACATGATCATTCTGCGCGGCGTCAATCTGTTCCCGACCCAGATCGAGGAGGTTCTGCTGGCGACCGATTGGTGCGGCGGGCACTTCGTCCTGGAACTCACCCGCGAAGGCCGGATGGACGAGCTGACCATCATCGCCGAGGCGCGGCCTGAGAGCTGGGACGGCCGGGGTCTCATCGATCATGCCGACCGGATCTCGACTCATATCAAGAACACGATCGGGATCAGCTCCAACGTGCGGGTGGTTGCGCCTGCGACATTGGAACGTTCGCTCGGCAAGGCCAAGCGCCTCTACGACAAGCGGCCCAAGGATTGACTTGACGGATTGACTTGATCGTCCGCAGAGGCGACAAGGCCCGCGAGAAATCGCGGGTCTTTCCATGTCAACAGCCGATCCCAAAGCCGTCGACGCGCGCTGTGTGCGCCTCAATGCCAAGGCCGAGAACGCGGCTGCGGTTGCGCCGGTGGTCGAGCCTCACGCGCTTGTTCGCGGCCCTAGCGATCTGCTGATCGAGCTGAAGGCCGCCGCCGTCAATCCCTCCGACGTCAAGGCCGCGACCGGGCTGATGCCCTATGCCGTCTTCCCACGCACGCCGGGTCGCGATTACGCCGGCGTGGTGATCGAGGGGCCGGCCGGTACCATCGGCCGCGAGGTGTTCGGCTCCTCCGGCGATCTCGGCATCCGTCGCGACGGCACTCACGCCAGCCATCTCGTCGTTGAATCCGACGCGGTGGTCGATAAGCCCAAGACCGTGTCCTGGGAGGAGGCCGCCGGCATCGGGGTGCCCTTTGTCACCGCCATGGAGGGTTTTCGCCGCGCCGGTGGGCCGAAGAGCGGCGAGACCGTTCTCGTGTTCGGCGTCAATGGCAAGGTCGGTCAAGCTGCGGTGCAGATCGCGACGTGGCAGGGCGCGCGTGTCATCGGCGTGGTGCGCAAGGCGGAAGCTTATGAGGGCCATACCAACGCGTCCATCGAGGTGATCGACGCTTCCACGACCGATGTCCCCACGCGCGTGCGCGAGTTGACCGATAGTAGAGGCGCCGACATCGTCTTCAACACGGTCGGCGATCCCTATTTCCAGGCGGCGCACAAGTCGCTCGCGCTTCGCGGTCGCCAGATCCTGATCGCCGCGATCGACCGCATCGTGCAGTTCAACATTCTCGAATTCTATCGCGGGCAACATACCTATGTCGGCATCGACACGCTCGGCCTGTCGTCGATCGCGACAGGCGCTGTGCTGCGTGAGCTCGGCCCGGGCTTCGCGAGCGGGCACCTGAAACCGTTCCCGATCAAGGCGAACGCCGTCTATCCGCTCGAACGCGCGAAGGAGGCCTATGTCGCCGTTGCCGGCTCGTCGCGGGATCGTGTGATCCTGAAGCCTTGATCATGGAATCGTCCACCCAGCTCGTCGTCCTCGCCGGCCTCGTCATTGGCCTGGTTTACGGCGCCGTCGGCCTGCTCAGCGGCTTCTGCCTGATGAGCAGCATGCGCGGCTGGCTGTCGGAGGGGGATGGGCGGCTGGTACGCACCTATGCGCTGGCGATCGCGGTCGCGACGGCAGCGAGCCAATTCCTCGCCGGCAACGGCATGGTCGATCTCGGCAAATCGATCTACCTGCAACAGTCCTTTTCGGTGCCAGTACTGTTTCTCGGCGGGCTTCTGTTCGGATACGGTATGGTGCTGTCGAACGGCTGCGGTTCGCGCGCGCTGGTGCTGCTCGGTCGCGGCAATCTCCGCTCCTTCGTCGTGGTGGTCGTGCTCGCCATCGCCGCGCAGATGACGCTCAAGGGCCTGATCGCGCCGGCGCGCATCGCGCTGGTCCAGGCCTCGCAAACCACGGTCAACGTGAATTCGCTGCCGTCATTGTTGGCCGTGTTCGGTCCGGCTGAAGCGGTTTCGCGCGCGATGGCCGCTGCTGTCATCGTCGTTGTGCTGATCCTGTTTGCTTTCGCGCACCCGGCGTTCCGGCGTTCGCCCGGCCAGATTGCGGCCGGTGTCATCGTCGGTCTCCTCGTCGCGGGCGGCTGGTTCGTCACCGGCTATCTCGGCGCGGATGATTTCAACCCCGTCCCTGTGACCTCGCTCACGTTCATCGCGCC
The DNA here is from genome assembly GCF_055811355.1 of Bradyrhizobium sp. WSM4873. Taxonomy (NCBI): domain Bacteria; kingdom Pseudomonadati; phylum Pseudomonadota; class Alphaproteobacteria; order Hyphomicrobiales; family Nitrobacteraceae; genus Bradyrhizobium; species Bradyrhizobium sp. WSM4873. Next base: position 119,529 of record NZ_JBVVPS010000018.1, on the reverse strand, counting down.
GATCGCGGACAGCCTGCAATATGCCATGCTCTCGACCGGTCTGACGCTGAACTTCGGCATCGCGACAGTTGCCGGCGTCTTCGCCGGCAGTCTGGTCACCGCCCTTGCCACGGGCCGCTTCCATCTCGAAGGCTATTCCTCGCCACGTCACATGCTGCGATCGGCCGGCGGCGCTGCGCTGATGGGCATCGGCGGCGTGATGGCGTTCGGCTGTTCGATCGGGCAAGGGCTCACCGGCGTGTCGACGCTGGCGCTGGGCTCGTTCGTCGCGGTCACCGGCATCCTGCTGGGCACGACAGCTGGCCTGCGCGGAAGCCTGCGTGTTCAGCCGCTGGCCGTAGCCTGACGGCGGAGCAACCGGTCGCCCAGCGTCGCGAGGCCGATGCCCGTGACGATCAGCGCGGCTGCGATGACAAGGCTCATGTCGATGGGTTCACCCAGCAGGATCGCGGCTGTGGCTATACCGACGAGCGGCGTCCCGGTGGTGCCGAGCGACGTCGTCAGCGCCGAGATGCTCTTGTTGACCATCGACATGGCCCAATAAGCCAGCGCCGTCCCAATCAGACCGGAGTACAGGAACAGGAGGACGAGTTTCCATGACCATTCCGCGTGCGGCAGTCCGTGCGTCACGGCGGCCGATCCCGTCAGCACGATCGTCGCCACGAGCACCTGCCAGATCAAAAGCTGGAGCGGGGACGCGATCCAGCGATGCGCGCGGATATAGATGATGTTTGCGGCCCATGAAATCGCGGCCAGGATGATCATGCCTGCGCCGAGCACGACGTTGGTGTTGGTCCAGTCGATCGATGCCGGATTCAGGATCACGGCAAGGCCGATCAGCCCGAGCAAGGCGCCGGCCAGCTTTGGCGCGGTCAGCGTGTCCTTCCCGAGCAGCGGCGCGGCGATCGCGACCCAGAGCGGCGTGGTGTAGCCCAGCACGATGGCCTTGCTTGCGGGCAGGAAGCGCACACCAGTCGCAACCAGCACCGAGAACACCGTCATGTGCAGCAGTGCGACGCTGAGGATTACCGGAATGTCGCGCCGCTCCGGGATCACCAGATTGTTGCTCAGTCCGAGGATCGCGAACAATCCGGCCAGCGCGATCCAGCTCCGGATTGCCGACGTCCACAGGGGCGGGAGGAACTGGACGAGCTGCTTCGTCACCGACCAGTTCACGCCCCAGGCCAGCACGACGATGAGGAACAGGCCGACGGCCGCGCGGGGTGAGAGGGAGTTCATCGGAAATCCTTGAAGCAGTTCTATCAGGCGAATAGCATCCCGTTTGGCACCTGAAAAAGTGCCAGATCGGAAAGGATTAAGGTGCCAGTTCCGGACAGCATGATTTCCGCCCTGATCGACCTGAACCGGGCCGACGACAACGGACTGGTGGCTCAGCTGACGAGCCAGCTCCGAAGCTTGATCGCGACGGGCCGCCTCGGCAAAGGCCGCACGCTGCCGTCGAGCCGCCGGCTTGCGAGCGATCTCGGCGTCTCGCGCAACACCGTCAGCTATGCGTTCGAGCAGCTCGCCGCCGAGGGATATCTCGAAGCCTCGCACGGCCGCCGTCCGATGGTCACAGTCGACGGCGGCGAGCGCGTCGCAGAGGCGGGCGCCGTCGCATCTCGCATGCGCCCTGGCAAGCCGCGGCTTTCGCCCTGGGCCTCGAGCCTCACGCAAACCGACTGGCCGATGTCTTATCAGGCGCGACTGAGACCCTTGCGTCCCGGGCACGGCGATTTCAGGGAGTTTCCAAACGAGGTCTGGGCGCGCTGCCTGCGCCGCAGCGCCGTGCGCGCGGCCAAGCGCGAGCTTGGACCGGTCAACCGGACGCGCCTGCGCGAGGCGCTGGCACACTATCTCGCGGCCAGCAGGGGTGTGCGCGCGACGGCGGATCAGATCCTGATTCTGCCGAGCGCACAGGCGGCGCTGACCTTGATTGCGGCTGCCCTCATCACGCCCGGCGACGACGTCTGGGTCGAGGATCCCGGCTACCCCGGCGCCGCAGCCGCCTTCCGCGCGTCCGGTGCGCGCGTGACCGGGATCAGGTTGGACGAGCAGGGCATGCAGCGGATTCCGGGGATGGCGACCCCGACATTGATCTTCATGACGCCGTCGCACCAACACCCGACCGGTCGCCTGATGTCGCTCTCGCGCCGCACGGAATTTCTTGGCCTGAGCAGGCCCGGCAAGACCTGGATCGTGGAGGACGATTACGACGGCGAATTCCACTATGACAGCCGGCCGGTGCCGGCTTTGCAGGGACTCGATGCCCATGGCCGCGTGTTCTATGTCGGCACGTTCTCCAAGGCCATGACCTCGGACATCCGGCTCGGTTACCTCGTCGTTCCGCCGTCCCTGGTCAACACCTTGGAGATCGCACAGCGGCACATCGGGCTGATCGCCCCGAGCCACGTCCAGGAAGCGCTGGCCGAGTTCATTGCCGACGGGCATTTCCTGGCGCACCTGCGCCGGGTGCGCCGGATCTATCACGCCCGCCGCGATCACCTCGTGCAGGGATTGGAGCGCCATTTAGGGGAAGCGCTCGCGGCCGAAGTGCCCCCGGGCGGCATTCAGCTCGTCGCGCGCCTCAAGCGCGGTCGCGCCGATCAGGCGGCGGTCAAGCGGCTGGTCGAAGCGGGCGTTGAAACGCGTGCCCTGTCCGGCTTGGCAGTTGGCAGGCCGCGCGATCACGGTCTGTTGCTCGGCTTCGCGGCCTGGCGCGAGGGCGAGATCACCGCGGCATTGCGAACGATGGCGTCGTGCTTCTAGCGCCAGCGTCCTAGGCCACAGCCCTCGTCACGATGCGGATTTCCGAGGTCAGCGTCCGGTGCACCGGGCACTTGTCGGCGATCTCCATCAATTTCTTGCGCTGCTCGGGATCGAGCGCGCCGTCCATCGCAATGTCGCGCTCGATTTGGTCGAGCATGCCCTCGCGCGTCTCGCACTCCATGCAGTCTTTTGCATAGATCTTGGAATGCTTCAGCGAGACGGTGACACGATCGAGCGGCAGCGACTTGCGGTCGGCATAGAGACGCATAGTCATCGAGGTACAGGCCCCGAGGCCAGCGAGCAGGAGATCGTAGGGACCAGGGCCGGCATCCTCGCCGCCGGCGGCGACCGGCTCGTCCGCGATGAGCTGATGCGGACCGACGGAGATGGTCTGGTTGAACTTGCTCTTGCGGGTCTCCTGCACCACGACCCGGCGCGGCGCCTCGGGGAGATCCATCGCCTTCGCAGGTTTTGCCGTGTCGATGTACCGGCTTGCCCAGGCCGCGATCACGTCGGCTGCGTAGAGCGCGTCGGCAGGCTTGGTCAGGAGATGATCGGCATGGTCGAGCGAGACGAAGCTCTTGGGATGCCGGGCGGAGACGAAGAGCTTCGTCGCATTCTCGATGCCGACGGTATCGTCGACCGGAGAATGCATCACCAACAGCGCCTTGTGCAGGCCGGTGACGTCTTTCATCAGTTCGTGCTCGGTGATGTCGTCGAGGAATTCGCGCTTGATCCGGAACGGGCGTCCTGCAAGCGAGACTTCGACCTCACCTTGCGTGCGAATGTCGTCGAGATGCTCTTTGAACAGGCCGGTGACGTGGGCGGGATCGGACGGTGCCGCAATGGTCACAACCGCCTTGGCTTCCGGGATTTGTCCTGCTGCCGCAAGGATCGCGGCGCCGCCGAGGCTGTGACCGATCAAGATGGATGGCACCTTGCGGACGCTACGCAGATGATCGGCCGCGCGCACGAGATCGGCCACGTTTGAGGAAAACGTCGAATTGGCAAAATCCCCTTCACTCGAGCCGAGCCCGGTGAAGTCGAAGCGAAGCACCGCGATGCCCTTGGCGGCGAGCGCGACCGAGATGCGTTTGGCGGCCAGCGTGTCCTTGCCGCAGGTGAAGCAATGCGCGAACAGCGCGAAGGCCGCGGGCTCGCCGTCGGGTAGCTCCAGCGCGGCCGAAAGTTGATGGCCGCCTTCGCCGATGAATTGAAAGCGCTCTGTCGGCATGGGCTTCCCCCCGTCCTTGCTTTGAATCTAATCGCCCGAATAGCGCTGCTCTGCCCAGGGATCGCCGCGGTTATGATAGCCGCGGACTTCCCAGAAGCCCGGCGCGTCCTCGGTCAGGAATTCGATCGACTGAACCCATTTGGCGCTCTTCCAGAAATACAGATGCGGCACGACCAGCCGCACCGGGCCGCCATGTTCGGCCGACAATGGCTCACCGGACCAGCTATGGGCGAGCAATGCGTCATCGGCGGCAAAGTCGTCCAGCGCGAGGTTAGTGGTGTAGCCGTCATGGGAATGCAGCACGACGAAGCGCGCGTCCTGGCGCGGCTGGCAGGCCGCGAGCAGCTCGCGCGTGGCGAGCCCCTCCCACTCATTGTCGTAGCGCGACCATGTGGTGACGCAGTGGATGTCGGAGGTGAACCGCGCCTGCTTCTGGGCGGCGAACTCTGCAAAGGTCCAGAACACGGGGGTCTCGATCGCGCCGTAGACGTCGAGCCGCCAGCGCTCGCGCGAAATCGGCGGCACGACGCCCAGATCGAGCACCGGCCAGTCTTTTGTCAGATGCTGGCCGGGCGGCAGGCGCTGATCTTCCGGGCGCGTGATCTTGCCGGTCAAAAAGCGGCCTTCACGCGCCCATTTTTCCTTGGTGCGCGTCAGCTTGCTGTCGGGCGGCTCGTTGTCTTCGGCCATCGGCTACTCGTGGCGGTGCATCGCAGAGGCGTGCTTGGTGTCGCGCATGGTGGAATAGATGATCAGTGACAGGCAGATGATACCGGCGAGATAGTAGTAGAACCACGCCTCATGCCCGATGCTCTTGAAATAGAGCGCGATCGCCGGCGCCGTGCCGCCGAACAGCGAGACGGTGATCGCATAGGGCAGGCCGACGCCGAGGGCGCGGACATTGGTCGGGAACAGCTCGGCCTTCACTACGGCGTTGATCGAGGTGTATCCGGCGACGAACAGCCAGGCGCAGCAGATCAGGATGAACGCGATGAAGGGCGACTTGGTCTCCTTCAGCGTCATCAGCAGGGGCACGGTTGCGAGCGTGCCGGCGGCGCCGAAGAAGATCAGCAGCGGCTTGCGGCCGATCTTGTCGGAGATGGCGCCATAGATCGGCTGCAGGATGGTCGCGAAGATCAGCGTGCCGAAGATCACGAAAGTGGTCTGGTCCTCGGTCAACCCCACCGAAAGCTTGACGAAGGTCTGCATGTAGGTGGTGAAGGTGTAGAACGCCGCAGTGCCGCCCGCGGTCAGGCCGACCACCAGGAGCAACTCGCGGGGATAGCGCAGCAAATTGGTGAGCGAGCCGGTCGGCTTCACCACCTTCTTGGCTTCTTCGAAGGCCACGGTCTCGTGCAAGCCGCGCCGCATCACCGCGGCAAAGATCGCGAGCGCCGCACCGATCGCAAACGGGATGCGCCAGCCCCAGGCTCTCAATTCCTCCGGCGTGAGGAAGATCTTTTGCAGAAGCAGCAGCACGATGATCGCGGTGAGCTGGCCGCCGATCAGGGTGACGTATTGGAAACTCGAATAGAAGCCGCGGTGCTTGGGGTCGGCGACCTCGCTGAGGTAGGTGGCGCTGGCGCCGTATTCGCCGCCGAGACTCAAGCCTTCGATGACGCGGGCGAGCGCCAGGATCACCGGCGCGGCGAAGCCGATCGTGGCGTAGGTCGGCGTCAACGCGATGATCAGCGAGCCGAAGCACATGAAGACGACCGACAGCGTCAGCGAGATGCGCCGCCCGTAATGATCGGCGATATAGCCGAACAGCCAGCCGCCCAGCGGCCGCATCAGGAAGGTCGCCGCGAATACGACGGCGACATTCAATTGCTGGACGACGGGGTCGTTGCCGGGAAAGAAGGCGGGAGCGAAATAGAGCGCAAACGCGGTATAGGCGTAGAAGTCGTACCACTCGACGAGATTGCCGATCGAGCCGATGAAGATCGCCTTGATCCGGCGCTTGGCGTCGGCGATGTCAATGTGGTCGGAGGCCGGTCGGTTTAGCTGCTCAGTCACGTCCGGCCTCTCCGTATCGCAGTTTGGAAAGGTCTACATCGCCTTTCCAAGCAAAAATGGCAACTGGCGGGGGCCTCTGACGGTTCCCTGGGACCAGGTCACCGTGCCTGCCGGATCGAGGGCGAAGTCCGGAATTCGCTTCAGCCATTCCTCCAGCGCAACCTGCATCTCCATGCGCGCAAGGTTCGAGCCGACGCAGCGGTGGATGCCGAGGCCAAAAGCTGCGTGGCGGTTCTCGCGGCGGTCAATCACGACCTTGTCAGCATCCGGAAACATTTTCGGGTCACGGTTGGCGGCCGGGAAGGACAGCAGCACCATGTTGCCTGCCTTGACCGGGCAGCCTGAGACCGTGGTCTCCTTGACGACTTCGCGGGCCATCGTCACCGGCGAATAGGCGCGCAGCAGCTCCTCCACCGCGGTCGGGATCAGCCCGGGCTCGGCAATCAGGCGCTCGCGATCGGCGGGCGTCCGGGCAAGATGCCACAGCGAGGAGCCGATCGCGCTCCAGGTGGTGTCGATGCCGGCAATCAGGAGCAGGCGCAACGAGCCCAGCACGTGTGAATCCTCGAGCGGATTGCCGTCCTTGTCCCGGGCATTCATCAGGTAGGAAATGAGGTCGTCGGTCGGCTTTTGCTTGCGCGCCTCGATATGGCCACTGAAATAGGCGCTCATCTCGTGCACCGCCTGTAGCAACGTGTTTTCGTCCTTGATGCCAAGTTCCAGGATCATGTGGATCCAGCGGATGAAGAGATCGCTGTCTGTCTCGGGGATACCGAGCATGTGGGCGATTGCGCGAACCGGAATGTGCTTGGTGTAGCGCTCTGCCGCGTCGAGCCGGTCTTCAGCAATGAAGCCGTCGATCAACTCGTTGCAGATCGCGCGCACCCGCGGCTCCAGCTTCTTCATCGCGTCCGGCGTGAACGGCGGCAGCAGCAATTGCTTGGCTGGCTTGTGCACCGGCGGATCGGACGTGATCGGCGGGGCGGCGTTTCTGCTGGTGATTTCCGGCCGCACGTCGCGGACGATGATGCGACGCGAGGAGAAATGCTCGCTGTCGTTAGCGATCTCGCGCACCGCTTCATAGGTCGTCGGCAGATAGCAGCCTAGGAAGCGGTCGGTATGCACGATCGGGCTTGCGGCGCGCAGCTCGTCCCAGATCGGGAAGGGATCTTCCGTCCATTGCGGATCGGTGTGGTCGAAATCATGGACCCAGTCGGTCACGGGCGGATGGGCGGCGGGCTGGCTGATGTCGGACATCTCGAAATCCCTCGGGGCTCGTGGTCACGGAAGGCACGCGGGCAGAAGCCGGGCGCGCTACTCCTCGATCACGTCGATCGCGATTTCCGGACAATTGGATTTGGCAAGCCAGGCCTTGTCTTCGAGGCCGGGCGGGACGGTGCCGTCGCCGGCTTCGTGGGCGTTGCCGTATTCGTCGAGCTCGAACAACTCCGGCGCCAGCGCCTTGCAGCGCGCGTGCCCTTGGCATTTGTCGGGATCGACGTGAACCCTCAGTCGCTCTGTCATGGCGGCTTCCTCGGTCGTGTGCACCCCGGCCGAAGCCGGCGCGCGCTCCCATTTGAATTTTTGTTCAAGTTATAGGCTATTACATTCGCGGCAGGCTTCCCCTGTCAAGCGCAAACTTATAGGCTCTGCGCAACATGCGTTCACAACTCGCCCGCAAGCCCGAGAACACCTACCACCATGGCGATCTCCGCGACGCCTTGATCAAGGCCGCACTGCGCGAAGCCGAGCAGGGTGGAACGGAGGCGATCAGCATCAAAGCGCTGGCAAAGCAGCTGGGCGTCTCGCAGCCGGCGCCCTACCGCCATTTTGCCGATCGCGAGGCGCTGCTTGCGGCGGTGACGGCGGAGGCGTTCCGGCAGCTCAGCGGGATCTTGCGGGCGGCGATGGCAAAGCCGTCGAAGCGGTCGAAACTGTCGCTGCTGGCGCAGGCGACGCTGGATTTCGGCTTACGTCGCAACGGTGTCTATCGCTTGATGTTCGCCTCGCGCACGGTGTCGTGTGCGGCGAAAGGCAGCGAGCTGCACGAAGCGACGCGCGAAACCTTTGCGCTCGTGGTCGAGGCGCTGGAAGCTCCGGCAGTTGATTACTTGCGCGAGCGGCAGGCGCTCAAGATCTGGGCGGCGGTGCACGGCGTGGTGATGCTGGCCGAGCAGGGACTGTTCACCGGCGAGGCGGCCCATGCCACGCGCGAGGACCTTGTCGAGGATTTTGTCAGCGAAACGAAGGCGGCACTTGCGGCGGCGATCAAGGGTGCGCGGCGCCGGAAAAAGGCTGGCGCCTAGGTCTTCGCTTTCAGCAACTTCATCAGCTTCTCGACGGCGCTTTCAGGCGTGGTCACGACGGGGCGGCCGGTAGCTTCTGCCACTACGGGCGCAGTTGCCGCGATGCTGAACTGCGCGAGCGCGACGACGTCGCAATCGCGCAAATCATGTGCGGCTTCCACGATCAGCCGGTCGTGAGTCGCGCGGTCGCCGCGGTCGAGCGCGGCCAGCGCTCCTTCGGCAAGCTTCGGTACGATCTGGACGGAGGAAGGAAACTCCGGCGGCATCGAGGCCAGCGTCGGCGCGAATGTCGAGAGCAGGCCGATGCGCTGGCCCATCGTCACCGCCCGTTCGATCATGGCTTCGTTCGGCTTGAGCACCGGCATCGGCGCATGCGCGCGCGCGACCGCCTCGATGCAGGGACCGAAGGCCGAGCAGGTGAACAGGATCGCATCCGCGCCTGTCGCCGCGGCGTAGTGGCCGAGCACAAGAAAGCGTTCGGTCATGGCATCATTGAGCTTGCCGTCACGCGCCAGATCCGACGAGAGGCTGTCGTCGAGCAGGTTCATCAGCCGTGCTTCCGGCCACGCCTTCGCGAACGCAGCTTCGATCGGAGCGATGGAATGCTTGAGGGCGTGGATGAGGGCGATGCGAGGAGACGTCGGCATTGAACGTTACCTGATGGGAGGTCGCGTGCCCCGGACGCAGCGCGTCCGGGACACGCAAAACGTTTACTTGAACGGCACCGCGTACATCAAGCCGCCCTTGCTCCAGAGGCCGTTGAGGCCGCGCTCGAGCTTGAGCGGGCTCGCCTTGCCGACATTGCGCTCGTAGATCTCGCCGTAATTGCCGGTGGCCTTGAGGGCCGTGACCAGCCATTTGTTGTCGAGCCCGAGGCGCGAGCCGAGATCGCCGGAGGCGCCCAGCAGGCGCTGGATCGCGGGCGTCTGCGACTTCGCCATCTCGTCGACATTGCCTTGTGTGACGCCGAGCTCTTCGGCCTCGATCAAGCCGTAATGCAGCCAGGTGATGATGTCGCTCCAGACCTCGTCGCCATTGCGGGTGAAGGGGCCGAGCGGCTCCTTGCTGATGGTCTGCGGCAGCACGACGTAGTCGGCCGCGTTCGGCGCCGCGGTCGTCACGGCGCCGGCGAGCGCGGAAGCGTCCTGGGTCATGGCATCGCAACGGCCGCCGAAGAAGGTCTGGTACATGGTGTCGACGCGGTCGAACACCAGCGGCTTCCAGTCGATGCCGTTGGCGCGGCCGTAGTCGCCGAGCGTGACCTCATGCGTGGTGCCCTGCGCGACGCAGACGGTGGCGCCCTTGAGATCCTTGATCTCCTTCACGCCGAGGTCTTTCTTCACCACAAAGCCCTGGCCGTCGTAGAAGTTGATTGGACCCTGCCGCAGGCCCAGCGTGACACCGCGCAGATAGGTCTGCGTCGAGTTGCGGTAGAGCACGTCGATCTCGCCGGACTGGAGCGCGGTGAAGCGGTTCTGCGCGGTCAGCGAGACGTAACGCACCTTGGTGGCATCGCCGAGCACGCCGGCGGCGAGTGCGCGGCAATAATCGACGTCGAGACCCTTGTAGTTGCCTTGCGAATCCGGTGCGGAGAAGCCGGCAAAACCGGCGCTGACGCCGCATATCAGCGTGCCGCGGCTCTTCACAGTGTCGAGCGTTGCCGCCGCCGCGACGACTGTCGATGCCGCGAGCAAGCCGGCTACGATAACCACTTTCCTCATCATGCTATTCTCCCCTCACTGATTGACACGACACAATACGTTGTCGACAGCCGTGCCGAGCTTGTCGACGATCAGGTCGATCTCCTCCGCGGAGGTGATATAGGGCGGCGCCAGCAGCACGTGGTCGCCACGGACGCCGTCCACGGTGCCGCCACCGGGATAGCAGCCGAGACCGTTGGCGAAGGCCTCGGCCTTGATCTTCTGGTTCAGCTTCAGCGCGGGATCGAACGAGGTCCGGCTGGCGCGATCGGCGACGAGCTCGATCGCCCAGAACAGGCCGCGGCCCCTGATGTCGCCGACATGGCGGTGATTGCCGAAGCGCTCGGTGAGCCGCTGCTCGAGCTGCTTGCCGCGCTCCTTGACCCGATCGAGCAGGCCGTCCTCGCGGATCACGTCCTGCACCGCGAGCGCAGCAGCGCAAGCGAGAGGGTGCGCCAGATAGGTGTGGCCGTGCAGGAAGGCGCCCGAGCCTGAGCGGATTGTGTCGATGACCTTGCCACTGGCGAGCATCGCGCCGATCGGCTGGTAGCCGCCGCCGAGACCTTTGGCGATCGCCTGGATATCGGGCGCGATGCCTTCCTGCTCCCAGGCGTGCGCGGTGCCGGTGCGGCCCATGCCGCTCATGACCTCGTCGAGAATGAGCAGGGCGCCGTGTCGGTCGCAGATCTCGCGCACCGCCTTGAAGTAGCCGTCCGGCGCCGTCACAGCACCAGCGGTGGCGCCGACGACGGGCTCGGCGAGAAATGCGGCGACCGTGTTGGGGCCGAGGCGCTGAAACTCGGCTTCGAGTTCGGCCGCAAGCCGGGCAACGAATTGTGCGTCGGATTCGCTCTCGTGCTTCTCGTGATAAGCGAAAGCCGGGGTCACATGGCTGAAGGCGTCTGAGAGCAGCGGCGCGTAGGGCGCGCGGCGCCAGGCATTGCCGCCCGCCGCGAGCGCGCCGAGCGTATTGCCGTGATAGCTCTGCCGCCGCGCAATGAAGTGCTGCCGCTGCGGCTCGCCGCGTTCGATGAAATACTGCCGCGCGATCTTGATGCTGGCTTCGATCGCTTCCGATCCGCCGCTGACGAAATAGGCGTAGGCGAGGCCACCGGGCTCATGCCCGACCAGCCTCTCGGCCAGCGCCTCCGCCGGCTCGGACGTGAAGAAGGCTGTGTGAGCGTAGGCCAGCGTCGAAGCCTGCTTCGTGATCGCTGCGATCACGCGCGGATGCTGGTGGCCAAGACAAGAGACCGCCGCGCCGCCGGAGGCGTCGATCACGCGGCGTCCGTCCTCGGCAAAGAGATAGACGCCTTCGCCGCCGATCGCCTTGGGCGGCGTTTCGCGCAGCGAGCGATGCAGCACACGGCTGGTGCGAGCGGCCATGGGTCAACCTTTCTCGGATACGTAAGTTGAAGCCGCGGCGAGCCGCGCCTCGGTATTCTCAAGGCGCTTCTTCGCGGTCGTGCCGCCGAGCGAAAACGTCACGGCGGCGAGCGATTGCGCGATCGCAATGGCGCCGGTGAGGCTCGGGAAAAAGCCGGGAGAGGAGGCCGCCTCGAACAGCAGCACGTGATCGGCGCCTTCAGCCATCGGCGCCGAAGGGCTATCGGCGATCGCGATCAGGGCCGCGCCGGCGCGATAGGCGGCCTGCGCGACCCGGACGCTCGCATGGGTGTAGGGCATGAAGCCGATGACGATGACGGCCTCGCCGGGCCGGAACGCGCCCATGTCGAGATCATCGGGGCCGGACGCGCCGACGAGTTGCACCTGTTCGGGACGAAACAGCCGGAGTTCGTAGTTCAGCAGTTCCGCGACGCTGCGACAGCTTCGGTAGCCGGTGATCCAGATCCGCTTGGCGTCGTGGAGCGCACGCGCCGCTTCCGCAATCGGCTGGGCCGGGATGCGCGGAAGGCCGGCGGCCTCGGCCTGCAGCTTCTCGGTGACGAGCGCAACATCGGCGTTCGGGCCGTGGCGGCGACTTTTGGCGCGGCCGGAGAAGGGCGCGATCTGCGAGGGCCGCCGCGCCTCCGTCAGCGCCGCACGCAATTCATCCCAGCCCGAATAGCCGATCGCCTTGGCAAGCCGCGTGAACGCGGCGGGATCGGCGCCGGCGACCGCTGCGAGATCGCGCATCGAACGCGTGGTGGCGTCGTAATCATTCGCCGCGACGAAACGCCCGACCTCCTGCAGTCGCATCGGAAGCGATGGCAATGCAATGCGCAGTTCGCTCAGCGGCGAGGATTTCGCGGGCTCGGCCATGAAACATTTGTTGCACAAAGTAGAGTTTGGTGCAACAGTTGACGTACGCCGCCGGAAATCGCCGTCTTGAGAAGGATTTTTGTGCTGTGACGTCAGACGCTCCGAGACCGCCGCCGCGCCGCCGCTTCTTCGGCGCTTTCGGACAACGCGAGCTGAAAGGCCTGTTCTGGCAGGCCGTGGTGGTCGGGATCGCAGTCGCGGTCATCGTCTTCCTCTGGTCCAACACCGTCACCAATCTCTCCGCGCGCCGCATCACGACCGGTTTTGCATTCCTCGGCCGTGAGGCCGGCATGCCCATCTCCGATAGCCTGCTCGCCTACAATCCGAGAGACTCATATCTCTGGGCCTTCGTCGTCGGCGTCGCCAACACCCTGCGCGTCGCCGTGATCGGAATCGTGCTTGCAACCATCTTGGGCACGGTGATCGGCATCTCGCGGCTGTCGGCCAATTGGCTGCTGTCGCGGCTCGCCGCGGTGTATGTCGAAACGCTCCGCGACATCCCGCTGCTGCTCCAGCTCCTGTTCTGGTACGTGCTGATGCAGGCGCTGCCGGCCGCGCGCGCGGCATGGCGGCCGATCGAGGGCGTGTTCTTGTCCAATCGCGGGTTGATCCTGCCGGCGATTCCGATCGAGACGCCGCAGCTTTGGGTGCTCGGCACGGCAGTGCTCGGGCTCGTCGTGTTCTACGTCATCCGGCGGCGGCTCATCGCGCAGCAGATGCGCGATGGCAAGCCGCGGCCGGCCTGGCCTTTTGTGCTCGGGTTGCTCGTTGTGTTGCCCGCGGCGGTGTCCGTGCTGCTCGGCGTGTCCTGGACGATCGAATGGCCTGAGTTGCGCGGCTTCAACTTCGTCGGCGGACTGACGCTCGCGCCGGAATATTTCGCGCTGCTGATCGCGCTCGTCACCTACACCTCGGCCTTCATCGCCGAGATCGTGCGCAGCGGCATCCAGTCGGTGCCGCGCGGGCAGTGGGATGCCGCCAATGCGCTGGGACTGCGCCGCAGCTTCATGCTGCGGCAGATCATCCTGCCACAGGCGCTACGCGTCATCGTGCCGCCGATGACGAGCCAGTACCTCAACCTGACCAAGAACTCTTCGCTGGCGGTGGCGATCGGCTATCAGGACGTGGTCTCGATCGCCAACACGACGTTGAACCAGACCGGCCAGGCGATCGAGGCCATTGCCTTGATCATGGCGGTGTTTCTGACCATCAGCCTCGGCATCAGCTTCTTCATGAACTGGTATAATTCGCGCATCGCGCTGGTGGAGCGCTGACCATGACGGCGATCGCCGACATTCCGGAAGCACCGCGCGCCGCCCGCCGCCCGCAGATCGGCAATCCGGTGCTGCGCTGGCTGCGCGCCAATTTGTTCTCGTCGATCCCGAACGGCATCCTCTCGGTCGTGTTGCTGGCGGTGCTCGCAAAAGGCCTTTTCAGCTTCGCGCAATGGGGCATCGCCAATGCGATCTGGCTCACCCCGGCGAACGATTCCAGCGCCTGCCGCGCGGTACGCGGCGTCGGTGCATGCTGGGCGATCATCCCCGAAAAATACCGCTTCATCCTGTTCGGCACCTATCCGTTCGACGAGCAGTGGCGGCCGGCGCTGGCGGTACTGCTGTTCATCGCCCTGTTCTATCTCTCCACCCGCCGCGCCTTATGGCGGCGCGAGTTGGCCTATCTCTGGATCGGAGCGCTCGCGCTGATCAGCGTGCTGATGTGGGGCGGCATACTCGGCTTGTCGTTCGTCTCGCAGGACCGTTGGGGCGGCTTGCCGGTGACGCTGATCCTGGCGACCTTCGGTCTGGCCTTCGGCTTCCCGCTCGGCATCCTCGTCGCGCTTGGCCGGCGCTCAAAACTGCCGGCGATCCGCTCCCTCACCGTGCTCTATGTCGAGCTGATCCGCGGCGTGCCGCTGGTCAGCCTGCTGTTCATGGCGAGCGTGATGTTTCCGCTGTTCATGCCGAACGGATTCAACATCGACAAGCTCCTGCGCGCGCAGGTCGCGATCATCCTGTTCGCGGGTGCCTATCTTGCCGAAGTCATTCGTGGCGGCCTCCAGGCCGTGCCGCGCGGGCAATACGAGGCGGCTGACGCGCTCGGCCTGTCCTACTGGCGCAAGAACAGGCTGATCGTCCTGCCGCAGGCGATCCGCCACGTCATCCCGCCGCTGGTCAACACCTTCATAGCCTTCTTCAAGGACACCAGCCTGGTCCTGATTATCGGTATCTTCGACCTGCTGACGACGGCCAAGACCGCGATCATCGATCCGGCGTGGCAGCAATTCTCCGTCGAAGTCTACATCTTCGTCGCCGGGATCTATTTTGTCTTCTGCTTCGCGATGTCGCGGTATAGCCGGAGCCTGGAGGCGACAAGCGGAAGGTGACTATCTCTCTTGTCCCGGACAAGGTGCAGCGCGACGCGCTGCGCCGCGTCCGGGGCACGAGAGCGGAGGCCTACTTCTTCACTCGCGGATCAATCGGCGTCGTGCCGCGCAGGCCCAGGATATCCTCCAGCGTCTTCGCACCGGCGATCACCTGCGCATCCGCGCGCGGAGCCCCGACGACCTGCAGGCCGACCGGAAGTCCCGATGCGGTGAAGCCGCACGGCAGCGACAGCGCCGGACAGCAAGCGAGCGTGATAGCGTAGACGATGCCGAGCCATTCGACGTAGTTGTCGAACCTCTTGCCGGCGCATTCGGCGACATAGCGGTGCTCGATCGGGAAGGGCGGCACGATCGTGGTCGGTACCAGCAGCAGATCGTAGCTCTTGAAGAACTCGATCGCGCGCGCGGTCATGCCGACGCGCTGCGCCTCGGCGCGTTCGAGCTGCTCGACAGTGAGCTTGAGGCCTTCCTCGATGTTCCAGATCACCTCGGGCTTGAGCAGGTCGCGCTTGGTGCGCAGCAGCTGCGCCTTGCTGATCGCGAAGTCGAACGCACGCAGCACGTGGAAACACTCATGCGCCTCGCGCCAATCCGGATGCGCCTCCTCAACGATGGCGCCGGCTTCGGCAAAGCGTTCCCCCGCCTTTCGCGTGATCGCTTTGACCTCGGGATCGACCGGCGTGATACCGAGGTCTGGCGAGTAGGCGATGCGCTTCGGCTTGCTGCCTGACTGCGCTACCGAGAGAAACGACGCCAAGGGCGCCGGCAATGACAGCGGGTCGGCGGCATAATCGCCGCTCATGGCATCCAGCAGCAGCGCGAGATCCTCGACGTTGCGGGCCATCGGGCCAACGACGCCGAGATTGCGGTCGATGGCCGCTTTCGGCGTGTGCGCGACACGACCGATGCTCGGCCGCATGCCCACGACGCCGCAGAAAGCTGCCGGACTGCGCAGACTGCCGCCCATGTCGGAGCCTTGCGCGAGCCAGGCCATGCCGGTGGCGAGCGCAACGGCCGCGCCGCCTGACGAGCCGGCTGCCGATTTGGACGTATCCCAGGGATTGAGGGTTGCGCCGAACACCTCGTTGAAGGTGTTGGCGCCCGCACCGAACTCCGGCGTGTTCGACTTGGCATAGACGACCGCGCCGTTGGCCTCGAGATTTTCGACTAGGATATCGGACGTCGCCGGGATGTTGTCCTTGAAGATCGGCGAGCCCTGGGTGTTCAGCACGCCAGCAACATCGGTCAGATCCTTGATCGGCAGCGGCAGGCCTGCGAGCAATCCGCGCGCCCCGGCCGGCTTCCGCATCAGCGCCTTTGCGCTATCCCGCGCGCGATCGAAGCACAGCGTCGGCAGCGCGTTGACCTTGCCATCGACTTGACCGATGCGCTTCTCCAGCACATCCAAGAGCTCCAGCGGCGAGACGTCGCCGGACCGCAGCTTGTCGACGACGGTGCACGCGGTTTCGCGGATCAGGTCTTGAGACAACTATTTTACTCCTGTGCTTGTTCTAGGCTCCGTTATTGCGAGGAGCGAAGCGACGAAGCAATCCAGACTTTTGCCGCAGATACATTTCTGGATTGCATCGCTTCGCTCGCAATGACGTGGACAGACTTAACTTAACCCCATCCCGCGCTGATGCCGCCGTCCACCGTGTAGATCACGCCTGACGTGTAGCCCGCGCGATCTGACGCCAGGAACGCCATGAGGTCGCCGATCTCGCGCGCATGCGCAGGCCTGCCGAGCGGCAGGCTCTTCTGGAATTCCTTGTAGCGGCTCTCGTCGCCGAATTGGTGCTTTGCCCGCGTCTTCAGCAAGGTGACGTGACGGTCGGTGCCCACAGGGCCGGGATTGATGCCGACCACGCGGATGTTGTCGGCGAGGCTCTTGCCCCCGAGCGCGCGGGTGAAGGCCATCAGCGCGGCATTGCCGGCGCTGCCGCAAATGTAGTTGGCGTCGAATTTCTCGCCGGCCGCGCCGATGTCGTTCACGATCACGCCGCCGCCCTTCGCCTTCATCTGCGCATAGATCATGCGCGTGAGGTTGATGTAGCCGAACACTTTCAATTCCCAGGCGTGGCGCCAGGTCGCCTCGTCGATCTTGTCGATGGAGCCGCCGGGAATGTCGCCGGCATTATTGACGAGGACGTCGATGTCGGCGGCTTCCTTGGCGAGCCGCGCCAAATCCTCGCTCTTACGCAAATCGACGATGCTCGTGGCGGCATTGATCTGGTGCGCCGAGCGCAAGCGCTCGGCCAGAGCCTTGAGCTGATCGCCGTTGCGGGCGGCGAGGAGGAGATGGCAGCCTTCCTCGGCAAAGGCCTCGGCGGCAGCTGCGCCGATGCCCTTGGACGCGCCCGTGATCAGGACGCGCTTGCCACGCAGATGCAGATCCATGGGAGTAACTCGCAGGAGAGGAACGGGAATAAAATCAGTAGGCGGTCGGCCGCGCCATGGTCAACATTGCAGTGCAGCGTTGCACTGCCGCCGCGTTTGGTCCATTGCAGTGCGGTCAAAAAGGCGGCGGCTGCCGGAGCAATCAAGGACGTTCTCGATGAGCAAGAAACAATACCGGATCGCGGTCATTCCCGGCGACGGCATCGGCAAGGAAGTGATGCCCGAAGGTCTGCGCGTTCTGGAGACCGCGGCGAAGAAGCACGGGGTGTCGCTTCATTTCGATCATTTCGACTTCTCGTCCTGGGAGTATTACGAGAAGCACGGCCAGATGATGCCGGACGATTGGAAGGATAAGATCGGCAAGCACGATGCCATCTACTTCGGCGCGGTCGGCTGGCCGGCCAAGATTCCGGATCACGTCTCGCTTTGGGGTTCGCTGATCAAGTTCCGCCGCGAGTTCGATCAATATGTGAATTTGCGCCCCGTGCGGCTGATGCCGGGCGTACCGTCGCCGCTGGCAAACCGCAAGCCCGGCGACATCGATTTCTGGGTGGTGCGCGAGAACACCGAAGGCGAATATTCCTCCGTCGGCGGCCGCATGTTCCCGGACACCGACCGCGAGTTTGTGACGCAGCAGACGGTGATGACCCGCATCGGCGTCGATCGCATCCTGAAGTTTGCGTTCGAACTCGCGCAGTCGCGGCCGAAGAAGCACCTGACCTCGGCGACCAAGTCGAACGGCATCTCCATCACCATGCCCTATTGGGACGAGCGCGTGGAGGCGATGGCGAAGAAGTTCCCGGGCGTGAAGTGGGACAAGTACCACATCGACATCCTGACGGCGAACTTCGTGCTGCACCCGGATTGGTTCGACGTCGTGGTCGGCTCCAATTTGTTTGGCGACATCCTGTCCGATCTCGGCCCGGCCTGCACCGGCACCATCGGCATCGCGCCGTCGGGCAACATCAACCCCGAGGGCAATTTCCCGTCGGTGTTCGAGCCGGTGCACGGCTCGGCACCCGACATCGCGGGGCAGGGCATCGCCAATCCGATCGGCGCAATCTGGTCCGGCGCGATGATGCTCGAGCATCTCGGCGAGAAGATAGCCGGCAAGTCGATCGTCGAGGCGATCGAGCGCACGCTGGCGGAGCGCACGCTCCGCACCAAGGATCTCGGCGGCAACGCCGACACCACGGCTTGCGGCAAGGCGGTTGCGGATATGGTGGATTAAGCCGAGTCACCAACTACGTACGGGGTCGTCCCGGCGAAGGCCGGGACCCACAACCCCAGGGAGTGGTTGTGGAGTGAAGCTGGTAACTCCGAGCCTTCGTCAAACTGCTTTTTGTGGTTATGGGTCCCGGCCTTCGCCGGGACGACACCGGTTGTAATGACTTAGCCCGCAATCTTCTCAATCGCGGCTTGATCCAGCCCAAACTGCTTCCCAGCTTCCAAAATATCCCGCCAGGTGGTCGGATCGACCGGAATACCCTCAGCCAGCCGCTTCTTCTTCGTCTCGCGCTCGGGCTCGCCGGCGATCTTCACCTTGTCGACGCCGGCGGCGGGCGGCGAGCCGGTGTGCCAGGCGACGAAGCTCTCGACTTCGCGCGCGAGATTCTCGGCGGTGCCGAGCTTGTTCGGGTCGATGACGATCGAGAGCATGCCGTTGAGGACGTTGTGCTTGCCGTCGGAGGGGCCCTTGACCACCTGCCCGCCGGAGAGCGCGCCGCCGAGGATTTCGCACACCAGCGCGAGCCCCGACCCCTTGTGCTCGCCGAACGGCAGGATGGCGCCGTGCGGCGGGATCACGGTGTAGCGCGGGTTGGTGGTCGGCTTGCCCTCGTTGTCGATGATCGTGCCGGGCTCGAGCTCGACGCCCTTGTTGTGGGCGACGCGGGTTTTGCCCTGCGCGATCCTGCTGGTGGCAAAGTCGAGCACGATGGGGTCCTTGCCCGCGCGCGGGATGCCGACGCAGAACGGGTTGGTGCCGTGGCGCCCATCGCTGCCGCCCCACGGCGCCACGATCGGGCGCGAGATCACGTTGACGAAGTGAATCGAGACCAGTCCGTGGTCGATGCACTGCTCGGCCCAGTGGCCGATGCGCCCGATATGGTGCGAATTGGAGAGGCCCACGAGACACACGCCGTTGCGCTTGGCGCGCTCGGCCGCCAGCTCCATCGCTTCATGGCCGATCACCTGGCCGTAGCCGGTGAGGCCGTCGAGGGTGAGAAGCGGACCGGTGTCGAGCACGATCTTGACGTGCTGGTTCACGGCGAGGCCGCCCGTGGTGACGCTCTGGACATAGCGCGGGATCATGCCGACGCCGTGGGAGTCGTGTCCCTTGAGATTGGCCTCGACCAGATTGGTGGATACGAGCTCGGCCTCGCGGTCCGTGGAGCCGCCGGCCTTGACGATGGCGCTGATGGCTTCGATGAGCGGCTGTGCCTTGATGGTGCGATAGTCGGCCATTGTTGGTGCTCTCATCCCTTCACGATCCGGCGGCAGTGCTCCCACGCCGCGCCAATCAGGTTCTCGCTCGCCTCCGGGGTCCGGAACGCCGAATGCGCCGACAATGTCACGTTTGGCAGTTTCGTCAGCGGATGATCGCCGGGCAATGGCTCGATGTTGAAGACGTCGAGGCCGGCATGGCGGATGTGGCCCGACTTCAGCGCATCGATCATGGCGATCTCATCGACAACGGCAGCGCGGGCGGTGTTGATGAGGATGACGCCCGGCTTCATCTTCGCGATCATCTCGCGGGTGATCATGCCGCGCGTCTCGTCGTTGAGCAGCAGATGCAGCGACACGACGTCTGCTCTCGCCAACACCGTATCGAGATCGGCGAATTCCACGCCCGGATAGCTCTTCGGCGAGCGGTTCCAGGCGATTACCTTCATGCCGCTGCCCGAGGCGATGCGCGCGACTTCAGCGGCAATACCGCCGAAGCCGATCAGGCCGAGCGTCTTGCCGGTGAGCTGCATGCCGTCTTCGCGGAGCCAGTTTCCGCCGCGCATCTCGCGGTCCATCATCGCGATGACGCGGGCCGAAGCCCACATCAGCGCGATCGCGCATTCCGCGACCGCCGTGTCGCCGTAGCCTTTGATCAGGTGCACGGAGATGCCGAGCTCGGCGAGCTCCTCCGGGTTCATGTAGCTACGGGCGCCGGTGCCGAGGAACACGACGTGCTTCAGGCCTGCGCACTTCTTTGCGACATCGGTCGGCAGCGCGGTGTGGTCGACGATCGCGATCTCGGCGCCGTCGAGGATTTCAGGATATTGTTCGGGCTTGATGTCGGGATCCCTGTGGATCCGCACCTTGGGATCGCCCGGCTGCTCCAGCCGCTCCATGATCATGGCGAGAGCTTCATTGGCGTCGACGAAAACTCCGCGCATGGTTCTCTCCGGTCAGGATGCGACGCCGGCGATCGCCAGCACCGTGTGCATGAGGACATTGGTGCCCGCGGCGCAATCGGGCTGCGTGGCGTCTTCGAGCTCGTTATGGCTGATGCCGTCCTTGCAGGGCACGAACACCATTGCGGCCGGGATGATTGTGTTGAGGTTGCAGGCATCGTGGCCCGCGCCGGAGGTGATGCGGCGAGAGGAGTAGCCGAGCGTCTTTGCCGCGTTCTCGACTGCCGCAATCAATCTGGGATCGAAATGCGTCGGCGGCTTGCGCCAGACCAGGTCGATCTTCACCTCGACCTTGCGGCGTGCGGCGATCTCGGCAATCGCGCTGCGAAGATCGCGATCGAGCGCATCCATGATCGCGCCATCGGCGCTGCGGCAATCCATCGTGAAGGCGATCTCGCCGGGAATGACGTTGCGCGAGGGGTTTGCGATCACGGCCTCGCCGATGGTGCCGACTGCCTTTGGCCCATGCCTCTTCGCAATGGCTTCCATCGCCAGCACGATCTCGGACAGCGTCGCCAGCGCATCGCGCCGCAGCGGCATCGGCGTCGACCCGGCATGGCTCTCGAAGCCGGAAATCTTGCCGTCGTACCAAAGTACGCCCTGGCCGGAATCGACGACACCGATGGTCTTTCCTTCGGCTTCCAGGATCGGGCCCTGCTCGATGTGCAATTCGACGAAGCAGCCGAGCTTCTGGAAGCCGACCGGCTTGTCGCCGCGATAGCCGATCCCGTCGAGCGCCTGGCCGACGGTGGTGCCGTCGGCGTCCTTGCGCGACAGGATGTCGTCGGTGGTGAAGTCGCCGACATAGGCGGCGGAGGCCATCATCGCGGGAGCGAAGCGCGAGCCCTCTTCGTTGGTCCAGTTGACGACGCAGATCGGCGCCTCGGTCTCGATCCCGGCGTCGTTCAACGTGCGGATCACTTCCAGCGCACCGAGCGTTCCCAGAATGCCGTCATACTTGCCACCGGTGGGTTGCGTGTCGAGATGCGAGCCGATGCCGACGGGCGGCTTCGACATGTCGCGTCCCTTGCGCAGGCCGAACTGCGAACCGAGCGCATCGGTGTGCACCTCTAAGCCGGCGTCCTCGCAGGCCTTGCGGAACCAGTCGCGCACCTGCTTGTCCTCGGCGCTCAGCGTCAGCCGCCGCACGCCGCCCTTGGCCGTCGCGCCGAACTGCGCGGTCTCGTGGATGGAGCCCCAGAGGCGGGCGGAATCGATTTGCAAATTGGTGGCGGCTCGGCTCATGCGGTCAGTCTCTCAGTAATCCGGCGCCTGTTTCAATGACGCGCCGGCGCGGGCGCGTCAACTGTAAGGCTGCCCTGCGCAATCTGACATGCAAGCTCTGCGACCCGCTCCACCGCCACGACATCGGGCGAGGCGAGCCAGCTGGCGGTGAATGTCAGCGGCGCGATTTTGAGATCGGTGTCGAGCAGTTGCAGGCGCCCGTCTGCGAGCTCGCTCTCGACGATGGCGTCGGGGATCACGGCAATGCCGAGGCCCTCGACCGCCATGTGAATCACGGTCGCAAGCGAGGCGGAGGCGTGCAGCCGGATCGGCGGCAGCTCCGGCCGGTCGAACACCTCGCGCACGACCTCGTAAGGCTTGGTCTTGCGCGGGAAGGTGATGATCGGAAAGCGCGCGAGATCCGCCGGCGTCACTGGACCCTTGCCGAGCCCGAGCGAAGGACTCGCCAGAAAGCCGATCGGATAGTCGGCGAGGACGCGGTTGTGCACCCCGGAGGCTGAGAGCGGACCGACGACGAAGGCAAGCTCGATTTCCTGCGCAAGCAGGCGCGCGGTCAGGTTCGGCGTGATGTCGACCTCGATCTCCAGCGACAGGTTCGGGTAGACTTCGTTCATGCTCTTTACGAGCCGCGGCAGCCAGGTGTGCACGATGGTTTCGGCGACGCCGAGCCGCATCACGCCGCGCATCGCCGAGCGGTCGCCGATCTCGGCGATCATCGCGGCGCGCAGGCCGATCAGCTTCTCCGCATAGACCATCATCTGCCGGCCGCTTGGCGTCGGCGAGGCCACGCGGTGGTCGCGGTTCAACAGCTTCACCCCCATCTCGCGCTCGAGCTGGGCGATGCGCTGCGAGATCGCCGGTTGGGTCGTGTTGAGGCGTGCTGCGGCGCCGCGAAAGCTGCCGAGCTTCACAACCCAAAGGAACGTCTCGATCGATCTGAAGTCCAGCATTGGAGGGATTTTCCTGCTCGATAAAAGAAATTTATCGATATTGATTAGAAAGGAAGATTAGACTTTATAGCACGCGTGGTGTTGGCTTGTCTTTGTCGAGTTTATAGGCAGGTCGATCTCATGACTGTTTTGGTGGCAGTGCAGCAAACTGAAACGCCCGACACGCTCCCGAGCCGCAAGGCGCGGCTTGCCTACCGCGAGGGGCTGGTCGCCTCCACCGCCGGCGTCGCCCCCGGCTTCGTCCAGGGCAATCTGGCGATCCTGCCGGCGGAACATGCCGGCGCCTTTCACCGCTTCTGCCAACTCAATCCCAAGCCGTGCCCGATCATCGGCATGTCCGATGTCGGCAGTCCGCACATCCCCGCGCTTGGCGCCGATCTCGACATCCGCACCGACGTGCCGCGCTATCGCGTCTGGCGCGACGGCGATGTCGTGGACGAGCCGACCGACGTCACCAAATACTGGCGGGACGATCTCGTGACCTTCGTGCTGGGCTGCTCGTTCTCGTTCGAAGAGGCGCTGCTCGACGAGGGCATGCCGATCCGCCACATCGAGCACAATGTGCGCGTGCCGATGTATCGCACTAACATCGCCTGCGGCGAGTCCGGTCCCTTCGCCGGTCCCATGGTGGTGTCGATGCGTCCGTTCAAGCCGGCGGATGCGATCCGTGCGGTGCAGATCACCTCGCGCTATCCGGCCGTGCACGGCGCGCCCGTGCATCTCGGCCATCCGCATCTGATCGGCATCAAGGACATCGCCAAGCCCGATTACGGCGATCCGGTGCCGGTCGCCGACGATGAGATCCCGGTGTTCTGGGCCTGCGGCGTGACGCCGCAATCGGTTATCAACGCCGCAAGGCTGCCGTTCGCGATCACGCATTCGCCGGGCCTGATGCTGGTGACGGATCTCAAGAACAGGACCATGGCCGTGATTTAGTGGGCAGCGTTTGCTGCTTCTTCGAGCTTTACCGCATCCATCAATCGCTTCATTCGATCAGCCGAAATTCAGTAACAGGGGACTTTGCCATGACGATCACTCGCCGCGACGTATTGTTGGGAGCCACCGCTACGGCCGCGCTGGTGCCGCTGGCAGCACGCGCACAGACTTCCGAAGTCGTGATCGGCGTGATCTATCCGTTCTCCGGCGGCAGCGCGCAGCAGGGCGTCGACGCGCAGAAGGCGTATGAGACCGCGCTCGAGGTCATCAACAAGGACACCGATTTCGACCTGCCGCTGGCCAAGGGCGCGGGCCTGCCGGGTCTCGGCGGCGCCAAGGTCCGCCTCGTCTTCGCCGACCACCAGGCCGATCCGCAGAAGGGCCGTGCCGAAGCCGAGCGCCTGATCACGCAGGAGAAGGTCTGCGCCATCATCGGCACCTATCAGAGCGCGGTCGCCGTCACCGTCAGCCAGATCTGCGAGCGCTACCAGATCCCGTTCGTCTCCGCCGACAACTCCTCGCCGAGCCTGCATCGCCGCGGCCTCAAATATTACTTCCGCGCCTCCCCGCACGACGAGATGTACTCGGCCGCGATGTTCGACTTCTTCGATGCCTTGAAGAAGAAGGGCACCAAAATCGAGACGCTGTCGCTGTTCCACGAGGACACCATCTTCGGCACCGATTCCGGCAACGCCCAGGCCAAGATCGCCGGCGAGCGTGGCTACAAGATCGTCTCCGACATCAAATATCGCGCCAACTCGCCCTCGCTCTCGGCCGAGGTGCAGCAACTCAAGAGCGCGAACGCCGACGTGCTGATGCCCTCGAGCTACACCACCGATGGCATCCTGCTGGTGAAGACCATGGGCGAGCTCGGTTACAAGCCGAACGCGATCGTGGCGCAGGACGCCGGCTTCTCCGAGAAGGCGCTCTACGACGCCGTCGGCGACAAGCTCGAAGGCGTGATCTCGCGCGGCACCTTCTCGCTCGACCTCGCGCAGAAGCGCCCGATGGTCGGCAAGATCAACGAGATGTTCAAGACGCGGTCGGGCAAGGATTTCAACGATCTCACCTCGCGTCAGTTCATGGGCCTGATCATCCTCGCCGACGCCATCAGCCGCGCCAAGTCGACCGACGGCGAGAAGATCCGCGACGCGCTCGCCGCCACCGACATCCCGGGCGAGCAGACCATCATGCCCTGGAAGCGCGTCAAGTTCGACGAGATGGGCCAGAACAACGACGCTGACCCTGTGCTGCTGCAATATGTCGGCGGCAAGTTCGTCACCATCTTCCCGCCGCAGGCCGCGATCGCCGAGGCGATCTGGCCGATGAAGTAAGACACGGCGAGCGGGAGCACAGATCGTAGCTCCCGCCCTCATCCTGAGGAGCGGGCGCGCAGCCCGCGTCTCGAAGGACGAGGGCTGGGCCATCCTTCGAGACGCGCGCGGTGCGCGCTCCTCAGGATGAGGACGTAGTTCGGGGGACAGACTTTTGACAGCCCAAACCATTATCCAAAGTCTCGCGAGCGGCCTTCTCATGGGCCTGCTCTACGGACTGATCGCCGTCGGTCTCGCGCTGATCTTCGGCCTGATGGACGTCGTGAACTTCGCCCATGGCGAGTTCCTGATGATCGCGATGTATGTGAGCTTCTTCCTGTTCACGTTCTTCGCCATCGACCCCTTGCTGTCGGCGCCGCTGGTGGCCGCCGCGCTGTTCGTATTCGGAGCGGTCGTCTATTTGTTGATCGTACGCTTCGCCATGCGGGCCAAGGCCAATGCCGGCATGGTGCAGATCTTCTCCACCTTTGGCCTCGCCATCGTGATGCGCGGCCTCGCGCAATTCTTCTTCACGCCCGATTATCGCAGCGTTCCGCAGTCCTGGCTCGGTGGCAAGACGATCTCGATCGCCGGCGTCTTCCTGCCCGAGCCGCAGCTCATGGGTGCGCTGGTTTCGATCCTGGCCTTTGCCGGCCTCTACTTCTTCATCCATCGCACCGATTTCGGTCGCGCTCTGGAGGCCACCCGTGAAGATCCCGGCGCGGTGGCCCTCGTCGGCATCGACAAGAATCGCGTGTTCGCGCTCGGCTGGGGGCTTGGTGCCGCGCTGGTCGGTCTCGCCGGAGCGATCATGGCGAGCTTCTTCTATATCTATCCCGACGTCGGCGCGTCCTTTGCGCTGATCGCCTACGTCACGGTCGCGCTCGGCGGCTTCGGCAGCGTGTTCGGCGCTTTCGCCGGCGGGATCATCGTCGGCCTGGTCGAGGCCACCACCGCGCTGGTGTTGCCGCCGTCGCTGAAATCGGTCGGCATCTACGCCGTCTACCTGCTGGTCGTCTTCATCCGGCCGCGCGGCCTGTTCGGATCGATGTGATGGACAAGGATTTTGCCGCGCGGCGCCGCCGCGACCTCATCATCGCCGCGGTGCTGACCGCCCTGGCGGCGGTCGCTCCCCTGCTCATCAAGGACGTCTACGTCCAGAACATCCTGATCCTGACCTTGATGTATGCGGCGCTGTCGCAGAGCTGGAATATTCTCTCCGGCTATTGCGGCCAGATCTCGCTGGGACATGCGCTTTATTTCGGCATCGGCGCCTACACCACCGAGCTGCTGTTCACCAAGTTCGGCGTGCTGCCCTGGTTCGGCATGCTCGCCGGCGGCGCAGTCGCGGCCGCGATCGCGATGGGGCTCGGCTATCCCTTCTTTCGCCTGCGCGGCCATTATTTCGTGATCGCGACCATCGTCATCGCCGAGATCGGGCTGCTGCTGTTCCAGAACTGGGAATGGGCGGGGGCCGCGATGGGAATCACCATTCCGGTGCGCGGCGACAGCTGGCTGAAATTCCAGTTCATGCGCAGCAAGCTGCCGTACTTCTATTTCGCACTGGTGCTGTGCAGCCTCGCCTGGTTCGTCACCTGGTGGCTGGAGGACTCCAAATGGGGCTTCTGGTGGCGCGCGGTAAAGGACAATCCGGAAGCGGCCGAGAGCCTCGGGGTCGTCGTGTTCAATTCCAAGATGGGCGCGGCTGCCGTCTCCGCCTTCCTCGTTGCCATTGGCGGCGCCTTCTATGCGCAGTTTCTCGCCTATATCGATCCTGAAAGCGTCATGGGCTTCCAGTTCTCGCTGCTGATGGCGTTGCCGGCCGTGCTCGGTGGCATCGGCACCCTCTGGGGACCCGTGTTAGGGGCGGCCATCCTGATCCCGATGACGGAGCTGACGCGCTCCTATATCGGCGGCTCGGGCCGCGGCGTCGACCTGATCGTCTACGGCACGCTGATCGTGCTGATTTCGCTCGCCCTGCCGCAGGGTTTGGTGAGCCTGTTCTCTCGTGCGAAGCGGAAGGGAGCCACGCGATGACCCCGCTGCTTGAAACCCGCGGCGTCTGGCAGCGCTTCGGCGGCCTCGTCGCCAACAGCGACGTCTCGATCTCGGTCGGCCGCGGCGAGATCGTCGGCCTGATCGGCCCGAATGGAGCCGGCAAGTCGACGCTGTTCAATCTCATCGCCGGCGTGCTGCCGCCGACGCAAGGCTCGATCTGGTTCGACGGCGAGGATGTCACCAGCATGCCGGCCGCCGAGCGCTGCCAGCGCGGCGTCGGGCGCACCTTCCAGGTCGTCAAGAGCTTCGAGACTATGACCGTTATCGACAACGTCATCGTCGGCGCTCTCGTGCGCAACACCGTAATGCGCGAGGCCCGCCGCAAGGCGCATGAGGTGCTGGAGTTCACCGGCCTTGCCGCGCGCGCCAACGTGCTCGCGAGCGACCTCGTGCCGGCCGAAAAGCGCCGCCTCGAAGTCGCGCGCGCGCTTGCAACAGAACCGAAATTGCTGCTGCTCGACGAAGTCCTCACTGGTCTTACGCCGACCGAGGCGCAGACCGGTGTCGCGCTGGTGCGCAAGGTGCGTGACGCCGGCATTGCCGTGCTGATGGTCGAGCACGTTATGGAGATCGTGATGCCTTTGGTCGACCGCGCCATCGTGCTCGACCTCGGCAAGGTGCTGGTCGAGGGCAAGCCCACTGAAATCGTCCGCGATCCCAAGGTGATCAGCGCATATCTGGGAGATCGTCATGCTGTCGGTGCGTGAAGTCACGACCGCCTATCAGGGCCTGGTCGCGATCTCCGCGGTCAGCATTGAGGTCGCCAAGGGCGAGATCGTCTGCGTCGCCGGCGCCAACGGCGCGGGCAAGTCGACGCTGCTCAAATCCATCGCCGGCGCCGAGCGCCCGCGTTCGGGTACGGTGACGTTCGACGGCAAGCGCCTCGACGGGATGGCGCAGCATCATATCACGGCCACGGGCATCGCCTATGTGCCGGAGAACCGCCGCTTGTTTCCGCGCCTCTCCGTGCGCGACAATCTGCGCCTCGGCAGCTATCTCTACCGCGGCGAGGCCGACCGCGAGAGCCCGCTCGATCTCGTGTTCCAGCTGTTTCCGCGCCTCTCCGAGCGCCTGGAGCAGCGCGCCGAGACGCTAAGCGGCGGCGAGCAGCAGATGCTCGCGATCGGCCGTGCGCTGATGACGCGCCCGCGGCTGTTGATGCTCGACGAACCCTCACAGGGCATCATGCCGAAGCTTGTCGACGAGATCTTCCAGGCTGTGAAGCACATCCGCGATGCCGGCATGACCGTGCTGATCGTGGAGCAACGCATGGCGGAGTGCCTCGAGATCGCAGACCGCGCCTACATCCTGCAAACCGGCCGCGTGCTGATGCAGGGTGCGGCAAGCGAGATCAAGGGCAATCCGGACGTGCGCAAGGCGTATCTGGGGCTGTAGCCGCGAAGTGTTGGGCACGCTCGCGCAACACACTCGGCGTCATCGCCCGCGAAGGCGGGCGATCCAGTATTCCAGAGGCCGTTGTGATTGAGCCGAGAAGCTGCGGCGTACTGGATTCCCCGCCTTCGCGGGGAATGACAGCGGTGAGTAGGGCGGTGTTAGTTCGCCCTCGGCTGCACGAGGCTCAATGCTCGTGCCCATGCTCCGGCAGGGGCAGCCCAAACACCTTCATCAGATCCATCACCTGCTCCGGCGACAAATACCGCGGGTTCATCCCGCGCAGCAACAGATACAGCTTCGCCGTCTCCTCCAGCTCCTCCGTCGCGAACACCGCTGCTTCCAGCGTGTCGCCCGCGACGACCGGGCCGTGATTGGCGAGCAGCACGGATGAGTATTTCCCCGCCAGCCCCCTGATCGCATCGGCGACCGCGGGATCACCCGGGCGGTAATAAGGCACGAGCGCGGTGGCGCCGCATTTCATCAGATAATAAGCGGTCATCGGCGGCAGCGCAGCGCGCGGCTCGATCTCCGGGAGCATCGACAGCGCGACCGAATGGGTGGAATGCAGATGCACGATCGCCCTTGCGCTCCCGCACGTGGCGTAGAGCGCATTGTGCAGCGGAACTTCCTTGGTCGGCGCATCGCCCGAAACCAGTCGGCCCTGATCGTCCAGCCGCGACAGTTTTGCGGGATCGAGGAAGCCGAGCGAGGCATTGGTCGGCGTCACCAGCCAGCCGCCGCCGTCCAGCCTGACGCTGATATTGCCGGAGGAGCCGGGCGTCAGCCCACGCTCGAACAGGGACCGTCCGAAGCGGCAAATGTCTTCGCGGAGCCGTGTCTCGTTGCTCATGGCCGTCATGTCCGTTTGTCTCACGCTTTGGCAGCGCGGCCAAGCCGTGTTAATCGGTTGCCAAGCTGCCGCAAAGGGCGGCCGTCCGGGAAACGTCGCAAGGATCAGTTGCATGTCCGCCTCCACGTCACAGAATCAGCGCATCGCCGTCATCGGGCTCGGCTCGATGGGGTTTGGCATGGCGACTTCGCTGAAGCGCGCCGGTCATGTCGTCACCGGCTGCGACGTCTCGGCTGATGCGGTCGCGCGCTTCGTGACGGAGGGCGGCGCCGGCGCCAAGACGCCGGCTGAAGCCGCCAAAGGCGCCGACATCGTCGTCAGCGTCGTCGTCAATGCCGCGCAGACCGAGACCATCCTGTTCGGCAAGGATGGCGTCGCCGAAACCATGGCCGAGGACAGCGTCTTCCTGTCGTCGGCGACCATGGATCCCGACGTGGCGCGGCGTCTCGCCAAGCAGTTGGAGGCGACCGGCCGGCACTATCTGGATGCGCCGATCTCCGGCGGGGCGCAGCGCGCAGCGCAGGGCGAGCTGACGATCCTCGCCTCCGGCAGTCCGGCTGCGTTTGAGAAAGCGCGGCCCGCGCTCGATGCCATGGCCGCAAAGCTCTACGAGCTCGGCGATGCCGCAGGCCAGGGCGCCGCCTTCAAGATGATCAACCAGTTGCTCGCCGGCGTGCATATCGCCGCGGCCAGCGAGGCGATCGCGTTCGCGGCCAAGCAGGGTCTTGATATCCGCAAGGTCTATGAGGTGATCACGGCGTCCGCCGGAAACTCCTGGATGTTCGAGAACCGCATGCCGCACGTGCTCGACGGCGATTACACGCCGCGCAGTGCGGTCGAGATCTTCGTCAAGGATCTCGGCATCATCCAGGACATGGCGCGCAGTGCCAGATTCCCGGTTCCGGTCTCCGCCGCAGCACTCCAGATGTTCTTGATGACATCAGCCGCCGGCATGGGCCGCGACGACGATGCGTCGGTGGCGCGGATGTATGCGCAGGTCACCGGCGTGAAGCTGCCCGGCGACAAGTAGACAAGAGGATTCCGATGCCCCGTTTTGCCGCCAATCTCTCGATGATGTTCACCGAGGTGCCGTTCCTCGACCGCTTCGATGCCGCTGCGGCAGCCGGCTTCACGGCGGTCGAGTTTCTCTTTCCCTATGAGCATCCGGCCGAGGCGGTCGGCGAGCGGCTCAAGCGCAACGGCTTGACCCAGGCGCTGTTCAACCTCCCGCCGGGCGACTGGAATGCCGGCGAGAAGGGCTTTGCGGCGCTCCCGTCGCGATTCCCCGAGCTCAAGGCGAGCCTGGAGACCGCGCTGCCCTACGCCAAGGCAACCGGCGTCAAGCGTTTGCATTTGATGGCGGGCATCGCCAACCGTGGCGAGCGCGTCGCCATCGAGGCGTTCTACAAATCAGTGGCGTGGGCCGCCGAGTTCTTTGCGCCGCACGGCATCGACATCGTGCTCGAGCCGATCAATGCGCGCAACGTGCCCGGCTATTTCCTCAACGATTTCGGCTTCGCGCGCGACCTGATCCAGGAGCTGCGGCTTCCGAACCTGAAACTGCAGTTCGATATTTATCACTGCCAGATCATCCATGGCGACGTCACGATGCGGCTGCGCGAGATGATGCCGGTGATCGGCCACATCCAGATCGCCAGCATCCCCTCGCGCAACGAGCCTGATGGCGAGGAGCTGAACTATCCGTTCCTGTTCGACGAACTCGACCGGCTCGGTTATGCCGGCTTCGTCGGCTGCGAATATAATCCGCGCGGCAAGACCACCGACGGCCTTGCCTGGTTCAAGCCTTATGCGGGAGTGAAGTCGTGACAGTTGCAGCGAAAATCTCTCTTGGCTGCATTGCCGACGACTACACCGGCGCCTCCGACCTCGCCAACACGCTGACGCGCGCCGGCTTGCGCACCGTGCAGACCATCGGCGTGCCCGCGGACGATCTCGCGCTGCCCGAGGTCGACGCCGTCGTGGTGTCCTTGAAGAGCCGCTCGATCGAAGCCGGTCTTGCCGTATCGCGCTCGCGTGCGGCGGACAAATGGCTGCGCGGCCGTGGCGCCGGCCACGTGCTGTTCAAGATCTGCTCGACCTTCGATTCCACCGATGCCGGCAATATCGGCCCGGTGATGGACGCGCTGCGCGCCGATTGCGGCGAGGCGGCCGTGCTGGTGACGCCGGCGTTTCCGGAGACCGGCCGCACAGTCTACCAGGGCAACCTGTTCGTCGGCGCCGTGCCGTTGAACGAGAGCCCGCTGAAGGACCATCCGCTCAACCCGATGCACGATTCCAACCTGGTGCGCGTGCTGGCGCGCCAGAGCAAGGCGCAAATCGGCCTCATCGACCTCGCCACCGTCACGCGCGGCGCGGATGCCGTGCGGACGCGGCTCGCCGAACTCGCGGGCAAGGGCATTGGCGCGGCGATCATCGACGCCGTGTTCGACCACGACCTCGAAACCATCGGCCTCGTCGCTGTCCAGCATCGGTTGTCGGTCGGCGCCTCCGGCATGGGTCTTGGGCTGGCGCGAGCGCTGGTCTCGACAGGCAAGGTCAAATCGACAGCGGCGAGCAGCGAGGCGGGGGGAGCGGTCGGCGGACCGGCGGCGTGCCTGGCCGGAAGCTGCTCGCAGGCGACGCTTCAGCAGATCGCGAATGCCGAGCGCGTCATGCCGGTGCTGCATCTCGATCCGGACCGTATTACTACGGGCGAGGACGAGGCGCAGCGCGCGCTGGCCTGGGCGAAGCCGCGACTGGCGGACGGTCCGGTGCTGATCGCGTCGAGCTCGACACCGGATCAGGTCGCCGCGCTCCAGGCGCGCCACGGCCGCGACTCGACCGGGCACGCTATCGAGCAGGCGATGGCCGACATTGCCCAAGGTCTGGTGCAGGCCGGCGTCAAGCGACTGGTCGTTGCCGGCGGGGAGACATCCGGCGCCGTGGTCGACCGATTGAAGATTCCGGGATTTCTCGTCGGAGTAGAGATTGCGGCGGGCGTCCCGGTGCTGCGCGCGGTCGGTGCTGAAAAAGGCGACATGCTGCTCGCCTTGAAGTCCGGAAATTTCGGCGGGCCCGAGTTTTTCTCCGATGCGCTTAGGCTCATGCGCTGAGCGCAGGGCTTTTTTAGCGTCGTGTTCACTTGTTTCAGGCTTCCGTACTCGTACGGAGTCGTCGTTAACGTCTGCTCAGGTGCTCTGGTGTTGGATGTCGGTGCTGCTCCCTTAGGTTGATTCGTAGACTTCCGGACGCGCCGCCGCGCCAGCACAAAGAGACTCCATATGCTCGCCACCATTTCCATCCGCGCCAAGATCATCAGTGTCGTGGCGTTCCTGCTGGTCGCGATGGCCGGCATGGGCCTGCTCGCCGTCATGAAGATGCGGTCGATGAATGCCAACACCGTCGACATCACCACGAGCTGGATGCCCAGCGTGCGCGTGCTCGGCGACCTGCGTGCCGGCGTCATCACTTACCGCAACGTCATCCGGGAGCACATGCTGTCGGAAACGCTGGACGAGAAGCTCGCGGCAGAGAAGACGCTTGCGACCGTGATCGAGGCCAACACCAAATTCCGCAAAACTTACGAGGACATGATTACCTCGCCTGAAGAACGGGCACTCTACGGTGAATGGTCCAGGTTCTGGGACGATTACAAGAAAGGCACCCAGGAGGTCATGGCGCTGTCGCGCAAGGAGGCCGGCAAGGTCCCGCACGAGGCGCATGAGCTGAACACCAAGACGGTCAACAAGATCGGGCTTCAGGCCGACGAGATCCTGCGCAAGGACATCGAGCTCAACACCAAGGGTGGCGACCAGGCCGCGCAGGATGCCGCCAACAGTTACTATTATGCCTTCATGCTCGTCTCGATCATCCTCGGCGCAGCCGTGATCATCGGCATCGGCGTCGGCTTCTACCTCGTCCAGGACGTCTCCAGCGGCATCAATTCGATCATTGAGCCGATGCAGGCGCTGGGCAAGGGCGAGCTTTCCGCCGAAGTCCCTCATCGCGGTGAGAAGACCGAGATTGGTGCCATGGCCGAGGTGCTCCAGATCTTCAAGGAAGCGCTGATCGCCAAGAAGGCCGCCGACGAGGCTGCCGCCGCCGATGCCGAAGCCAAGATCGAGCGCGGCCGCCGCGTCGACAACATCACCCGCGAATTCGAAACGATGATCGGCGAGATCGTTCAGACCGTGTCGTCGGCGTCGACCCAGTTGGAGGCCTCGGCCTCGACGCTGACCTCGACCGCCGACCGCTCCCAGCGGCTGGCGACCACGGTTGCCGGAGCGTCGGAGGAGGCCTCGACCAACGTGCAGTCGGTGGCCTCGGCCACCGAGGAGATGGCCTCATCGGTCGGCGAGATCAGCCGTCAGGTGCAGGAATCTGCGCGGATGGCGGGCGACGCCGTCGGCCAGGCGCGCACCACCACCGAACGCGTCAGCGAGCTCTCCAAGGCAGCCTCGCGCATCGGCGACGTCGTCGAGCTCATCAACACCATCGCCGGCCAGACCAACCTTCTGGCGCTGAACGCGACCATCGAAGCCGCACGCGCCGGCGAAGCCGGCCGCGGCTTTGCGGTCGTCGCCTCCGAGGTGAAGGCGCTCGCCGAGCAGACCGCGAAGGCGACCGGTGAGATCGGCCAGCAGATTTCCGGCATCCAGGCGGCGACCAACGACTCGGTCGGCGCCATCAAGGAGATCTCGTCGACCATCGAGCGTCTGTCGGAGATTTCGTCGGCGATCGCGGCGGCCGTGGAAGAGCAGGGCGCGGCGACCCAGGAGATCGCCCGCAACGTCCAGCAGGCAGCGCAGGGCACCCAGCAGGTTTCCTCCAACATCACCGACGTGCAGCGCGGCGCGACCGAGACCGGCACGGCCTCCTCGCAGGTGCTGTCGGCGGCGCAGATGCTGTCGAACGACTCGAACCGGCTCAAGACCGAAGTCAGCAAGTTCCTGACCAACGTCCGCGCGGCCTAGGCTGGCAGGCACGGAATTCCTGAAAGCGGCGTCCGCGGACGCCGCTTTTTTTACGCGGGGAACAGCGGCTTCTGTCATCTTTCGGGCCTGAGCTGCATATCTGGAATGCGATTTCGCAGTGCGATAGCAGGGAAGTTACCGCAGGTGCCGCAGCGTCGTTGGCCATTTGTGCGGTCTTCAGGTAAATCAGCCGAGGAACCCGCGGGGGCGGTGTTTCCGGTCCCTGATCTGGAATTGCCCAACGAATGATTGCTCTGGTCCGTATTGCCCTGAGCCGGCCCTACACGTTTGTCGTGCTCGCGCTCCTGCTCCTGATCATCGGACCGCTGGCGGCGCTGCGGACGCCGACCGACATCTTCCCGGACATCCGCATCCCCGTGATCGGGGTGGTCTGGCAATACACCGGCCTGCCGCCCGACCAGATGTCGGGCCGCATCACCACGCCGTTCCAGCGCGCGCTGACCACGACGGTCAACGACATCGAGCACATCACCGCCAATTCCTATAACGGCTTTGGCATCATCAAGATCTTCTTCCAGCCGAACGTCGACATCCGCACCGCCAATGCGCAGGTCACCGCGATCTCGCAGACGCTGATCAAGCAGATGCCGCCGGGCGCGACGCCGCCTCTGATCCTGAACTACTCCGCCTCCACCGTGCCGATCGTCCAGGTGGCGCTGTCGGGCGACGGGCTGACCGAGCAGAACCTCGCCGATATCGGCATCAACCAGCTCCGTACGCCGCTGGTCACCGTGCCTGGCGCCGCGATCCCGTACCCGTTCGGCGGCAAGCAGCGCCAGATCCAAATCGACCTCGACCCGACCGCGCTCCAGGCGAGGGGCCTGTCCGGCCAGGACGTCGCCAATGCGCTGGCGGCCCAGAACCTGATCACGCCGGTCGGCACCCAGAAGATCGGGCAGTTCGAATACATCATCCAGCTCAACAACTCGCCGCTGAAGATCGACGAGCTCGGCAATCTGCCGATCAAGGCCGTCAATGGCGCGATGGTCTATGTGCGCGACGTCGCGACCGTCAGGGACGGCAACCCGCCGCAGACCAACATCGTCCATGTCGACGGCAACCGCTCGGTGCTGATGATGGTGCTGAAGGCGGGCGCGACCTCGACGCTCGACATCATCGCGGGCATCAAGCAGAAGGTGATCGACGTCAAGGACCAGCTGCCGGACGCGCTCAAGATCGGCTTCATCGGCGACCAGTCGGTATTCGTCCGGGGCGCCATCGAAGGCGTCGCGTTCGAAGGCGTGATCGCGGCGCTGCTCACCAGCGTCATGATCCTGCTGTTCCTCGGCAGCTGGCGCTCGACCGTGATCATCGCGGTCTCGATCCCGCTCTCCGTGCTCGGCGCCATCATCATGCTGTCGGCGATCGGCGAGACGCTGAACATCATGACGCTCGGGGGCCTCGCGCTCGCGGTCGGCATTCTCGTCGACGACGCCACCGTGACGATCGAGAACATCAACTACCATCTGGAGCAAGGCAAGCCGGTCGAGCAATCGATCCTCGACGGCGCCAACCAGATCGTGACGCCGGCCTTTGTCTCCCTGCTGTGCATCTGCATCGTGTTCGTACCGATGTTCTTTCTCACCGGCGTGGCGCGCTTCCTGTTCGTGCCGATGGCGGAAGCGGTGATGTTCGCGATGATCTGGTCGTTCCTGCTGTCGCGCACGCTGGTGCCGACCATGGCGAACTATTTGTTGCAGGCGCATGTCCACCACGAGGACGGTCCGCCGAAGTCGCGCAATCCCCTGGTCTGGTTCCAGCGCGGTTTCGAGGCTCGCTTCGAGCGCATTCGCGGTGGCTATCACAATTTCCTCCGGCTCGCGCTCGCGCACCGTCCGGTGTTCGTGATCGGCTTCCTCTGCGTGGTCGGCGCGTCGTTCGCGCTGGTGCCGTTCCTCGGGCGCAACTTCTTCCCCGCGGTCGATGCCGGCAACATCCTGATGCACGTCCGCACCCAGGTCGGCACCCGCGTGGAGGAGACCGCAAACCAGCTCGCCGACGTGCAGAAGGCGATCCGCAAGCTGATCCCGGGCGAGATCGACACGCTGACCGACAACATCGGCATGCCGATCTCCGGCATCAACATGACCTACAACAACACCGGCGTGATCGGCCCGCAGGATGGCGACATCCAGATCAAGCTGAAGGAAGGCCACAAGCCGACGGAGGAGCATGTGCGCGTGCTGCGTGAGCAACTGCCGCGGCTGTTCCCCGGCGTCAGCTTCGCCTTCCTGCCCGCCGACATCGTCAGCCAGATCCTGAACTTCGGCGCGCCGGCGCCGATCGACCTGCAGATCCGCGGTGCCAATCTCAGCGCTAACTTCGCGTACGCCAACAATCTGCTGGCCAGGGTCCGCAGGATTCCCGGCGTCGCGGATGCGCGCATCCAGCAGTCGCCGAACAATCCGACCTTCAACATTGATGTCGACCGCACCCGCGCGCAATATGTAGGCCTGACCGAGCGCGACGTCACCAACAGTCTCGTGGTCAACCTTGCCGGCTCCTCGCAGGTGGCGCCGACCTATTACCTCAATCCGGATAACGGCGTGTCCTATTCGATCGTGATGCAGACGCCGCAATACCAGATGGATTCGCTCAGCGCGCTTCAAACGTTGCCGATCACGGCCGTCGGCAATTCGCAGTCGCCGATCCTCGGCGGCATCGCCGATATCAGGCGCTCGACCTCGAGCGCGGTGGTCTCGCAATACGACATCCAGTCGATGGTGCAGATCTTCGCCACGACATCGGGCCGCGATCTTGGTGCGGTCGCGACCGACATCCGCCAGGTGATCGCCGACACCGCGAAGGAGGTGCCGAAAGGCTCTTCCGTGGTGCTGCTCGGCCAGGTGCAGACCATGAACAGCGCCTTCACCGGCTTGTTGTTCGGCCTGCTCGGAGCGGTCGTCCTGATCTATTTCCTGATCGTCGTGAACTTCCAGTCCTGGTCCGATCCCTTTGTGATCATCACGGCGCTGCCGGCCGCGCTCGCCGGCATCGTCTGGATGCTGTTCGCCACGGAGACGACGCTGTCGGTGCCCGCGCTGACCGGCGCCATCATGTGCATGGGCGTTGCCACCGCCAACAGCGTACTCGTGATCTCGTTCGCGCGCGAGCGCTACGAAGAGCTCGGCGATCCCATCGCCGCGGCGCTGGAAGCCGGCTTCGTCCGGTTCCGCCCGGTGCTGATGACCGCGCTCGCCATGATCATCGGCATGGCGCCGATGGCCTTGGGGCTCGGAGAGGGCGGCGAGCAGAATGCGCCGCTCGGCCGCGCCGTGATCGGCGGCCTGATCTTTGCAACTTTCGCCACGCTGATGTTTGTTCCCGTGGTGTTCAGCATGGTACACAAGAAGCAAGGCGCCAAAGCGGCCGCCTCCCTGGAGACCCCGCATGTCGCCCACTGAATCCCGCTCCCCGGTGTCGCACCGGAAACTGGGCATTTTCGGCGTGGTGGCGCTGATCGCGGCGGGGCTGGTCGTGGGCACCGGCATCCGTGCCCGCGAGGAGCAGGGCTCAAGGCTGAAGGCATGGACCGATGACCAGGCCGTTCCCAGCGTCGCGGTGACGCTGCCTAATGGCAAGGCTCTCAATTCGACCATCGACTTGCCGGGCCGTCTCGAAGCCTATTATCGCGCGCCGATCTTTGCCCGCGTTCCCGGCTATCTCAAAAGCTGGAGCGCCGACATCGGTGCGCGGGTGAAGGCCGGTCAGGTGATCGCCGAGATCGAGGCGCCCGACCTCGACCAGCAACTGCTTCAGGCCCGCGCCGACCTCGCCAGCCAGCAGTCCAGCGCCAGGCTGTCGGAAGCCACCCTCAACCGCCGCAAGACGCTGGTCGCCTCCAACTTCGTCTCCGCGCAGGAGATCGACGAGCGTACCGCCGATCTCTCCAACAAGAACGCGGCGGTTCGCTCGGGCCAGGCCAATGTCGAGCGGCTCGAGGCGCTCGCCGGTTACAAGAAGATCACCGCTCCGTTTGACGGTGTGGTTACGGCGCGGGACACCGACGTCGGTGCGCTGATCAATTCAGGCGGCGGCTCGGGCCCGGCGATGTTCGTGGTCTCCGACATCACCAAGCTGCGCGTCTACATCAACGTTCCCCAGAACTACGTGCCCGCGATCAAGATCGGCGCCAAGGCCGCCATCGTGCTGCCGGAGTATCCGAACCGGACCTTCCAGGCGACGGTGGAGGCCTCCTCCCAGGCGGTTGATGTCGCCTCCGGCACGACGCGCATGCAACTCGGTCTCGACAATTCCTCAGGCGAGCTGATGCCCGGTGGCTACGCCAGCGTGAAGCTCAGCCTGCAGCGCGATGCCGCGCCGCTCAGCATTCCCGCGAGCGCGCTGATCTTCAACGGCAACGGCCTGCGCGTCGCAACCGTCGGTCCGGACGACAAGGTGCTGTTCAAGCCCGTGACCATCGCCCGTGATCTCGGCCGCGAGATCGAGCTCGCCTCCGGAATTGCAGCGGATGACCGCGTCATCACGGCACCACCGGATGGCCTCTCCGACGGCGACCAGGTCCGCGTGACCGGCGCCGGCGCCAAGGGCAAGCCGGCGACCGCGTCCGAGAAGCAGGCGCCGAAGGGGTAGGTTTCTTCACCTCGCCCCGCTTGCGGGGAGAGGTCGATCGCGAAGCGATCGGGTGAGGGGGACTCTCCGCGAGTCCAACTCTCACCGTCCTTGCGGAGACTCCCCCTCACCCCACCCTCTCCCCGCAAGCGGGGCGAGGGAGACCACTACGCCGCCCGCCACTCCGGCACGCCATCGGCGGCCACCGTGATCTCGCCCAGCGAACCCACCGGCGTCCTGTTCATGTCGAGCAAATGCGCCAGCGTCGCCGTGTCGCTCGCCGGAATCCGCGCCAGCGTGCGCCTGTCGTCTTCCGTCCGCAGCATCACCACGCCGTGCTCGACATCGCCGGCCCGGCCGTAGAGCACCGTAAAGCTCTCGACCTTGCCTTTGCCCGAGACATCCGTGACGAACTCCGGCACCGCGCGCCTGTTGCTGTCTGCCGCCGCCTGCACGCTCGTCTCCTGTGCCAATGCCTCACGCGGCGGCACCTTCGACACCACCAGCGCATGATGCTTGGTGACGAAGCCGCCTTGGCCGTAGAGCAGGCCGAGCTTTGCGCCGTCGCGCACACGCCGCACCATCGCGCAGGCTGCATGCGTCATGTAGGTGTTGAGCGGTGCGCCGAAGAAGGTGAGGCCGCCGGTCACGGTCGGCCGCACGTCCGCACCCAGGCCCAGCGTCCGCCGCGCCATCTTGGGCACGCACGGGAAGCAGCTATAGAGCTCGATCGCGTCGAACGTCTTGCCGTCGCCGCCGACGAGATCCATCACGGCCTTCAAAACGGCGTTCTGCGAATGGCTCTCGTAAAACTGGTCGCGCAACAGATAGTCGCGCGGCTCCTCGGCCGAGCCGCCGCCGAGCGGGTAGACGAGCTTGTCCTCGGCAATGCCTGCCGCACGCGCCTTGGCGAGGCTGGTGAGCAGCAGCGCGCCGCCCATGTTGACGCTAGGGTTGGCAACCATGAGCTTGTTGTAGGGCCAGGCGATCAGGCGGTTGTCCGCCGTCGGTGTCGCGATTTCCTCCGGCGCATAGCGCCGCTTCAGCCAGGCATTCGGATTTTGCGCGGCGGCTTCGGAATAGCGCGACCACAGCACGCCAGACTCTGCCATCGCGTCGCGCGGCGTCTGCCCCCAATGCGCGGAGGAGGCCGCCTCGTAGAACGGATACACCGTGACCGGCCGGAACACGCCGAGCTCCACGGCCAGCGGCTTCTGGAATGCCGCGCCGCGCTTCGGCTCCTCGACATCATGCGCGAACGGCGTCCATGGCAGCTTCGCGCCGGCGCGCTCGGCCTTGGTCGCCGTCGACTGTGCCTCCGCGCCGCAAACTGCGGCAACACTGCATTCACCGCGCGCGATGCGCTTTGCGGCTTCGTGAATATAGCGGATCGGGCTCTCGCCGCCGACCGGCCCGTAATAGCAATGCGAAGGCGTGATGCCGAGCCGCTGCGCCAGCAGTTTTTCCGGATCGCGATAGCGCCAGCTCAGGAAGTTGACGACGTCGAGCGATTGCGCCTCGCCGAGCAGCCTTGTGCCGGCATCTGCTTCCGCGCGCCGCAGCGCCTGTTCGAGCAGGTCGAGCGGCTCGAGGCCATCGGTGATCTCCTTGGGGCGATCGACGATCTCGCCGACGCCGACGATGACGGGGATGCGGTCTTCGGGGGTATTGGTCATTTCTTCGTGGTTCGCTTTCTAGATCTTCGGCAGGCCGTCGCCCTTCGAGGGCCGCTGAAGAAGCGGCCACCTCAGGCACCATCACTCCGCCACCAGCGCATTCATGTGCTCGACGGCTTCGGCGAACTCTTCCTTGAACTCCTGCACCACCGCGCCGGCCGATTTCACGCTGTCGATCAGCCCGACGCCCTGGCCGACGAAGTAACTCACGAGATCGCGCGCCTTCGCGTTGCCGCCCGCCGCCGCCCGGTCGATCGAGTTGAAGGCGTCGCGACTGACGATGCTTTGCAGCGGCATCGGCAATGCGCCGGGGCTCTCGGGTGCGCGGTCCCAGGCGTCGGTCCAGACCGAGCGAAGCTGCCGTGCCGGCTTTCCGGTGCGGCCCTTCGAGCGGATCGCATCGCGCGAGGACGCCGCGATCATCTTCTCGCGAAAAATCTGCGTGGTCTCGGCCTCCACGGTGGCAAGCCACACCGAGCCGGTCCAGGCGCCCGCGGCACCCATCGCCATGCAGGCTGCCATCTGCCGTCCCGTCATGATGCCGCCGGCGGCCAGCACCGGCAGGTCGCGGACCTTCTTGATGGCCTTGATCACCTCGGGCACCAGCACCATGGTCGAGACCTCGCCGCAATGGCCGCCGGCTTCGGTGCCTTGGACCACGAGAATATCGACGCCGGCCGCGACCTGGCGCAGCGCGTGCTCCTTGGCGCCGACCAGCGCCGCGACCGGCACGCCATGCTTCCTGCCCATTTCGATCATGGCCTTCGGCGGCACGCCCAGGGCATTGGCGATCAGGCGGATCGGATGGTTGAACGAGACCTCCAGCAGCTCCAGCGCGGTCCTGCCATCGAACGGCTGCGGCTGGTTGTCGGCGACTTCAGTGGTCGTGAGTTCGATGTCATATTTCTTCAGGAGATCGCGGGTGTAGTTGCGGTGCTCCTGTGGCACGCGCGCTTCAAGGCTCTTCCAGGTGACGTCCTTCTCGCCGGAGGTCGAGATGTTTTCGGGGATCAGCACGTCGATGCCGTAAGGCTTGCCGTCAACGTGCTCGTCGATCCATTTCAGTTCGCGCTCCAACGTATCCGGCGTGTGCACGGTCGCACCTAAGACGCCAAAGCCGCCGGCCCGGCTGACGGCGGCGACGACATCGCGGCAATGGCTGAAGGCGAGCAGCGGGAAATCGATGCCCAGCATGTCGCAGATCGGCGATTTCATCGTTCTCTCCCGGCGGCCTCGCGTTGCTGTCGTTGCAATCTTGAGCGCAGGCTCATCGACGCTAGACCATCGTCTTGCGCTATGCCAATCCGGATTTGGCGGCGCATCTTGCGTGCACACGCCGTGCTGCGCGAAGCCGTACGCCTGGCTCGACGGATGCGGTTTTCCGTGATGGCCGTCCTCGGCAACGTCGGATGCATGACGCGGTCGCGAGGCCCGCGCAGGACGCAGGGCCGGCAGGGCTTGCCATCGGCCGTCCGTGGGCTAATTAATGCAGGCGCATCTTTTTCGCCGGAGCCTTCCCATGACCGACATCCCCGCCTACGTGCCGCCGAAAGTCTGGACCTGGAACAAGGAGAACGGCGGACAGTTCGCCAGCATCAACCGCCCGATCGCCGGTCCCACCCACGACAAGGAGCTGCCGGTCGGCAAGCATCCCTTCCAGCTCTATTCGCTGGCGACGCCGAACGGCGTCAAGGTCACCGTAATGCTGGAGGAGCTTCTGGCGCTCGGCCACAAAGGCGCGGAGTATGACGCCTGGCTGATCAAGATCGGCAACGGCGACCAGTTCGGCAGCGGCTTTGTCGACATCAATCCGAATTCCAAGATCCCGGCGCTGACGGACCGCTCCGGCCCGGAGCCGATCCGGGTGTTCGAGTCCGGCTCGATCCTGTTCTACCTCGCCGAAAAGTTCGGCGCCTTCCTGCCGAAGGACATCAAGAGCCGCACTGAAGCGATGTCGTGGCTGTTCTGGCAGATGGGCAGCGCGCCCTATCTCGGCGGTGGCTTCGGCCATTTCTACGCTTACGCGCCGACCAAGATCGAATATGCCATCGACCGTTTCGCGATGGAGACCAAGCGCCAGCTCGACGTGCTCGACCGCCGGCTCGCCGATAACGAATATCTCGCCGGCAGCGACTACACCATCGCCGACATGGCGGTGTGGCCCTGGTACGGCGCGCTCGCCAAGGGGCTGGTCTATGGCGCGGGCGAATTCCTGTCCGTGCAGGACTACAAGCACGTGCAACGCTGGACCGACCAGATCGCCAAGCGCCCCGCCGTCAAGCGCGGCCGCATGGTCAACCGTGTTTCCGGCGACCCCGCCAGCCAGCTCCACGAGCGGCACGACGCCAGCGATTTCGAGACCAGGACGCAGGACAAGATCGGCGAGGTGGCCGCGTCGTAAGGGCGGTGCCAACTTCACCTCGCCCCGCTTGCGGGGAGAGGTCGGATTGCATCGAAGATGCAATCCGGGTGAGGGGGAGTCTCCGCGAGTCCCACTGACAGCGTCCCCGCGGAGACTCCCCCTCATCCCCAACCTTCTCCCCCCAGGCGGGGAGAAGGGGAAGAAAGATCACGCCATGCTCAGCTCGTGGCGTCCCACCACCATCCAGTGCACCTCGTCCGGACCGTCCGCGAAGCGGAGATGACGGACGTCCTGGTACA
Source organism: Bradyrhizobium sp. WSM4873 (assembly GCF_055811355.1). Lineage (NCBI taxonomy): Bacteria > Pseudomonadati > Pseudomonadota > Alphaproteobacteria > Hyphomicrobiales > Nitrobacteraceae > Bradyrhizobium > Bradyrhizobium sp. WSM4873. The sequence goes on along the minus strand of NZ_JBVVPS010000018.1, from coordinate 76,405 downwards.
TTTCGGCCAGCGGGGTCCAGTGCGAGATGCCGGTGGCGCCGTGCATCTGGATCGACTGGTCGATGATCTTGCAGGCGCGCTCCGGCACCATGGCCTTGACCATGGAGACCCAGACGCGGGCCTCCTTGTTGCCGAGCACGTCCATGGCCTTGGCGGCCTTCAGCACCATCAGCCGCATCGCCTCGATCTCGCAGCGCGCCTGCGCGATGATCTGCATGTTGCCGCCGAGATGGGCGATCTTCTTGCCGAAGGCCTCGCGGGTGAGGCCACGCTGCACCATCAAATCGAGCGCCTTCTCGGCCTTGCCGATGGTGCGCATGCAGTGATGGATGCGGCCCGGCCCGAGCCGAAGCTGCGAGATCTCGAAGCCGCGGCCTTCGCCGAGCAGAATGTTCTCCTTGGGCACGCGCACATTGTTGAAGCGCATGTGCATGTGGCCGCGCGGCGCGTGGTCCTGGCCGAACACGTACATGGGGCCGAGCACCTCGACGCCGGGCGTGTCGCGCGGCACCAGGATCTGCGACTGCTGCTTGCTCGGCGCCGCATCCGGATTGGTCTTCACCATCACGATGAGGATCTTGCAACGTGGATCGCCGACGCCGGAGATGTAATACTTCTCGCCGTTGATGACCCATTCGTCGCCGACGAGCTTTGCGGTGGTCGAGATGTTCTTGGCGTCGGAAGAGGCGACGTTCGGCTCGGTCATGACATAGGCCGAGCGAATCTCGCCGTTCATCAGCGGCTTCAGCCACTTCTCCTTCTGCTCCTTGGTGCCGACGCGCTCCAGCACTTCCATGTTGCCGGTATCAGGCGCCGAGCAGTTCATGCTCTCCGAGGCGAGCGGACTCTTGCCGAGTTCGGATGCGATATAGGCGTAGTCGAGATTCTTCAGGCCCTGGCCGGTCTCGTCGTCGGGCAGGAAGAAGTTCCAGAGGCCTTCCTGCTTGGCCTTGTTCTTGGCCTTCTCCAGCACCTCGAGCTGCTTCGGCGTGAAGCTCCAGCGGTCTTGCTTGCCTTCGCCGGCCTTGGCGAACTCGATCGACATCGGCTCGACGGTGTCGCGGATGAACTTCCTGACGTGATCGTAGAGCGGCCGGACTTGGTCCGACATCCTGAGGTCGTTGAGCTCGTCGCCGGGATTGAGGGTGTAGTTGGTGGTACGGGGAATATAGGTGTGTTTTGTCATTGTTCCTCCCGGGGGCGCTGAGATCGTGTTGGACGTGAGAATAGTCGCAGCGTCGCCAAAGTGCGAGCGCGCATTTTTCCAACATGAGCCATGCCATGCGATGGAATTTCGCGAGGGCGTTTGAAATGTTGTTTGAATGGGGCTGCATTCTCGCTGTCATCGCCCGACTTGATCGGGCGATCCAGTACTCCGAGGCGTCGGTGATTCATGGAGAGGCCGCGGCGTACTGGATGCCCCGGTCGAGCCGGGGCATGACAGCGGTGGTTGCGGCTGGCTCAGTTCGCCATCCGATGCATCGCGCAGATCTTGTTGCCGTCGAGGTCACGCAAATACGCAATATAGAGGTTGACGCCGGGGCCTTGGCGGATGCCGGGAGGATCTTCGCAAGGAACGCCGCCGGCGGCGATGCCGGCCGTATGCCATGCATTGACCTGCTCAGGCGAGTTGGCGGCAAAGCCGATGGTGCCGCCATTCGCTGGCGTTGCCGCCTCACCGTTGATCGGCTTCGTCACCGAGAACACGCCGGTCTTGGTGATGTAGAAGATGCGATGGTCGTCGACGCGCGCCGGCCGCACCTCGAGCGTGGTCAGCAAATTGTCATAGAAGGCCTTGGCCTTGTCGAGGTCGTTGGTGCCGATCATCACGTGTGAAAACATTTTGCCGTTCCCTCATCTTGTAGCCCGGATGGAGCGAAGCGAAATCCGGGTCTTGTTTGCCTTTTTGGCGGTCCCGGATTGCGCTGCGCTCCATCCGGGCTACGAGACTCAAAACGCCGTATAGCCGCCGTCGATCACGAACGTATCCGCGGTGTGATACGACGAGGCCTTGCTCATCAGATACACCGCGATGCCGCCGAAATCGCTGGGCTCGCCGAAGCGGCGCACCGGAATGCGCGGCATCACGTTGGCCACGAACTTCTCGTTGGCCATCAGGCCTGATGTCATGTCGCTCTTGATCCAGCCGGGCAGGATCGCGTTCGCGGTGACGCCGTGGCGCGCCAGCTCGACGCCGAGCGCGCGGACCAGCGCGTTGATCGCGGCCTTGGTCGCCGCGTAGTGCTCGTTGCGGGCGGTACCGAAGATCGAGGCGAGGCTCGAAGTCGCCACCAGCCGGCCGAAGGGATCGCCAGCCTCGGCGCGCGCGGTCATGTGTTTTGCGGCCGCCTGGAACGCGTGGAACACGCCGTCGAGATTGGTCGCAAACATCGTGCGCCATTCTTCCTCGGTGCGTTCGATGAAGGAGCGCCGGCCGCCGCCGCCGATTCCGGCATTGGCGAAGCAGCCGTCGACGCGGCCGAATGTGTCGAGCGTGGCCTTCATCGCGGCATTGACCGAGGCCGGGTCGGTGACGTCGCAGACCTGCGCGTCGACCTTGCCGGATAGCCCCGCCAGGCTCGCGGCAGCGCTGCTGTTCTTGTCAGGATTGCGGCCCCAGATCGAGACATTGCAGCCCTGGCCGGCGAGCGCCTGCGCGATGCCTAGCCCGATGCCGCCATTGCCGCCGGTGATCACGGCGACCCGGCCTGAAAGGTCGAAAAGATTCATGGCGCGTTTCCTGTTTTTGCTTGGGTCGCGCATCAGCCGCTGCGCGCAAGATTGCTTGCTATGCTCCGATCACCATGGACAAGACCGCGCCAAAAATCAAATATGCGCCCCGGCAAAAGCAATTCCGGTCTGCGAAACTGGTGCAGGCCGCAACTCACGAGGAAACCATGCAGTTCAAACACGTCACGCTCGATCTCGATGGTTCGGTCGCGATCCTCAAGCTCGACCATCAGGAGGTGATGAACGCGGTCTCCGTGGACATGCTGGGCGGGCTCGCGGAAGCGCTCGACGCGATCGATGAAAAGAAGGACGAGGTGCGCTGCGTCGTGCTGACGGGCGCGGGGCGGGCGTTCTGCACTGGGGCGAATCTCCAGGGCCGCAACAACCAGTCGAAGAAGACCAAGGCCGGCCTGACGCTCGAGACCGGCTTCCATCCCTTCCTGCGTCGCATTCGCAATCTGCATTGCCCGATCGTGACCGCGGTCAACGGCCCGGCGGCCGGCGCCGGCATGAGCTTCGCGCTGCTCGGCGACATGATCCTGTGCGCGCGCTCGTCCTATTTCCTGCAAGCCTTCCGCCGCATCGGCCTGGTGCCGGATTGCGGCTCGACCTGGCTCTTGCCGCGGCTGATCGGCAAGGCACGTTCGATCGAATTGTCGCTGATGGGCGAGCGGCTCCCTGCCGAGAAGGCGCTGGAATGGGGCCTCGTCAACCGCGTCTACGATGACGGCGTGCTGATGGAGGAGGCGATGAAGCTCGCGCACGACCTCGCCAGCGGCCCGACGGTCGCGCTGTCGCTGATCCGCAAGCTCTATTGGGACAGCCCGGAGAATTCCTTCGAGGATCAGCTCAATCTCGAATTCCAGTGCCAGCTCCGCGCCGGCGACACGGATGATTTCCGCGAAGGCGTCGGCGCCTTCCTGGAGAAGCGCCCGGCGCAGTTCAAGGGCAAATGATCGAGGCGGAGCTTTCCCGCAGTGTTGCGCGCTGGTGCGAGGGGGCGACCGGCGTGACCGGCGCGGCCAAGCTGTCCGGCGGGGCCAGCCAGGAGACCTGGCGCTTCGATATCGCGCATCCCGATGGGCCGATCGGTGCGATCCTGCGCCGCTCGCCGAAGGGGTATGGCGCTGCGCCGACGCGCGCGGCAGGACTCGGTGCGGAAGCGCAGCTGATGCAACTTGCCTATGAGGCCGACGTGCCGTCGCCGCGCGTGATGCATGTGCTCACGCCAGGCGACGATCTCGGCACTGGCTTCATCATGCAGCGGGTTGAGGGCGAGACCATCGCACGCAAGATCCTGCGCGACGACGAGTTCGCCGCGGCGCGGCCGCATCTCGCACGGCAGATCGGCGGCGTGCTCGCGAAGCTGCACGGGCTGCCGCGGGACAAATTGCCCGAGCTGCGCAGCCGGTCCGCGACGGAGGAGATTTCTGAGTTCGAACGCGACTATCGCAGCCTGGACTGGCCAAAACCCGTGTTCGAGCTGGCGCTGCGCTGGCTGCGCGACCACGACCCGGGTCCTTCGGCCGAGACCACGCTGGTGCATGGCGATTTCCGCAACGGCAATCTCATCATCGGCGCCGACGGCGTGCGCGCGGTGCTCGACTGGGAGCTCGCTCATCTCGGCGACCCCATGGAGGATCTCGGCTGGGTCTGCGTCAACTCCTGGCGCTTTGGCGAGATCGACAAGCCCGTCGGCGGGTTTGGCTCGCGTGAGGAGCTGTTCGCCGGCTATGAGGCGGCAGGGCGCAAGGTCGATCCATCGCGTGTCAAATTCTGGGAAGTGATGGGCACGCTACGCTGGGGTATCATGTGCGGCGGCATGATGCAGCGATTTCGCGAAGGCCCGGACCATTCGATGGAACGCGCCATGATCGGTCGTCGCGCTTCCGAGACCGAGATCGATCTGTTGCGGCTGCTGGCGCCGCGGGGGAGTTGACCATGCAGGACGAGCCGACCCCGATCGAGCTGACCAAATCGGTCTCCGATTTCCTCCGCAACGACATCGCGCCGCTGATCTCCGGCCACCAGGCCTTCAAGCTGCGCGTGGCCATCAACATCCTCGACCTCGTGACGCGGCAGTTGACGCAGGAAGAGGGGAGCGACGGTGCGGAGATGGAGCGGCTGCGTGCTCTGCTCGGCATGGACGGCTCGGTGACCGATCTCAACCGCGCACTCGCCGAGCGCATCGCCAAGGGCGAGGCCGATCTGGCGACGCCCGGCCTTGCCGAGCATCTGTGGGCGACCACGATGGACAAGCTTGCAGTCGACCAGCCGAATTATGCGTCGTACAAACGGGAGTTGTCGCGAGGTGGGTAGACCTCTCCTCGTCATTGCGATGAGCGTAGCGACGAAGCAGGCGCGCTACTCTCTCCGCATCGTCATGCCCGGGCTCGTCCCGGGCATCCACGTTCTTCGTGCCGTGCGGTGAGGCGTGGATGGCCGGGACAAGCCCGGCCATGACGGAAACAGTTTACTTCCCCACCCATTTCGGCGGCCGCTTCTCCGCAAACGCCTTCGGGCCTTCGATGTAGTCCTGTGAGGCCACCATCGCCTTCACGGCCGGATACTCGCGCTGCTCCTCGATCGCCTGCTCCAGCGACACGCCGAGGCCTTTCTGGATCGCCTGCTTCGAAGCGCGGATCGACATCGGCGAATTCTTGGTGATCATCTCGGCCCAGCGCAGCGCGGCCGTGAGCGCCTCGCCCTGCGGCACCACCTCGTTGACAAAGCCGAGCTCGAGTCCCTCTTTGGCGCTGACATGGCGCGCGGTGAGGATCATGCCCATGGCGCGCTTCAAGCCGATCTGCCGCGGCAGCCGGTGCAGGCCGCCGGCGAGTGCGGCGAGGCCAACGCGCGGCTCGGGCAAGGCGAAGGTCGCGTTCTCCGCGGCAATGATGAGGTCGCAGGCCAGCGCGATCTCGAAGCCGCCGCCCATGGCAACGCCATTGACCGCGGCGATGATCGGCTTGTCGCAGTCGAAGCGCGCGGTGAGGCCGGCAAAGCCGCCCTTGTCCCAGCCGCGCTTGCCGCCGGCCGCCTGCCACTTCAGATCGTTGCCGGCGCAGAACGCCTTGTCGCCGGCGCCGGTGACGATCGCGACCCACTGCGCAGGGTCAGTGGAGAAATCGTCGAACACCTTTTGCAGCTCGAAATGCGCGTCGGTGTGCAGCGCGTTGTAGACCTCGGGCCGCGACAGCGTGACGATCGTGATCGGCCCCTTGCGTTCCACCTTTGAGAACTTCAGCTCCATGGTCGCTCCGCATTTTCTCGTGAAGGAATATTGCGGCCATACTAGCGCGCAGGCGCGTTTCAACACCATCGAATTGCGCGGGCGCGCCTTGCGCCTCTCACACGCCTCGCATTGCTTGACTTGTGTGAGCTCTTCTCACCTTAATCGTGCGAAGCAAAGCTGCGCCCAGCGCCTTAACGCAAAACGAAAAAAACACCCGGGAGAGAGCCGTGGATTTCTCACTGCCTGCCGATCTCGTCGCCTATCTCGCAGAGCTCGACCGTTTCATCGAACGCGAGATCAAGCCGCTGGAAGCGGCCGACGACAATATCCGCTTCTTCGATCACCGCCGCGAATGGGCGCGTACCGATTTCGAGAACGGCGGCCTGCCGCGCCACGAATGGGAAGCGCTGCTGCGCAAGGCCAAGGATCTCGCGGACGCCGCCGGTCATTTGCGGTTTCCGGTGCCGAAGCAATATGGCGGCAAGGATGGCTCCAACCTCTGGATGGCCGTGATCCGCGAACACTTTGCCGCCAAGGGGCTCGGCCTGCACAACGATCTCCAGAACGAGCATTCCATCGTCGGCAACTTTCCCGTCGCCACCATGCTCGATCGCTACGGCCGCGACGACCAGAAGGCGATGATCGATGGCTCGATCAAGGGCAAGTACCGCATCACGTTCGGCCTGACCGAGCCAAATCATGGCTCCGACGCCACCCACATGGAAACGCGCGCAGTGCCCGCGACCCGCGACAAGGTCAAGGGCTGGATCATCAACGGCGAGAAGATGTGGACGACCGGCATGCACGTCGCCACGCACTGTGCGCTGTTCGCGCGGACGTCAGGGAATGACGGCGATGCGCGCGGCATCACCTGCTTCCTGGTGCCTGCCAAGAGCCTCGGCGTGAAGATCGAAGAGTACATGTGGACCTTCAACATGCCGACCGATCATCCGCGCGTCAGTTTCACGGACGTGTTCGTGCCGGAGGACGCGCTGTTCGGCGAGGTCGGGCGCGGCCTGTCGCTGGCGCAGTGTTTTGTCCATCAGAACCGCATCCGGCAGGCGGCGAGCTCGCTGGGCGCGGCTGTCTATTGTATCAACGAGAGCGTGAAATATGCGCGCGAGCGCAAACCGTTCGGCAAGGCGTTGGCCGAGAACCAGGCGATCCAGTTCCCGCTGGTCGACCTGGCGACGCAAGCCGAGATGCTGCGCCTGCTGATCCGCAAGACCGCCTGGGAAATGGACAAGCTCACCGAGGAGCAGATCGAGCGCACGCTCTCCGACCGCGTCTCGATGTGCAACTACTGGGCAAACCGCCTCTGCTGCGAATCCGCCGACCGCGCCATGCAGGTCCACGGCGGCATGGGCTACTCACGACACAAGCCGTTCGAGCACATCTACCGCCATCACCGCCGCTACCGCATCACCGAGGGCAGCGAGGAGATCCAGATCCGCAAGGTGGCGGGATTTTTGTTCGGGTATATGGGGCCGGGGAAGCATTGAGGCATTGTTGCGAACTATCTCTCCACGTCGGGTTATCTCTCCACGTCGTCCTGGCGAAAGCCAGGACCCATTGCCCCAGGAAGAAGTTGGCGAAGCAGGCAGGTCACCACGAGTCTTCCCCAAACTGCTCTCTGGGATAATGGGTCCTGGATCGGCGCTTCGCTTGTCCAGGACGACGATGTGGATAGAGCGGCCTAATTCACCCTTCTATCCTTCCCCGCCCAATACGGCTCCCTCAACTGCCGCCGCAAGATCTTGCCTGACGGATTGCGCGGCAGCGCCGGCAGGAACTCCACGCTCTTCGGCGTCTTGAACCCGGCGATGCGCTCGCGGGTGAAGTTGATGATGTCGGTGGCGGTCGCCTGCTTGCCCGGCTTCATCACCACGACGGCTTTCACCGCCTCGCCCCATTTGTCGTCGGGTATGCCGATCACGGCAGCTTCCGCGACGTCGGGATGATCGCACAGCGCGCTCTCGACCTCGGCCGGGTAGATGTTCTCGCCGCCGGAGATGATCATGTCTTTGATGCGGTCGTGGATGTAGAGATAGCCGTCCTCGTCCATGTAGCCGGCGTCACCGGTGCGCAGCCAGCCGTCGCCACGGAGCGTCGCGGCGGTCGCCTCGGGCAAATTCCAATAGCCCGCCATGTTGGAGCCTGAGCGCGTCGCGATCTCGCCGACCTCGCGCGGCGGCAGCGGCTTGCCGTCGACATCGAGGATCGCGATCTCGACGCCCGCCAGCGCCTTGCCGGCCGAGCGCATCCGCTCGAGCCCCTCGATATGATCCTCCGGCGGCAGCGCGACGATGGTGCCGGTCGTCTCGGTCATGCCGTACATCTGCACGAAGCCGCATTTGAAGATCTCGATGCATTCCTTCAGCAGCGCCGCCGGGATCGGCGAGGCGCCGTACAGCATGTATTTCAACCGGGAGAAATCGACCGTTTTCGCGCGTGGCTGCCGCACCACGAACTGCATCGCGGCCGGCACCATGAACAGTTTTGTGATGCCGGACTGCTCGAAGAAATCCAGCACTTTTGTCGGATCGAACTCGCGCGCGATTACGCCGCGGGCACCGTGGTAGAGCCCCATCACGCCCCAGCCGGAGCCGCCGATATGGAAGATCGGCATCGCCACCAGCGACACGTCGTCGGTCGACCACCGGTTCCACTCGGGCTTGTCCTCGGCATTGCCGGTTTGCACCAGGTTGAGGAAGTTCGCATGCGACAGCATCGCGCCCTTCGGCTTGCCTGTCGTACCCGACGTATAGAGCTGAATCGCGATGTCCCGCGTCGCGATCGGCACCTTGGGATCGTCGCCGCTCTGTGTATCGCGCCAGACTGTAAAATCCTGCCATTCCGCTGCGCCGCCTTCGGTGGTGATGACGCTGCGCACGCCCGGCAATTGGTCCTTGATCTGGCGGACCTGGGTGATGAACTCAGGTCCCACGAACAGCACCGGCGCTTTGCAATCCCTTACGATGAGGGCGACCTCGGGGCCGGCGAGCCGCCAGTTCACCGGCGCCATCACCACGCCGGCCTTCGTCGCGCCCATCAGCAGCTCGAAATAGATGTCGCTGTTCTTGCCGAGATAGGCGATGCGCTCGCCCTTGTTCACACCCATCGCGATCAGCGCGTTGGCCACTTTATTCGTCTTGACGTCGAATTCGGCAAAGCTGGTGGCGCGCCCCTCGAACTCGAAGGCGATGGCATTGCCGCGGCTCGTCGCGCGCTCGCGCACCATGGCGGCGAGATTGGCCAATGGCTGTGTGGTCATGTTTCTCCCGTGAGGTCTTGTTCTTATGCGGCGGAGTGTGGCGTCTTCCGCAGGGGAAGACAAGACGGGGGAGGTTCGTGGCCCCGCTCTCTCAACGCGTCGTCCCGGCGAAGGCCGGGACCCATAGCCACAAGACGCAATTTTGCGAAGACCGGCCATGGCCAATCTTCGCCAAACAAGATTCGGTGGTTATGGGTCCCGGCCTTCGCCGGGACGACAACAACTACCCCCGCTTCGCCCGATCCTTCTCATTCTGCGCCATGATGCTCTCGCGCGCGGTTTTCCAGTCGTCGTCGCTCCAGTCGCGGAGCTGATAGAAATTGCCGCCCATGGCGAGCGCCTGAGCGCCGTCCATGGCGATGGTCTCGCCGCTGATCCAGTCGCAACCGCCGGAGATCAGGAACACCGCGACGTTCTGCAATTCCTCCATGGTGCCGACGCGGCCCATCGGGTTCATCGCCTTGGTGCGCGCGCCGGCTTCGTCGCCGGGCTTGATGCGCTTGCTCATGCCTTCCGTCGGGATCTCGCCCGGCGCGATCGTGTTCAGCCGGATGCCGTAGCGGCCCCATTCGGCCGCGAGCGACATCGTCATGGCATGGATCGCGGACTTGCTCATCGCCGACGGCACCACGTAAGGCGAGCCGTTGCGCACCCAGGTCGTGGTGATCGAGACGACATTGCCGGGCTGCTTCAAGGCGATCCAGCGCTTGCCGACCGCCTGCGTCACGTAGAACGTGCCGTGCATGACGATGTTGGCGACCGCGTCGAAGCCGCGAGGCGACAGTTCTTCGCTGCGCGAGATGAAATTGCCGGCGGCGTTGTTGATGAGATCGGTGAGGGGGGCGTCGCGAAAGATGGTCTCGATCATCTCCTCGACCGCGAGCGCGTTGCGGATGTCGACGCCGTGGCTGCTCACGCGGCCGCCATACTCGGCCATCAGCTCGGTCGCGGTCTCGTCGCAGACGATCTTGCGCCGGCCGCAGATGTGCACCTCTGCGCCGAGCTGGAGAAAGCGCGCCGCCATCGACTTGCCGAGCCCGGTGCCACCGCCGGTCACGAGGATGTTGCGGCCGGCCAGAAGGTTTTCCTTGAACATGGCTGTTTCCTCCGCAGGGATTGTCAGTTAATTGGTCGATTGACTAAATCCGGCCGCCGTCTTTCTGTAAAGCGGCACCGAACAAGAACAGCAGGGAACCAGGGGAGAATTCATCCATGGAAGAGCGCGTCTCGATCTCGATCTCGGAAGGCGTCGCCGACGTGTGCCTGGTGCGCGCGGACAAGATGAATGCGCTGGATCAGGCCATGTTCGAGGCGCTTGTTGCCGCAACGGATCGGCTTTCAAAGGACAAAGGCGTGCGCGTCGTGGTGCTGTCCGGAGAAGGCCGTGCCTTCTGCGCCGGTCTCGACATGGGGCGTTTTGCCGCCATGAAGGAGAAGGGCGGCAACGGAATTCCGGGTGGCGAAAATCGCGATCTCACCAAGCGTACGCACGGCCAGGCGAATTTTGCGCAACAGGCGGTGTGGGGTTGGCGACAGCTTCCCGTGCCGGTGATCGCAGCGATCCAGGGCGTCGCCTTTGGCGGCGGATTCCAGCTCGCACTCGGCGCCGACATGCGCTTCCTCACCCCCGATGCGCGGATGTCGGTGATGGAAATCAAATGGGGCCTGGTGCCCGACATGGCGGGCACACCGATCCTGGCTTCGCTCGTGCGCGACGACATCTTGCGCGATCTCACCTACACCGGCCGGATCTTCTCCGCGCAGGAGGCGATGGCTTACGGTCTCGCCACGCGCATCTGCGACGACCCGCGCGCGAGCGCCCTCGAAGTCGCGCGCGAGATCGCGGGCAAGAGCCCCGATGCGATCCGCGCCGCCAAACGCCTGCTCAACAATCTCTCGGTCGATCCGGGCCCCGCGCTGCTCGCCGAGTCCGTCGAGCAGCAGAAGCTGATCGGCAGTGCGAACCAGACCGAAGCGGTGCGCGCGAATCTGGAGAAGCGCGCGCCGAGGTTTGCGGATTAGCGACTTTCTCCTTCATGGCCGGGCTCGTCCCGGCCATCCACGTTCTTTGGCAAGGCGACGAAGCAGAACGTGGATCACCGGGACAAGCCCGGTGATGACGACTAGCGGACATCGTCGCTAAACAACAAAGAAAAACAAATGAGCGAAACCTCAAATTTCCTCGGCATCGTCTCCGGCGAGCGCAGCCGCTCCCATGCCGAGGTCGCTGATCGTGCCGATCGCATCGCGAGCGGTCTCAGCCAAATCGGCGTCAGGCAGGGCGCTTGCGTCTGCATGCTGATGCGCAACGACATCGCCTTTCTGGAAGCCGCCTACGCCGCCATGCGGCTGGGCGCCTACGGCGTGCCGATCAACTGGCACTTCAAGCCGGATGAGATCGACTACATCCTTGAGGATACCGGCACCTCCGTGCTGATCGGGCATGCCGACATGCTGCATGCCTTGCGCGATGCGATCCCGAAAGCCGTCACCGTGCTCAGCGTGCCGACGCCGCCGGAGATCCTGTCCAGCTACAAGATCGATCCCGAGCATCTGAAGACGCCGGACTTCGCGATCGATTTCGAGTCATGGCTCGCGGCATTCCAGCCCTATGACGGTCCGATCGTGCCGCAGCCCATGAACATGATCTACACCTCGGGCACGACCGGCCACCCCAAGGGCGTGCGGCGCAATGCGCCGACGCCGGAGCAGGCGGCCGCCGGCGAGCGCATGCGCGCGATGATCTACGGGCTGAAGCCCGGCGCCCGCACGATCCTGCCGGGCCCGCTCTATCATTCCGCGCCGAACTCGTTCGGCATCCGCGCCGGCAAGCTTGGCGGTGCGCTGGTGCTGATGCCGCGCTTCGAGCCGGAGGAGTTTTTGCAGTTGATCGAGCGGTACAGGATCGACACCATCTTCATGGTGCCGACCATGTTCATCCGCCTGATGAAGCTGCCGGAGGAGGTGCGCAACAAATACGACGTCTCCTCGCTCCGCCATATCATCCATGCCGCAGCACCCTGTCCGGCGGACGTCAAGCGCGCCATGATCGAATGGTGGGGGCCGGTGATCTACGAATTCTACGGCTCGACCGAATCCAGCGCCGTCACCTTCGCAACCTCCGAGGATGCGCTGAGGAAACCCGGCACTGTCGGCAAAATATCGCCCGGCGCCGAGCTGCGCTTCATAGGCGAGGACGGAAGCCTGCTGGGCGTGGGCGAGATCGGCGAGATCTACTCGCGCATGGCCGGGATGGCTGATTTCACCTACCACAACAAGCCGGAGAAGCGCGCCGAGATCGATCGCGACGGCTTCATCACCTCCGGCGACGTCGGCTACATCGACGAAGAGGGCTACGTCTTCATCTGCGACCGCAAGCGCGACATGGTGATCTCGGGGGGCGTCAACATCTACCCGGCCGAGATCGAATCCGTGCTGCACGCCGTCCCCGGCGTGCATGATTGCGCGGTGTTCGGCATTCCTGATGCCGAGTTCGGCGAAGCGCTGATGGCGGTGGTCGAGCCGCAGGTGGGCATCGCGCTCGACGCCGGCGATATTCGCACGCGGCTGAAGGCGTCGCTCGCCGACTACAAGGTCCCAAAGCACATCGAGATCCGCGCCGGGCTGCCGCGCGAAGATTCCGGCAAGATCTTCAAGCGCCGCCTGCGCGATCCCTATTGGGAGCAGGCGGGGCGGAAGATCTGACGGTGCGTAGTACACGAGACCGCGAATTCGTGAGCGGCTTCATGGACCGCAACCTCGCTCATCGTGCTATACCAACGGGATCATCGACCTTCGGATATCCCATGGCTCCCGTTTCCATCCTGCTAAACCTGCTCTGGATTCTCATCGGCGGCGCCTGGATGTCGCTCGGCTGGCTGGTCGCCGCGGTCATCATGGCGGTCACGATCATCGGCCTGCCTTGGGCGCGGGCGGCGTTCAACATCGCGGTCTACACGCTGATGCCGTTCGGCTCGCGGGCCGTCAGCCGCTATGAGGTCACCGGCATGAGCGATATCGGCACCGGCCCGCTCGGGGTCATCGGCAACATCATCTGGTTCGTGCTGGCCGGCTGGTGGCTGGCGCTCGGCCATCTCCTTACCGCCCTGGCCCTCGCGATTACCATCATCGGTATCCCCTTCGCTTGGGCCCATCTCAAGCTCGCGGGCATCGCGCTCTGGCCGATCGGCAAGGTGATCGTGCCGGCTTAAGGCGCGGACGCGTTTTGAAGCAGCGTCCTCGTGGCACATCCTCGAGACGCCCGCCCTCGGCGGGCCCTCAGGATGAGGGCCGAACACTTGGCTGCACCTGCAACGAGTCCCGACGCAGCTCAGCCTCATCCTGAGGAGACCGCGAAGCGGTCGTCTCGAAGGACGAGGCGCTTGCTCCGCTTGTAGGATGGATAGAACGCCAGCGAAACCCCATCAATCCGTCCGCCGATGATGAAGCATGATGGGTTTCGCAAGGGCTCAACCCATCCGACGCGCTGGTTCGAAGTGGACCGAGACTGCTTTCAACCGGCATAGCTATCCCGCCCCTCGGCAATGCGTCAGATTTCATTGCAACTTTTCCCGGCTTCATTGTTGAAGAACGAGAGCGAACGCGGCCGCAATGTGCCGCGGCTGGCTGGCCCTTGGCTCATTCTTATCGAGAGGCGATTGCATGAAATGGCTTTGCTTGGTCGGCTTTGTGGCGGGGGCCGCTGCTTTAACACCCACACCTTCTGCTTCGGCGATGCCCGTTGCCAAGCCGGACGCACTGGGCGCGTCTCAGACTGCCACTATCGAGGTCAAGGGCGGCCACGGACATGGTGGTGGCCACGGCTGGGATCATCACGGTGGCCGTGGTCATCATTACGGTTGGGGCAGAGGTCGAGGCCATCATTATGGCTGGCGGCACCATCACCACTCGTAAGCGTCACTATTGTCCCGAGATCGGAGTTGGTGACCGCGCTAATACGTACCGCGAAGCACATCCGGGAGCTTGATCACCAACTAACGCACAATCCTCAGGGAGGAGTGGGACAATTTTCTTGGGCAGAGAAACAGTCTATAGCCCGCTGGATGGATAGGCGAAGCGAAACTCATCAGTCCGCTTGCCGATGACGAAGAAGGAAGAGTTTCGCAAGGGCTCCAGATTAAGACGACGATGCGATCCCTTGTTCCAGCAACACTCTGGCTGCCTCGCGGTTAGCCCCGACGATGGCGGGATCACGCGTTGACTGTGCGATCACGAGCGAGCCTTCGAACAGCGACAGGATCTGGATCACGGCCCTTTCGGGTTTGCTCAATGACAACGGCTCAATGAGTGACGCAACGAAGTCGTGCAACTTTGTAAAATACGCTGCGATGGTCGCCTCTACGCCCGGCGAGTTTGCCTCCGGGCCGAATTCGGCCATGCCTTTCGCGAACGGACAGCCGCGGAAGGAAGGCGAAAGGAGCGGTTGTTCGAGTGCGTCGAAAACAGCGAGAACGCGCTCCACTGGCGTGAGACCGGCTCGCTCCGTGGAGGTCAAAAGCATCTGAAACCAGACGGCGCTCTTATAGCGCAGGTAGGTGGCGATGAGGTCGGCCTTCGAGGGAAAGTGCTTGTAGAACGTCATCTTGGCCACGCCGCTTTCGGCGATGATCCGGTCGATGCCGACAGAGTTGATGCTGAACCGGTAAAACAGGTCTGACGCCGTCTTCAAAATGCGCTCGCGCGGGGCGAGCGCATCGAGCGGTTGAATATCCACGTCCACGAAATCAAGCAGCGTGCCCATCGATCGTCCTTAACCGAGCCGTTTGCGTCGCTGGACAGACTATTCTGTCAAGTTTGGGATTGCAAATACATACAGGTCTGTCTACAAGTTCCGTCGTCCCTTGGATTTCAAAGAAAGAGCTGAATGAGCGGAAAAGTTGTGGTTGTGACGGGTGCAAGCAGTGGTTTCGGAAAACTCACCGCCTTGGAACTCGCAAAGCGGGGCCACATGGTGGTTGCTGCCATGCGCGATGTCGCAGGAAGAAATAGCCGTGTTCGCGACGAGCTTGTCGAGGCGGCAAAGGCTGAAGGGCATGCGCTCCAGGTCCTCGAGATGGACGTCGCCGACGAACGATCCGTCAACGCCGCGATCGCGGATGTCATCCGGCAGCACGGCAGGGTCGATGCCCTGGTCAACAACGCGGGAATGATGCCCGTCGGCGTCACGGAAGCCTATACGGTCAAGGAAATCGAAGCGCAGTTCGCCGTGAACTTCTTCGGCGCCGTTCGCACCGATCGCGCCGTTCTGCCGCACATGCGGGCCGCCGGCAGCGGGGTCCTCATCCATGTCACGTCGCTCATGGGTCGGGTGGTCTTCCCGTTCTTCGGTGTCTATTCCGCCAGCAAGTTCGCGCTCGAAGCCCTCGCGGAAGCCTACCGCTACGAGCTTTCGAGCTTCGGCGTCGATTCGGTCATCGTCGAGCCGGGCCCGTTCCCGAGCAACCTTCTTCCATCCAGCCCCGAACCGTCCGACCAGGACGTGCTGAAAACCTATGGCGGTGTTGCGGCGATCCCGGGTCAGATCAAGCAGCACTCCAACGATGCAAATGATCCGCAGAATCCGCCACAGCCCCAGCGCGTCGCGAATGCAATCGCGCAGCTGGTCGAGGCCACGGAACGGCGGCCTCTGCGGACGGTCGTGATGCCCGAAGGCATGGATTTCGGTGTCGAGCGGCTGAACGAGGCCGTCGCGCCGATCCAGAACGACCTCCTTCGCGCGCTCGGCATGGCGAGCATGATTTGACGCGAAGACGATAAGCACACTGTCAGTTCGTAGGAAGGATAGAGAGCGAAACCCATCACCGTCAGCGATGACGAAGCATGATGGGTTTCGCAAGGGCTGTACCTTTCCTATGCGTGGCGACGACCCATGGCAGAGAAAGACCACTTGGAGTAGAGTAGCCGCGCCGGATATTTTCAACGGAGCGCGAGATGTCCTTTTTCAAGTTTGGGATCGCTTTTTTGGCCGTCCTTGCGGCGAGTGGATTTTGTGCGGCCTTGGCGGAAGATAGTTCACTTGAATACAACCGCGTGACGGCGACCGCCTTGAAGTGGAGCCCGCTGGCTTCGATGCCCAGAGGGACGCAATCGGTGGTGCTCCACGGCAATCCGGGCAAGCCTGGCCTGTATACTGTTCGACTCAAAGTACCGGCGAATTCCAAGATGCCTGTGCACTCACACCCTGACGAACGCGTTCGCGTTATCATTTCGGGAACATACTATTCTGCGCTCGGCGACAAGGTCGATGCATCGAAACTCCTGAGCTTTCCTCCCGGTACGTTTTCGCACGTGCCGCCAAAGGTGTGGCAGTTTGCGGAAACCAGGGATGAAGAGGTGATCTTCGAGATCACCGGGATCGGACCGACCGGCATCGACTATTTGAACGCCGAGGATGATCCACGAAAGCAAAAATAAAGTTGTGCTCCTTCGGTTGTCAGTACATGGCCGACCGCCGTGCGCTTCAGAACTCGTAGGATGGGGAGAGCGTCACCGAGACCTATCGAACCGTCCGCCGGAGCTGGCGAGTCCAGGCGCGATGCGCAACACTTAACGGCTATCCGCAGGCCGAGGGGGCCGGTCTGATGATCCGTGCGTCGTCGCCCCATCCGGCGAGGCCGTTGCGCTCACGCACCTTCCGCCCACCATCCCTCGCGTTGCCCGACAGGCAAAAACACGCCACAGACAGGTCAAGGACTGTGTTGCCAAATATTCTGATTGACCGAATTCATAGATTCGGGTAAACCGCAGACATTCCGGCCCGCTAAAAAGGGCGTTTCGCGATCGTCACGATACGTGAGCCGGGATGCGATGGACGCGGCAGCGCCGGCGCGTGACGAGGTGGCAGGGCGGGCGACCCCTGTGAGCCATCGCGATCTGCGCGAACGACCCGGCGCTGTCACAGCGGTTCTTTTCGGCTTCGGAGGCGAGCACGCGCGAGCTTCCGGATGTCCGGGGAGGGACGTCCGCGGACGGCAAAAGCGTGTGGTCCTGACGCCCGGGGTCTGTGCGTCAAGGCTTGCGGTGATGTGCGGCCCGACCGGGTGCGTGCATCGATCGTCCGCAAGGCGACGGGGGCAATAGTGCATCGCTCCCCGGGGAGAGCGCGCCATAAGCCGTAAAACCATTGCGCAGGGAAAGCCGGATGTTCCGGCATCACCTGTGGTCACCCCCGCGTGCGTTTCTCGCGTGCGGACGCCAGCCGGCGCCCGGCCTTCCCTGCGCCCTTTCTTCTCGACGAGGGCGAAACGGACAGCAAAACTCGGGCGCCCGCGCCGCGAGACCGCGGACGTGTGCGTCGCCACCAAGTTCACCTTGCACTGCGGTAGAAGAATATCGCACACTCGACCGGGCCGGGGAGCCATAGGGAGCTCTACAAGGGGAGCCGAGCCATGTCCCTCCAGACATTACCATCCGACACCGCCGATCAGCGCCCCAACCGCCCCGAGGATGTCCAGGCGCTGGAAGCAGATGCGCGGCTGCGCGACGACATCCGCCTGCTCGGGCGCATCCTCGGCGACACGGTGCGCGACCAGGAGGGGCCTGAATTGTTCGATCTGGTCGAACGCATCCGGCAGACCTCGATCCGATTCCACCGCGACGAGGACCGGCTCGCCCGCCGCGAGCTCGAGCAGATCCTCGACAGCATGTCGACCTCGGAGACGGTGCGGATCGTCCGCGCCTTCAGCTATTTCTCCCACCTCGCCAACATCGCCGAAGACCAGAACAACATTCGCCAGATGCGCGCCAACAAGGGCGGCGGCTCCGGCGTGCTGGCCGAGACGCTCGCCCATGCGAGAGCTGCGGGCATCGGTGCCGATGCCCTGCGCAACTTCTTCAAGAGCGCGCTGGTCAGCCCGGTGCTGACCGCGCATCCGACCGAGGTCCGCCGCAAGAGCACGATGGACCGCGAGATGGAGGTCGCTAGCCTGCTCGATCGTCGCGAGCGCGTCGCGCTCACGGCGGAGGAGGCCGCCGCCAGCGACGAGCAGCTTCGTCGCGAGGTGCTGACGCTGTGGCAGACCAATCTGCTGCGCCGGACCAAGCTCACCGTGCTCGACGAGGTCGCCAACGGCCTGTCCTTCTACGATTACACGTTTCTCCGCGAGGTGCCGCGGCTGGTCAACGGGCTGGAGGACCGGCTGCAGGAGGACGGCGAGCAGGCGGCAGGCGAGCTCGCCTCGTTCCTGCGCATGGGCAGCTGGATCGGCGGCGACCGCGACGGCAATCCCTTCGTCACCGCCGACGTGATGCGCGGCACGCTGCGGCTGCAGTCGAGCCGGGTGATGCAGTTCTATCTCAACGAGCTGCACGTGCTGGGCTCCGAGCTGTCGATCGCGGCGCATCTCGCCGACGTGTCCGAGGAGTTGCGCACGCTGGCGGAGCGCTCGCCCGATACCTCGCCGCACCGGAGCGGCGAGCCTTATCGCCTCGCGGTCTCCGGCATCTATGCGCGCCTGACCGCCACGGCTGAAATGCTTCAGGTCGAGATCACGCGGCGGCCGGTCGGCAAGGGCGCGCCGTACGACAGCGTTGGGGAGTTCAAGGCCGATCTCGACGTGCTGCACCGCTCGCTGATCTCCAACAACGCCGGCGTCATCGCCCGCGGCCGGCTGCGGCTGCTGCGGCGTGCGGTGGACTGCTTTGGATTCCATCTGGCCCGGCTCGACATCCGCCAGAACTCAGCCGTGCACGAGCGCACCATCGCCGAGCTGATGGACGCCGCCAACCCCGGCATGTCCTATCTCGCCCTCGGCGAGGACGCCCGCATCTCGCTGCTCACCAACGAACTGCGCTCAACGCGCTCGCTGGTGTCGCCGTTCGTCAAATACAGCGACGAGACCATGGGCGAGCTCAACGTCTTCCATGCGGCCGCCGAGGCGCATGCGAAGTTCGGCTCGGACGCCATTCCCCAATGCATCATCTCGATGTGCAAGGGCATGTCCGACATGCTCGAGGTCGCGGTGCTCTTGAAGGAGGTTGGCCTCGTCCATCCCTCCGGGCGCAGCGCCATCAACATCGTGCCGCTGTTCGAGACCATCGAGGATTTGCAAGCGTCCTCCACCATCATGGACCGCATGCTGTCGCTGCACGATTACCGCCGCCTCGTCGACAGCCGCGGCAGCGTGCAGGAGGTGATGCTGGGCTATTCCGACTCGAACAAGGATGGCGGCTTCGTCACTTCGGGCTGGGAGCTCTACAAGGCCGAGATCGGGCTCGTCGACGTGTTCGAGCGCCATGGCGTGCGGCTGCGCCTGTTCCATGGCCGCGGCGGTTCGGTCGGCCGCGGCGGCGGCCCGAGCTATGACGCCATCATCGCCCAGCCCGGTGGCGCCGTGAATGGCCAGATCCGCATCACCGAGCAGGGTGAGATCATCTCGTCGAAATATTCCAACGCCGAAGTCGGCCGCAACAATCTGGAGATCCTTGCCGCCGCGACGCTGGAGGCGAGCCTCCTGCATCCGCGCCAGAGCGCGCCGCGACGCGACTATCTGACCGCGATGGACGAGCTTTCGAACCTCGCCTTCAAGGCCTATCGCGGCCTCGTCTACGAGACCGACGGCTTCGTCGATTATTTCTGGGCGTCCACCGTCATCAACGAGATCGCGACGCTGAACATCGGCAGCCGCCCGGCCTCACGCAAGAAGACGCGTGCGATCGAGGATTTGCGCGCGATTCCCTGGGTGTTCTCCTGGGCGCAATGCCGCCTGATGCTGCCGGGCTGGTACGGCTTTGGCAGCGCGGTCGAGCAATGGATCGCGGAGCATCCCGACAAGGGCATGCCGTTCCTCAAAGAGCTCTACAAGGAATGGCCGTTCTTCCGCATGCTGCTGTCGAACATGGACATGGTGCTGGCGAAAAGCTCGATCGCGATAGCCTCGCGCTATGCCGAGCTCGTGCCCGACGAAGCGCTCCGCGAAAAGATCTTCGGTCGCATCCGTCGCGAATGGCATTCCTGCATCGAGACGCTGCTGGACATCATGGGGCAGGACCGGCTGCTGCAAGGCAACCCGCTGCTGGAACGCTCGGTGCGCCACCGCTTCCCCTATCTCGACCCGCTCAACCATGTGCAGGTCGAATTGCTGAAAGAGCACCGCGCGCAGAACCCGGACGAACAGGTGCTGCGGGGGATTCAGTTGACGATCAACGGGATCTCGGCGGGGTTGAGGAATACGGGGTAAGGCGACCCACCCTCAGTCGTCGTGCCCGGGCTCGTCCCGGGCATCCACGTTCTAGGTGCAGCGCGTAAGGTCGTGGATGGCCGGGACAAGCCCGGCCATGACGCGTGGTGAGAGCACGGCCTCAACAGAAGTGCGCGCCCTGCGTTTCCACATACACCGCATAGAGCGACTGGCTCGCGGTCATGAACAGGCGGTTGCGCTTCTTGCCGCCGAAGCAGACATTGGCGCAGGTCTCGGGCAACAGGATCTGCCCGATGCGCGCGCCGTCGTTCGGCGCGAACACCTGCACGCCGTCATAGCCGGGGCCGACCCAGCCGGCGCCCACCCAGATGTTGCCCTCGGTATCGACGCGCAGGCCGTCCGGAAAGCCTGATTTGCCGTCGAGGGTCATGTCGATCAGCTTCTTCGGGTTCGACAGCTTCGTCCCGTCGATGTCGTACGACCACACCACGTTCTTGGCTTCGGGATAGTGCGTGATGCCGGTGTCGCAGACATAGAGCTTCTTGTAGTCGTGACTGAAAGCGATGCCGTTCGGCTTGAACGGCTCGTCGGCCACCTTCGCGACCTGGCCGCTCTGCGGATCAATGCGATAAACCGCTTCCTTCTGATACGGCTGCAGCGAGCCGGTATTGGCAAGCTTGCCCTCGTAGATGCTGATCGCGCCATAACCGGGATCGGTGAACCAGATCGCCTTGTCGTTGGGATGCACCACCATGTCGTTGGGGCCGTTGAGCGGCTTGCCGTTGGCCTGTTCGGCCAGCGTCGTGACCGAACCGTCATGCTCGTAGCGGACGAGGCGGGTGCGCTCCGCGCTGATCTGCCGGCCCTCGGTGTCGAACGAGTTGCCGTTGGCCTCGTTCGACGGCTTGTGGAACTGTTCGGAGATGTGGCCATCGTCGTCGAGGTAGCGCAGCTGGCGGTTGGCAGGGATGTCGCTCCAGACCAGATATTGCCCTTGCGCATTCCACGCCGGTCCTTCCGCCCACAGGCAGCCGGTATAGAGCCGCTTGATTGCGGTGTTGCCGACCTTGGCCTTGAAGCGCTTGGGATCGATGGCAACGATATCCGGGTCGGGATAGCGCTGCGGCTCGGCATTGGCGCCGAAGTCACGAGCGTCGGCGTTCGAGGCGAGCAGGGCGGATGCGGCAACGGTCGCGGCGCCCTTGAGCAGAGTGCGGCGGGCGAGGCCGCTGCTTGCAGTCGTGTCGTCGGAGTCGGTCAGTATTCTTGTCATGGTTTCCTCCCAAAGTTGTGTTGGGAGGAAATGATCCGCCAGCAATCGGGCGTAAAGCGGAGCGATCTCCGGACTAAGATAACCGGAGATTGCAGGGCAGAAATGCCGGAAATACGGTCAGACGAGATTCCTTACACGGGATCCCACGGGAAGATGTCGGCGGAGCGGTCGAGCTTGTAGAACGATCCCTTCAGCGCCGGCATGCCGTGCTCCGCGATCGATTGCGGGGTCCAGCCTTCGCTCCGATGCACCGAGCGCAGCGGGCGGTTCTGGCTGAACAGGAACAGCTCGTTCATGCGCGCGCCAAAGATCTGCCCGGAGACGTCCTTTGCGGCATCAGAGAGCAGATAGGCGCAGACCGGCGCGATCTTCTCCGGGCCCATCTGCTTGATCTTCTCGACGCGCGCCTTCTCGGCTTCGGTCTCGGTCGGGATGGTGCCGATCATGCGGGTCCAGGCGAACGGCGAGACGCAGTTGGAGCGAACGTTGAAGCGGCCCATGTCGAGCGCAATCGACTTCGACAGGCCGACGATGCCGAGCTTGGCGGCGGCGTAATTGGCTTGGCCGAAGTTGCCGATCAGGCCGGAGGTCGAGGTGAAGTGCACGAACGATCCGGACTCCTGCTCGCGGAAGATCCGCGCCGCGGCGTGGCTGACGTAGAACGAGCCCATCAGGTGAACCTTGATGACGGCCTCGAACGCTTCCACGCTCATCTTGTGGAAGATCATGTCGCGCAGGATGCCGGCATTGTTGACGACGCCGTCGAGCCGGCCGAAATGATCGGTTGCGGTCTTCACGATCTTGCTGGCGGGGATGGCTTCGGCCACCGACTCGAAATTGGCGACGGCGGTGCCGCCGCGCTTCTTGATCTCCTCGACCACCTCCTCGGCTGGCGCTGCGCTGGTGCCGGCGCCGTCAGCGGCGACGCCGGGATCGTTGACGACGACCTTGGCGCCCTCGCCAGCGCAGAGCAGCGCGATCTCCCGTCCGATGCCGCGGCCTGCGCCGGTGACGATGATGACCTTGTCTTGGAGTGATTTCGTCATTTGGATTACCTCTCGTTCGTAAACACGATCGTGCCCGACGCGGCGAACATGCCGCCGACGCCGTGGCACAGCGAAATCTTCGCGTTGGCGACCTGCGCCGGCGCAATACCGCGCATCTGCCGCACGCTCTCCTGAAGCGCGTACATGCCGTACATGCCGGAATGCATGTAGCTCAAGCCGCCGCCATTGGTGTTGAGCGGCAGCTTGCCGCCGGGGCGGGTGTTGCCGTCGGCGATGAACTTGCCGGTCTCCTCATGCGGCATGAAGCCGAGATCGCCGAGGCCAAACAGCGGTAGATGCGCAAACGCGTCGTAGATCATGAGATGATCGACGTCCTTGTGCGCGATGCCAGCCTCCCTGAACGCCAGCGGTCCCGCGGTCTTGAACGCGCGCGAGGAGTTGAACGTCTCCATCTGGCTGACCATCGGCGTCTCCACGCTCTCGCCGGTGCCCATGATGTAGACCGGCTTGCGCGGAAAATCCCGGGCACGGTCCGCCGAGGTCAGGATCAGCGCGCCGCCGCCGTCGGTGACGAGGCAGCATTGCAGCAGGCGGAACGGATAGGCGATCATGCGCGAGTTGAGGACGTCTGCGACCGTGATCGGATCCTTCATCATCGCACGCGGATTCTTCGCCGCCCATTCCCGCTGCACCACTGCGACCGAGGCGAGCTGCTCGTGCGTGATGCCATAGGTCTTCATGAAGCGCAGCACGGGGATCGGAAACATGCTGGGCGGGCCGTAGACGCCGAACGGCGCCTCGAACTGGCCTTGCAGGCTGTCGGCGGGGATTGAACGCGGCGCCTTGCCGATCATCGACTTGCCGCTCTCGGCATGGGTGATCAGCACGGTCTTGCACAGGCCGGCCTCGATTGCCGCGGCCGCATGGCGGACGTGCAGCATGAAGGAGCAGCCGCCGACCGAGGTGCCGTCCACCCAGGTCGGCTTGATGCCGAGATAGTGGCAGACCTGCTGCGGCGTTTCGACCGCGGTGGCGAAGCCGTCGATGTCCGACAGCTTCAGTCCGGCATCGGCGATGGCATTGAGCGCCGCATCCGCGTGAAGCTGGAGCTGCGAGGCGTTGGGGATGACACCGAGCTCGGTGGTCTCGGCCGCGCCGACGACGGCAACCTGGTTGCTGCGCATGGGCTTACCCCTTCGCCGGACGGAATACGGGAAGGGTGATCTTGTCGTCGAGTGCCTCGAAGGTGACCTCGAGCTTCATGTCGAGCTCGAGCGCCTCCGGCGTCTGCGGGCAGTCGATGATGTTGCTCATCATCCGCGGCCCCTCGTCGAGCTCGACCACCGCGATGGCGTAAGGCGGCGTGAAGCCGGGCGCGGCGGGACGGTGGTTGATCACGTAGCTGTAGAGAAAGCCCTTGCCGCTCGCCTTGAAGATGCTGACCTTGCGCGAGGCGCAGGACGGGCAGAACGGGCGAGGCGGGAAATAGACATGCGCGCAGGCGTCGCAGCGCTGCAGGCGCAACTCGCCCGCTCTGGTGCCGTCCCAGAAATGCTGGGTCTCCGGCGTCGGTTTCGGTCGCGCGCGCTGCGGTTCGGCCATCTCGGCAGGTCCTCCCAAGGCCAAGCTGAGCCCGGCTGTTGCGATCTTGATGCGACAATCGACCATGGCGCGTCAACGGTCCAGCAATGCGCATGCATGCCATCATGCGCACAATGCTTGTGTCGAAGTGAGGCAGCGCTATACATTGCGCGCAAATATTCCGTGAGACAGACATGCCTGATTTTTCGACACTGAAGAAGCTCGCCGAAGACCTCGAAAGCGGCCGCACCACCTCCCGCAAGCTGGTCGAGGCGTGCCTCGCCAAAATCGGCGATCCGGCCGGCGAGGGGCAGCGTGCCTTCATCCATGTCGACAAGGATGCCGCGCTCGCTGCGGCGGATGCGATGGACGGGTTGCGCAAGGTGAAGGCGGCGCCATCGCGCTATGCCGGTATCCCGGTCTCGATCAAGGATCTCTTCGACATCAAGGGCCAGGTGACGCGCGCCGGCTCCCGCGCGCTCGACGATTCCTCGCCGGCCGAACAGGATGCCCCCACGGTGGCGCGGCTGCGCAAGGCCGGCTTTGTCGTGATCGGGCGCACCAACATGACCGAGTTCGCCTATTCCGGCATCGGCATCAATCCGCATTACGGCACGCCAAAGGGCGCCTGGAACCGGGCCGAGGGCCACGTGCCCGGCGGTTCGTCCTCGGGCGCCGCGGTCTCCGTGCTCGACGGCATGGCGCATGGCGCACTCGGCACCGACACCGGCGGCTCCTGCCGGATTCCGGCGGCCTATAACGGTATCGTCGGCTACAAGCCGACGCAGCGGCGCGTGCCGCTCGATGGGGCTGTGCCGCTGTCGTTCTCGCTCGACAGCATCGGTCCGCTGGCACGATCGGTCAGTTGCTGTGCCATTCTCGATGCCGTGCTCGCCAACGAGCCGATCGCCCCGCCGAAGCCTCGCCCGGTCAAGGGCATGCGGCTGGCGGTGCCGACCACGATCGTGCTCGACGACCTCGATGCGGCTGTGGCCGCGACATTCGAGCGGGCGCTCAAGAGCCTTGCCGAACACGGTGCGATCATCGAGCGCATCGAGATGGCCGAATTCCACGACATCGGGCCGATGAACGCCAAGGGTGGCTTTGCGGCTTCCGAAAGCTATGCCTGGCATCGCTACCTCCTCACGTCCAAGGGCGACGTCTACGATCCCAGAGTCTCCGTGCGCATCATGCGTGGCGAGGCGCAGAGTGCGGCGGACTACATCGATCTTCTCAACGAGCGCCGCTCGCTGATCGCCCGCGTCAATGCGCGCATCGCGCCCTATGACGCGCTGGTGCTGCCGACCACCGCCAACACGCCGCCGAAAATTTCGGACCTTGCCGACGACAAGGCGTTCACCAGGGAAAACCTGCGGGCGCTCCGGAACTGCACCCTGATCAACATGATCGACGGCTGCGCCATCTCGCTGCCGGCGCATCGCGAGGGCGAGATTCCCGTCGGCCTGATGCTGGCGGGCGCGGGCGGATCGGACCGCCGTATCTTCGAGCTTGCTGCCGGCGTGGAGGCCGTTATTCGTGTTTGACCTGACTTTCACCGTCGATGCCCAGGACACCACCACGCCGCTGACGCTGGCAATCGACCAGATGGTCATCGCCGGCTGGACCGGCCGCGATCCGGTTGCGCGCGATAAGCACATTGCCGAGCTGCAGGAGATGGGTATCGCCCCGCCGGCCTCGACGCCGATCTACTATCGCGCCTCGGCGCGGCGCCTGACGATGGAAGACAGCATCGAGTGCACCGGCGGCGATTCCAGCGGCGAGGTCGAGTTCGTGCTGATCGGCTGGCAGGGCCGCATTTTTGTCGGTTGCGGCTCCGACCACACCGACCGCAAGGTCGAAGCCTACAACGTCACGGTTTCCAAGCAGATGTGCGACAAGCCGGTCGCATCCACGCTGTGGGAGCTCGAGGACGTCATCGGCCATTGGGACAGGATGATCCTGCGCTCCTGGGCCACCATCAACGGCGAGCGCGTGCTCTACCAGGAGGGCACGCTCGACGCGATGCTCCCGGTCGACGACTTGATCGCGCGCGGTTTCGAGGGTGGGAAATTCCCCGACGGCTGCGCCATGTTCGGCGGTACGTTTGCGGCGAAAGGCGGTATCCGCCCCGCCGACCGCTTCGATTTCGAGCTGGAAGACCCCGTGCTGAAGCGCACGATCAAGCACGGCTACGACGTGGTGACGCTGCCGGTGCGGGGCTGATACGCCCCACGGTCATTGCCAGCGGAACTCTCTCCGCCGTCATTGCGAGGAGCCCATGCGACGAAGCAATCCAGACTGGTTCCGCTGAGGGATTCTGGATTGCTTCGCTCCGCTCGCAATGACGGGGAGAGAGTCGGAAATCGGGTGGTAGAGGACGGGGCGGTCCTGCGAAGATCAGTGCCATGACAGCAACAGCGCGCAAATCGGCTCAATCTCCGACAGCCGACCTCGTCGCCCACGTCGATGCCCTCGACTGGCCGCAGATCACAGGCGAGCTCGATACCCAGGGCTGCGCTGTCCTGAAGGGGCTGTTCACGCCGGAGCAATGCCGCACCGTCGCCGCGCTCTATCCCGACGACGCCAACTTCCGCAGCCGCATCGTCATGGGCCGCCACGGCTTTGGCCGCGGCGAGTACAAATATTTCTCCTATCCGCTGCCCGACCTGATCGCGCAGCTCCGCCCGGCGCTCTACGCGCATCTCCAGGGCGTCGCCAATCGCTGGAACGAGGCGATGGGGATCGACATCCGCTATCCGGCCGCGCATGCGGCGTTCCTGAAGCGCTGCCACGAGGCCGGGCAGACGCGGCCGACGCCGCTGCTGCTGCAATACGAGACGGGCGATTTCAACTGCCTGCATCAGGATCTCTATGGCGAGCACGTGTTCCCATTGCAGGTGGCGATCCTCTTGTCCGAACCGGGCCGCGATTTCACCGGCGGCGAGTTCGTGCTGACCGAGCAGCGTCCGCGCATGCAGTCCCGCGCCGAGGTGGTTCCGCTCGCGCAGGGCGACGCGGTGGCCTTCGCTGTGCATCACCGCCCGGTGCAGGGGACACGGGGCACCTACCGCGTTAACCTGCGCCATGGCGTCAGCCGGATTCGCTCTGGCCAGCGCCACACACTAGGTGTGATCTTTCACGATGCGAAATAAACGCTGCCGCTGATGGCGGATTTGTTCGACAATGTCGCCGAAGCCCAGCCGTCGCGCGAGGAGATCGCCGACGGCGCCGTTCTGCTGCGCGGTTTCGTCAAGGCGATCGAAAGCGAGTTGATCGAAGCCGTGCGTGCCATCGTGGCGCAATCGCCGTTCCGGCGGATGACCACGCCCGGCGGGCACCTGATGTCGGTCGCCATGACCAATTGCGGCGAGCGCGGCTGGATCACCGATCATACCGGCTATCGCTATGATCCCGTCGATCCGCGGACCGGCGCGCCATGGCCGGCGATGCCGCCGGTGCTCCGTGATCTCGCCCGCCGCGCGGCGGAGCAGGGCGGCTTTACAGGCTTCGCGCCCGACGCGTGCCTCGTCAACCGCTACGAGCCCGGCACGCGGCTGTCATTGCATCAGGACAAGGACGAGCTGGATTATTCAGCGCCAATCGTCTCGGTCTCGCTCGGCCTGCCTGCGACCTTCCTGTTCGGCGGCCTGGCACGCAACGACAAGCCGCGCCGCTTCCGCTTGGTCCATGGCGATGTCGTGGTCTGGGGCGGGCCGTCACGGCTCGCTTATCACGGCGTGGCGCCGCTCGCCGACGGCGAGCATGCGTTGCTCGGGCGCAAGCGGATCAATTTGACGTTCCGAAAAGTCCGCTGACGCGTTTCCTCGCGGCGCCCGCTCGTCTAAGCTTCCGGCGGGGGGAGGCAATATGGCGACCACACAGCTCTCGGCCGGCACCGGCGCGGCCAACCGCACCGGCCTGTATCTAGCCGTGCTGCAACTGGCGTTCACGCTTGGCTGGACCACCTACGTCATCTATCTGCCAAAGCTCGCCGCTGAGGTCGGCATCGCGCCATCAGCCGTCATCCTCATCCTGATGCTGGACCAGGCGATCTTCACCATCGCTGACACCGCGATGGGGATCACCGCCGACAAGATCGCTCCCCATCTCGGCAGGCTTGGCCTGTTCGTCGGGCTCGTGGCCGCGATCTCCTGCGGCGCGTTTGTCGCGCTGCCCTTCGTCGCGGGACGCGGCATGGCCGCGCAGGGTTGGTTTATTGCGCTGATCGTGGTCTGGTCGATCACCTCGTCCGCGATGCGCGCGCCTCCGCTGACCTTGCTCGGCAAATACCGCGCCCGGCCGCAGGTGCCGTTCCTCGCCGCGCTCGCGATGCTCGGCTATGGCATCGCTGGCGCGGTCTCGCCCTATCTTGGCGTGGTGCTGCGCGAGCACGACGCGCGGCTACCCTTCGTGATATCGAGCGCAGTGCTGCTGCTGACCGCGCTCGGACTGTCAAGGATCGAGCACGAGGTGGCCCGCGACACCGCGCCGCCGACACCGGCCGAGGCAGCAAAGCCGCTTGGCCTCGTGCCGATCGCCTTCATCGTCGCGATGGTGGCGCTCGCGCTCGGGTATCAATTGCACTTCGCTCTGAACAGCGCGCCGTTCTACCTGCGCTTTGCCCAGCCGGATGAGCTGCAATGGCTGATGCCGGTGTTCTGGATCGGCTTCAACATTGCGCTGTTTCCGGCAAGCCTCGTCGTCAAGCACCGTGGCGGCGTGATCGTGATGGGCGCGGCCGGACTGCTTGGAGCGGCCGCGATCGCTGGGGCCGAATTCGCCGGCAGCCTCAACACGCTGATCGTCGCGCAGTTTCTCGCCGGAGCGGCGTGGGGCTGCATGCTGATGAGCGCGATCTCGGCCGCGTTGTCCATCGGCTCGACCGGCGCGGAAGGAAAGGTGACCGGCCTCGTTTTCTCGGCGCTCGCACTCGGGACCTTGGCGCGGATGGCGGCGGTCGCTGGCGGCTTGCAGAAAATGCCTGAATACGCGCCGCTGCTGCACTGGGCCCCGGTCGCCTGCTGGGCGGTCGCAGGCGCGGGCTTGCTGGTGATCGCGGCGGCGCGGCTACAGGGCGGCGTTCACCTCAAGGCTTCGGCGGGTGAATGAACGCCCACGGGCTGACTTCCGAATCCCGCGTCACTTCCACGGAGATCAGATACGGTCCGCCATAGGCCAGCGCCTTCTCCATCGCCGCCTTGAACTGATCCGGCGCGGTGACGCGCGCTGCCGCGACACCAAAGGATTCCGCGAGCTTGACGAAATCCGGGTTGACCAGATCGGACGCCACCACGCGGCCGTCGAAGCGCTCGCGCTGGTCGCGGCGGACATTGCCGTAGGCGTTGTTGTTGAACACCAGCGTCACCACGCCGATGTTGAACTGCACCGCGGTGGCGAGCTCCTGCACGCCGAACATGAAGCCGCCGTCGCCGGTGATCGCCACCACCGGCTTGTCGGGATTGGCGACCTTGGCGCCGAGCGCGGTCGGGAAGCCTGAGCCGAGTGTGCCCTGATAGCCTGATGTGATGAAGGTGCGCGGCTCGTAGATCGGAAAACCGTACCAGGAGGCGAAACCGAACTGCGACAATTCATCGGTCACGATAGCGTTCGCCGGCAGCACCTCGCGCAGGATGTTAAGATACGCCATCTGCGGCTGGATGCGCTGGATCTCGGCTTGCGCCGTTGCAGTCGCCTCGCGGATCTCTCCCCGCCGGCCGCTCGTCCTGGCATAGCCGGCCTTCTTCACGGCGGCGACGAGATCGGCCGCGCCGGCTTTGGCGTCGGCGACGACAGCGACATCGGAGGCGAGCCGGCGCATCTCGGCCGGATCGATATCGACACGAATGGATTTCAGCCCCTTCGGCTGGTACGGCCAGCGGAAGCCCGACGCCGGCAGCTCGGCGCGCGTGCCGATCGCGATCATCAAATCGGTTGTCGGCCACAGCTTGTAGGCTGCCGCCATGGTCAGCCCAAGCTCGTGCGCATTGGAGACAATGCCGCGGCCGCTGCGGAAGGCGACGACAGGAGCGTCGATCATCTCGGCGAGTTCGAGAATCTCCTCGCGCGCCTCGATCGCGCCGCTGCCGACGAAGATCATCGGCGCCTTGCTGTTCCTGATCAGCGCGGCCGCTTGCTTGATCATGTCAGGATCAGGCAGCGGCGCAGGCAAGGGCGCCAGCACCTGTGCTGCGGCTGTATCCGCGCGCTGGGTGAAGACGTCCCAGGGCATCTCGACCGAGGCGGGGCCACGCCGTCCGGACGTCATCTCCTGGAAGGCGCGCGCGACCGTGGTCGGCGCGTTGCCGGGATATTCGATCCGATCCGCCCATTTCACATAGGTGCGCAGGGTCGCGAGCTGGTCCGGCATCTCGTGCAGATGGCCGCGGCCCTTGCCGAGAAATTGCGTCGGCACCTGGCCGGTGACGCACAGCACCGGTTCGTTGCAGCCGAAGGCGGTGAGCAGTGCCGCGCTTGCGTTGAGCACGCCGGGACCCGGCACCACGCTGAACACGCCGGGCTTGCCGCTGGAACGCGCATAGCCGAACGCCATGTAGCCGCAGGCCTGCTCGTGCCGCGCGCCGATCACCTTGAGCTGCGCCTGATGGAAGGCGTCGAACAGGCCGTAGACCTGCGCGCCGGGCAGGCCGAACACGGTGTCGACGCCATGGGCGACAAGGCCGCTTACGATCGCTTCGCCGCCGGTGAGGGTGGTCATGGCATTATTCCATTTCAATCATTGTTCAGGCTTCGTCGACGACGCCGTTTCGCAAGGTTCCGATGCCCTCGGCCGCGACTTCGATAACATCGCCGGGCTTCAGATAACGCGGCGGATCGAATCGGGCGCCGGCGCCCGTCGGCGTGCCTGTGACGATGATATCGCCGGGAACGAGCGTTGCGAAGGTCGAGATATAGCTGATGAGATAGCGGAACGGAAACATCAGCCGGCTGGTGCGGTCGTCCTGTCGCAGCTCGCCGTTGACATGCGTGGTGAGGCGGATGTCGGCGATCTGCGATTCCTGCGTGTAGGGCACCAGCCACGGGCCGAGGCTGCCGCTGGAATCGAAGTTCTTGCCCTGCGTGACGTTGAACTTGGCATGGCGCAGCCAGTCGCGCACCGAGCCCTCGTTGCAGAGCGTGATCGCGGCGATGTGATCGAGCGCCGAACTTTCCGCAATGTGCCGGCCGGCCTTGCCGATCACCAGCACGATCTCGCCCTCATAGTCGAGCTGCGCGGAGGCGCGCGGGCGCACCAGCGGCGTGTCGTGGCCGACGAAGGAGCGTGGGCTCCGCATGAACATGCTCGGATATTTCGGCGCGTCCTGGCCGTCCTTGTACTCGGCATTGCGGTCGGGGTAGTTGACGCCGATGCAGATGATCTTTTCCGGCGCGGGCACCGGCGGCAGCCAGATGATGTCACCGAGCGCGTGATCGGGCGTGCGGCTGGCGGCCTCCTCGGCGAGGCTCGCGAGCTTTCCCGCCGCGATCACCTCGCGCAGCGTCGGATAGTCTTTGGCGTGGCGCGCGGAGA
Source organism: Bradyrhizobium sp. WSM4873 (assembly GCF_055811355.1). NCBI lineage: Bacteria > Pseudomonadati > Pseudomonadota > Alphaproteobacteria > Hyphomicrobiales > Nitrobacteraceae > Bradyrhizobium > Bradyrhizobium sp. WSM4873. Next base: position 44,618 of record NZ_JBVVPS010000018.1, on the reverse strand, counting down.
GATCGACGATGCCACCGTCAACGACGGCGCCGTAGCTGACGGCGCCGTTGACGGAATAGGTGGCGAGGCGAGGGAGTGTCATTGCTTAATCCGCCACCAGCACATCGGCCACGAACTTCGGCTCACGCACGGCTTGCCCGGAGAACGGCGAGCCCTGCTCGAACCAGGAGCGCGGGGCAGGCGCGCCCCACAATGTCTGGCGACGCGGATCGCGCAGCGACCAGCGCAGCGGCTCGTGGTCGTGATCGCCGGTGAAATAGTCGCTGGTGTAGAGCTCGAGCCGGTGTCCGTCGGGGTCGCGGACGTAGAGGAAGAACGCATTCGAGATGCCGTGGCGACCCGGGCCGCGCTCGATGTTCTTCACGAAGCCCTGCGAGGCCATGACGTCGCAGAGATGGATGATGTTCATCGCCGTCGGCGTCCAGTACGCGAAGTGGTGCAGCCGCGGGCCCTTGCCGTTGGTGATCGCAAAATCGTGGACATTGCCCTTGCGATGCATCCAGGCGGCGGCGATGCGCCCGTTCGGTCCGTCCTCCTCGGCGTATTCGGTGAGGCGAAAGCCGAGCCGGGCATAGAATTCGACGGTGTCCTGCACCTCGGCGGCGAACACGTTGAAATGGTCGAGCCGCTGCGGATGGCAGCCCCTGTAGAGATCGTAGCGGCGCAGCAGATGCGGCCGCCGGTCCATCGACGCATACAGCTCGATCTGGAAGCCGAAGGGGTCGGTGAACTGCAGCGTGCGGCCCTGGAATGGTTGATCGACGAAGGCGTAGCCAAGGCCGTTCTCGGACAGGAACGCGGCAGCCTTGTCCAGATCCCCGTCATTGCCGACCTTGAAGCCGAGGCGGTTGCAGGCGGGCGCCGCCGCCTTGCGCAACACCAGCGAGTGATGCTGATGCTCCTCGGCGGCGCGCAAGTAGACGACCTTGTCGTCGGCGTCCTCGACATGCAGGCCAACAACGCTTTCATAGAACTCGCGGCTGAGCTTCAGGTCTGTAACGTCCAGCACAGCGTGGCTGGAGCGGATGATGTTGAACGGCGGCTCGAAGACATGTTGCGGTACGGGCATTGCGTTTCCCCTCTCGGCTCTTGTCATTCCGGCGCGCGCGGAGCGCGAGCCCGGAATCCATTCTTCCACGAACTCTGCTGCGCGATGGATTCCGGGTTCGGCTCTTCGAGCCGCACCGGAATGACAGTTAGATTCCCAGCTTCTGAATCTTGTGCGTGCCTCGCGCCAGCGAGACGTGCTTGGTTTCCATGTAGAAATCGAACGAATAATCGCCGCCGTCGCGCCCGATGCCTGAGGCCTTCATGCCGCCGAACGGCGTCGGCAAATGGCGGACGTTTTCCGAGTTCAGCCAGATCATGCCGGCCTCCAGCGCATCCGCGACACGCAACGCGCGGCCGAGATCGTTGGTCCAGACATAGCCGGTCAGGCCATAGCGGATGTCGTTGGCGATCTCGATCGCGTCAGCTTCGTCCTTGAAGGGCAGCACGGTGAGGAAGGGGCCGAACACCTCTTCCTGCGCCACGCGCATCTTGCCATGCGCGCCGGTCACCAGGGTCGGCTCGACATAATGTCCGCCGCCCGGGCCGTCATAGGCCTTGCCGCCGACCGCGATCGTCGCGCCGTCCTGGCGTGCGACGTCGAAATACGAGCAAACCTTCGCCAGATGCCGCTCGTGGATCAGCGGCCCGATCTCGGTTGCGGGATCGAGGGGATGGCCGACCTTCAGGGCTCTTACCCGCGCGGTCAGTTTCTCGATGAACTTTTCGGCGATGCCGGCCTGGATCAGCAGGCGGCTCGACGACGTGCAGCGCTCGCCGTTGAGCGAGTAGATCATGAACACGACGGCATCGAGCGCGCGGTCGAGATCGGCGTCGTCGAACACGATCACGGGGTTCTTGCCGCCGAGCTCGAAATGCACGCGTTTCAAGGTCGGAGCGCCCTGAACCATGATTGCCGAGCCGGTCGAGCTTTCGCCGACGAAGCCGATCGCCTTGATGGCGGGATGCTCGGTCAATGCCTTGCCGGCTTCTTCGCCAAAACCGTGCACGGTGTTGAGCACGCCGTCGGGCACGCCGGCTTCCTTGACGAGCTTCGCAAGGATAGCCGCCGTGACCGGCGACCACTCCGCCGGCTTGTGCACGACGGTGCAGCCGGCGGCGAGGGCAGGGGCGATCTTCCAGGTCGAGAGCATGAACGGCGTATTCCACGGCGTGATCACGCCGACCGGCCCGATCGGCACGCGGGTCGAGACGTTCCAATGCTCGTCGCTCGGCGTATTCTGGCCGTCGCGAGCCTCGCCGCACCTGTCGGCGAAGAAGCGGAAATTCTCGGCGGCGCGGATCGCGGCCTTTGCCATGAAGCGATAGGCCTGGCCGGTGTCGATGCATTCGAGCACCGCGATGTCCTCGGCATTGTCCTCGATGGCGTCGGCGACGCGATGCAGCAGCTTCTTCCGCATCGCTGGGCCCATGTCGCGCCAGGATTTGAAGGCGAGTGCGGCAGCGGTCGCGGCGCGATCGACGTCCTCGGCGTTGCCGCGGGCGACGCTTGCGAGCGTCGCGCCGTCGACCGGCGACTTGGTCTCGAAAGTTTCGCCCGAGATCGACGGCACGATCTTGCCGTCGATCATGTGGCCGATGCCGTCGGCCCGCAGCGTCTTCAGCAGCGGCGCGACGCGGTCGCGGTTGGCCTGGAACACATCGGTTTTCGGCGTGGGCTTATCCATGGGCGGCCTCCGCTTTCAGAGCGTCGTGGATGTTGTTGCGCTTCCAACTCGTGTCCTTGTCGTTGATCTGCATGTCGAACGAGAGGGCGAACTTGCTCGCAGCGAACACGGGATCGAGATGTTTGGAGAGCGCCTGGAAGACGTGCTCGCCGGCTTTCTTGCGGGTGGAGAGGTCTCGGCCTTCGCCAATGCGCAGCACCATGTCGAGAAAGCCGTAGTCCTGCCGCGCGTCCGCAATCGCATAATGCTCGCATTTGACGGCGCGGACGCGGATGCCGCCGAGCGGGAAGATACCGGTCTCGACCGCCGCCTTGCGCACCACCTCGCACGCCGCGCCGATGTCGAAGCGGTCGTCTAGATTGGCCGAATATTCGATCGTGAAATGCGGCATCGCGGTTTCACTCCCTGTCTTTTTGTTCGTCTAGGCGAAGTAGCAGCTCACCGAGCCGTAGGCGCCATAATCGGCTTGAATTGTGTCGCCCTTGCGGGTCTCGATCGGACGGATGAAGGAGCCCGCGAGCACGACCTGCCCGGGCTCGAGCGCAAGGCCGAGCGGTGCGATCTTGTTGGCGAGCCAGGCAACGGCCGTTGCGGGATGATTGAGCACGCCGGCGGCAAGGCCGGTCTCTTCGAGCTGGCCGTTCTTGAAACACAACGCACCGATCCAGCGCAGATCGGCGTCAAGCGGGCGGATCGGCCGTCCGCCGAGCACGATGCCGGCATTGGCCGCGTTATCGGCAATGGTGTCGAAGATCTTTCGCGTCGCCTTGGTCCGGGGATCGACGCGCTCGATCCGCGTGTCCAGAATCTCCAGCGCCGGCACCACGAAGTCGGTGGCGTTGAGCACGTCGAACAGCGTGCAGTCGGGGCCCGCGAGGCGCTTGCTCATGACGAAGGCGAGCTCGGCTTCCACGCGCGTGGCTATGAAGCGCTCGGTCGGGACGAGGCCACCATCGGCAAAGAACATGTCGTCGAGCAACACGCCGGAATCCGGCTCGTTGATGCCGAGCGCGCTCTGCATCGCCTTCGAGGTCAGGCCGATCTTGTGTCCCCTGACGATGCGCCCCTCGGCGATCTTGACGTCGACCCAGGCCTTCTGAATCGCGTAGGCGTCAGCGATGCTGATGTCGGGAAAGTCCTGCGAGAGCTGCCGGATCTGTGTACGGGTCTTTTCCGCCTGATGCAGACGGTTCGCGCAAGCTCGGATATCGTCGTTGGAAAGCGCCATGTGTGATCTTACAAACCGTGGTGCGGGAAGATACTTAACATGTTAAGTGAATGCGTCAATCGCAAATTGGCTTGCTGCACTGCAAACGTTTTGCGGCATGAAGGGGCGTCATGGTGAAAAGACCGGCTGATCCTGCGAACGGAAGCGAGCCCGCCGTCCGGCAGGTGCCGATGCGCGACTTCTCGCGCTCGCTGCCGATGTCGCTTCTGCGGGCGCGCGAAGCGGTGATGCGGCAATTCCGTCCTTCGCTGCGCGAGCATGGCCTGACCGAGCAGCAATGGCGCATTCTGCGCGCGCTCGCGGCGATCGACACGGTCGAGGTCACGGAACTGGCGCGCACCGCGTTCCTGCTCGGACCAAGCCTGTCGCGGATCCTGCGTGATCTGGAGGCGCGCAATTTGATCGAGCGCAAGACCGCGAAGGCGGACCAGCGCCGCAGCATGGTCTCGATCTCGGAAAAGGGCGTGAAGCTGATGGCCTCCGTGGCGCCATCCTCCGAAGCGATCTATGCGGAGATCACGCGCCGCTTTGGCGCACGCAAGCTCGTCGAGTTGCAGGAGATGCTCGGCGAGCTCGAACAAAGTCTCGCAGGGCTCGGCGCGGGCGAGGAGGCAAGTGCCGAGGGGTGAAAGCTGATATGCGCAAGCGCGCGGCAACAATCATGGACATCGCCGCATTTTTTCGCTCAAGTGCCGCTCAAGCCGATGACTGCAAAATCGGCGCCGAGGTAGAGGCAAACAGACCCTCATGGTCACCATCCAGGTTCAGAAGCTGATCGACTTCGTCACCGAGGTCTTCGCGCATGCGCAGTCGTCGCCTGACGAAGCCAGGCGCATCGCCACTTATCTAACCACGGCGAATCTGACCGGCCATGACAGCCACGGCGTGATCCGCGTCCCCGTCTATATTCGCTGGCAGAAGTCCGGCGCGGTCGTGCCCAACCAGAACGCCGAATTGGTGCTCGACACGCCTTCGCTCGCGGTGATCGACGGCAAGTTCGGCTACGGCCAGACCGTGACGCCGCAAGCGGTCCGGATCGGCATCGAGAAGTGCAGGAAGGCGGGACTTGCCGCAGTCGCGCTGCGCAATGCCGGCCATATCGGCCGGGTCGGCGATTGGGCCGAGATGGCCGCCGCCGAAGGACTGATCTCGGTTCATTTCGTCAATGCCGCAGGCTCGTTGCTGGTGGCGCCGTTCGGCGGCGTGGAGAAACGGCTCTCCACCGCACCCTATTGCGTCGGCATTCCGCGCGAGGGCCAGGATCCGATCGTGCTGGACTTTGCAACCTCGGTCGTGGCTGAGGGCAAGGTGCTGGTCGCAAGCCGCGGCGGCAAGAAGTTGCCGAAGGAGGCGCTGGTCGATGCCGACGGCAGCCTGAGCGAGGAGCCGGCCGTGCTCTACGGCCCCTACACGCCGGATGGGCCGCGCGATCACACCAAGGGAACGGGCGCGATCCGTGCGTTCGGCGAGCACAAGGGCTCGGGCCTTGCCTTCATGTGCGAGCTGCTCGGCGGCGCGTTGACCGGAACCGGGGCCACGTCCGGCGGTCGGCGCTTCGCCAACGGCATGCTGGCCTTCTACGTCGATCCGAAAGTGGTCGATACCTCCCATGTCTTCGACGCAGAGGTGTCGCGCTATGCCGACTTCATTCGTACCACCAAGCCGGTGGCCGGGGTCGATCAGGTGCTGATCCCCGGCGATCCCGAGCGGAAAACCCGGGCTGAGCGGACCCAAAACGGCATCCCCTTGCCGGATGACACCTGGGCGGCAATAGTGAATACCGCCCGCGAGGTCGGCGTCAGCGAAGTCAGCATCCAGAGGGCGACCGCATAGGTCTTGCGTCATTGCGAGCGTAGCGCGACGCGCCAGTTCGCGCTAACAGCGGTTGTGCTGTCGCGACGCTCGTCATGGTGACGATAGTCCAAATCACACGGTCCAAATAACACGGTCCAAAACAAAGAAGGAAGGCAACGTGGCGAACAAGGTCAAGGAAATCTGGAAGTCGGGCAAGGCCGTGGTCAACGCGTGGCTCGCGATTCCCTCCGGCTTCTCGGCCGAGATGATTGCGCAATGCGGCTTCGACAGCGTCACCGTCGACATGCAGCACGGCGTGCAGGATTATCTGTCGATGGTGCAGTGCTTCCAGGCGATGGACAAGCACCCGATCACACCGATGGTCCGCGTGCCCTGGAACGAGCCCGGCATCATTGGCAAGGTGCTCGATGGCGGCGCCTATGGCGTGATCTGCCCGATGGTCAACACGCCGCAGGAAGCCAGGAACCTCGTCTCCTATTCCAAGTACCCGCCGAAGGGCGTGCGCTCCAACGGCCCGATCCGCGCCGGCATGTACGGCACCGCGGGCTCCTACCAAAAGACGGCCAACGACGACATCGTGCTGCTGCCGATGATGGAGACCAGGACCGCGGTCGAGAACATGGAAGCGATCTTCGACGTCGAAGGCATCGACGGCGTCTATATCGGCCCATCCGACCTCGGCTTCTCCTACGGCCTCGAACCGAAGCTCGATCGCACCGAGCCCGAAATCCTCGCGATCTACGAGAAGATCATCAAGGAGTGCGGCAAGCGCGGCCTCAACCCCGGCATCCATTGCAGCGGCGCCGAAGGTGCCGCGCGCGCCATCAACATGGGCTTCAAGCTGGTGACGCTCTCGAACGAGGTCGGCCTGATGACGACCTACGCCAAGATGCAGGTGAATGCCACGCGGAAGGATTCCGGCGGCAAGGCCTGAGCTCTCTCTGTGTCCCGGACGCGATGCGGCGCGTAGCTCCGCTCCGCAGAGCCGGGACCCAGAACCCAGTGAAGCACATTACGTAAACAACTGGGCCCCGGCTCAGCAGCGCACCGTTTCACGCTGCGCTGCGTCCGGGGCACGATAGTTTCGATATAGGAGACCTCCCATGACCATCAGCCCCGTCATTCGCCTGCATCCCGATGATGGCGTGCTGATCGCGCGCGCGAGTCTGCCGCCGGGAACATTGGTGGCCGACGGCGTGACGACGGTCGAGCGCATTCCTTCCGGCCACAAGGTCGCGATCAAGCCGATCGCAGTCGGTGAGCCGGTGATACGCTATGGCCAGATCATCGGTTTTGCGACCACGCCGATCGCGCCGGGCCAGCACGTGCACGTGCAGAATTGCGGCATGGGCGATTTCGCCAAGGACTATGCCTATTGCGCCGACGTCAAGCCGACGCCGAATTTCGATCTGCCGGCGAGCTTCGAAGGCATTCGCCGCCCGGACGGCCGCGTCGCCACGCGCAACTATATCGGCATCCTCACATCGGTGAATTGCAGCGCGCATGTCGCAAGCCTCGTCGCGGACGTCTTCAAGAAGAATCCGTTCACCGGCGACAATCCGCTGGCCGACTTCCCCAATGTCGACGGCGTGGTCGCGCTGACTCACAAGACCGGCTGCGGCATGACGCAGAACGAGCCCCTGGCGCTGCTCCGCCGCACGCTCGGCGGCTATGCGCGGCACGTGAACTTCTCTCATGTGATCGTGCTCGGCCTCGGCTGCGAGGTAAACCAGATCGGCGGCCTGATGGAGGAGCAGAAGCTCGCAGGACGTCTGCGCGCGATGGACATCCAGGAGGTCGGCGGCACCCGCAAGACGGTGGAGGCGGGCATCGCCTTCGTGCGCGAGGCACTCGCGGAGTCCAACAAGGTCAAGCGCGAGTCCGTGCCGGTGAGCGAGCTCACCGTGGCTCTGCAGTGCGGCGGCTCGGATGGCTATTCGGGTGTCTCCGCCAACCCAGCGCTCGGCGCGGCCAGCGATCTCATCGTACGTCACGGCGGCACCGTGATCCTTTCGGAGACGCCGGAGACCTATGGCGCGGAGCATCTGCTCACGCGCCGCGCCGTCAGCCGCGAGGTCGGCGAGAAGCTGGTCGATCTCATGCGCTGGTGGGACGAGTACACGACGCGCGAAGGCGCCGAGATGAACGCCAATCCGAGCCCGGGCAACAAGGCCGGCGGTCTCACCACCATTTTGGAGAAGTCGCTCGGCGCGATGGCGAAGGCCGGCACCACCAACCTCGTCGAGGTGCTGCGCTACGCCGAACCCATCACCAAGAAGGGTTTCGTCTTCATGGACACGCCCGGCTACGATCCGGTTGCCGCGACCGGGCAGGTCGCCGGCGGCGCCAATCTGGTCTGCTTCACCACGGGCCGCGGCAGCGTGTTCGGCTGCAAGCCGGCGCCCTCGATCAAGCTCGCCACCAACACGCCCATGTACAAGCGCATGGAAGAGGACATGGACGTCAATTGCGGCACCATCCTCGAAGGCGAGGAGAGCGTCCAGCAGTGCGGCCAGCGCATTTTCGATCTCATCCTCAAGACCGCGTCCGGACAGCCAACCAAGAGCGAGAGTTTTGATTTCGGCGGCGCCGAGTTCGCGCCGTGGGTGCTGGGCGCGACGATGTAGTCCCGTCGTTGCGCGTCGGCGGTAGCACCGCACTGCAAGCGACGCTCCTAAGTAATGATACGGAGCCGTCAAGCGATCGCGGGGGTTCCCGCGGTCACACCTGATTAACATCTTCTGCCGTGATCCCTGGGAGGATGCGAGCTCCACTCATTCGGGGCGTTCGCCCTTCGTGAGGATTCGTCAACGATGACGCGTACGATACGGCCGACCGGCGTGGAAAATCTCCTCGGTGAGGAGGAGCTGATCGTGTCGAAGACCGATCTCAAGGGCCGCATCACCTACGCCAATGATGTCTTCATCCGCATGGCGAAGTACTCCTGGCAGGAGCTGATGGGTGCGCCCCACAGCCTGATCCGCCACCCCGAGATGCCGCGCTCCGTCTTCAAGCTGCTGTGGGACACGGTTCAGTCCAGACAGGAGATCTTCGCCTACGTCGTCAACCTCGCGAAGGACGGCAGCCATTACTGGGTGTTCGCCCACGTCACGCCGACATTCGACGAGCGTGGCAATATCGTCGGCTATCACTCCAACCGTCGCAAGCCCGATCCGGCGCAGATCGAGCGCATCAAGCCGATCTACAAGGCGCTGTGCGCGGAAGAGGCGCGGCATGCCAATGCCAAGGACGGCATGCATGCGAGCTTCGAGGCGATGGTCGGGCTGCTCAACCAACAGGGTGTCGGTTACGATGAATTTGTGCTCTCTCTCTAAGGCGCAGGGAGCGACCGCGCTCGCATCCGTTCTTGCCGTCGTTGCGTTCGTGCTCTCGCTGACTGGGGCAACCGGAATTTCCGGCGCGGCGTTGTTAGGCGTTACGGTCGCGCTGCTCGCCTATGCCGTCTGGTGCCAGCATCGCACGGCGGTGGCCGTCGACGAGGCGGCAGACGTGTGCCGCAAGGCCGCACGTGGCGACCTCGAGGCGCGGATCCTCAGCATCCGCCAGGCCGGACGCATCGGCGCCATTCAGAAGTCGGTCAACGACATGCTCGACATCACCGATGCCTATTTGCGGGAAGCTTCGGCGTCGATGGACTATGCGAGCCGCGGTAAACATTTCCGCAAGATCCTCGCACGCGGACTACCCGGCTCGTTCCGCCGTTCGGCCACGGTCATCAATTCCGGCACCGACAGCCTCGGCCGCCGCGTGGTCGAAATCGCGGACCTCGCAAAGCAGTTCGGCACGCATCTCGACCAGGTCGCGGGCACGCTGATGGGCGCGGCAACTGAGCTTGAATCCGACGCCGGCCAGATGGCGGCCGCGGCCGAGAAGACCAGCCGGCAGACCTCCGGCGTGCTCAGTGCGTCCGACCAGGCCTCGCGCAACGTCGCCACCGTCGCGAGCGCCGCGGAGCAGCTCGCGTCATCGATCGCCGAGATCAGTCGCCAGGTCGCGGGCTCGACCGCGAGCACGGGGCGGGCGGTGAACGAAGCCAATCGTGCCGGCAGCGAGATCCGCACGCTCGCGGATGCGGCGATGCGGATCGGCGACGTGGTCAAGCTGATCAGCGAGATCGCCGAGCAGACCAATCTCCTGGCGCTCAACGCCACCATCGAGGCCGCGCGGGCAGGCGAGGCCGGCCGGGGCTTCGCCGTGGTCGCATCCGAGGTCAAGAGCCTCGCCAACCAGACCGCGAAGGCGACCGAGGAGATCAGCGCCAAGGTCGGCGAGATGCAGCAATCGACCACCAATTCGGTCGCCGCCGTCGAGGCGATCGCGCAGACCATCACCGAGATCAACGGCATCACCGCCTCGATCGCGGCCTCGATAGAACAGCAGGGTCTCGCCACCCGGGAGATCGCCCGCAACGTCCAGGAAGCCTCGGCCGGCACCTCGCAAATGTCCTCCAACGTGACAGGCATCAGCGAAGCCGCCGCCGACACCGGCCGTGTGGCGAGCCGCGTCAACAGCGCCTCCGAACGCGTCCATGGCGAGGTCGAGACGCTCCGGCGCGAGGTGACGCAGTTCCTGCAACGGCTGACGTCAGCGGCGTAACGTTGCCCCGCATGAGGTCGTCATGCCCGGGCAGAAGCGCGAAGCGCGTCTTCGCGCTAGACGTCCCGGGCATCCACGTTCTTGGGGACCGTGAAGGTCGTGGATGGCCGGGACGAGCCCGGCAATGACGCTGCGATTGCTCCGTGGACAACGGGGATACTTCGTAGGCACCGTTTGCCCGTTGTTAGTGCTTGATCGAGGTCACCAGCGGTGTTCTGCTCAAAAAAGCTGCTGGAGTACCGCACCCCGTGTCGATCTACGTCGCATTACACCACGTCACGCACTACAAATACGACCGTCCGATCGATCTCGGCCCGCAGACCATCCGTCTGCGGCCGGCGCCGCATACCCGCACGCCGATCCTGAGTTATTCGCTCAAGGTCACTCCAGCCAATCATTTCGTGAACTGGCAGCAGGATCCGCTGGGCAATTGGATCGCGCGCTACGTCTTCCCGGAGAAGACGACCGAGCTCAAGATCGAGGTCGATTTCACGGCGCAGATGACCACGGTCAATCCGTTCGACTTCTTCGTCGAGCCCTATGCCGACAGCTTTCCGTTCGAATATACGCAAGATCTCAAGACGGAGCTCGCGCCTTATCTCGAGACCGTCAAGCCCGATCGGCTGTTCGCGAAATATCTCGACACGATCCCGCCCGAAGCCCCGAACACCGTCAACTTCCTGGTCGATCTCAACAGGGAGCTGCAGAAAAGGATCGGCTACGTCATCCGCATGGAGGCGGGCGTGCAGACGCCGGAGGAGACGCTCTCCTCCGCGGCCGGCTCATGCCGTGACTCTGCCTGGCTTCTGATTCAGACCTTCCGTCACCTCGGTCTCGCCGCCCGTTTCGTCTCCGGCTATTTGATCCAGGTCCGTCCCGACATCGATCCGATCGAGGGGCCGCCGGAGGTCGAGAACGATTTCACCGATCTCCACGCCTGGGCCGAGGTCTACCTGCCGGGCGCGGGCTGGATCGGCTTCGACGCGACCTCGGGCATGCTGGCGGGCGAGGGCCACATCCCGGTCGCGGCGACGCCGCACTACCGCTCGGCCGCGCCCATCTCCGGCGGCGCCGGCTTCGCCGAGGTCGAATTCGCCTTCGACATGAGCGTCAAGCGCATTCGCGAGGCGCCGCGCATCACAAAGCCGTTTTCGGACGAATCCTGGATACGGCTCAACGATCTCGGCGAGCAGGTCGACGGCGATCTTGCAGCGCAGGACGTCCGTCTGACCATGGGCGGCGAGCCGACCTTCGTCTCCGTCGATGATCTCGAAGGCGCCGAGTGGAACACGGACGCGGTCGGTCCGACCAAGCGCGGGCTCGCCGACGATCTGATCCGCCGCCTGCGCGCGCGTTTCGGACCCGGGGGCCTGCTGCACTTCGGGCAAGGCAAATGGTATCCCGGCGAAAGCCTGCCGCGCTGGGCGTTTGGACTGTACTGGCGCAAGGACGGCGTGCCGATCTGGAAGAATGCCGACCTCATTGCCAGCATCGAAAATCCGCGGCCGGCGCAGGCCAAGGACGTCAAGGCGTTCGTGGAGGGCACGGCGCTGCGGCTCGGGCTCGATCCCGGCTACATCATGCCGGCCTTTGAGGACACCGCGTACTGGCTGCAGAAGGAAGCCGAGCTTCCCGTCAACGTCGATCCGTCCGATTCCAAATTGTCCGATCCGGAGGCCCGCGCGCGAATGGCCCGGGTGTTCGAGCAGGGGCTCAACAATCCTCGCGGCTTCGTGCTGCCCGTGCAGCGCTGGAATGCGGCGCCACGCTGGCGCAGCGAGCGCTGGCAGCTCCGGCGCAGTCATCTGTTCCTGATGCCGGGGGATTCGCCGCTCGGCCTGCGCCTGCCGCTGGACTCGCTCGGCTATGTCCCGCCCGATCAATATCCCTACATCGTCGAGCGGGATCCGATGGAGGCCCGCGGCAAGCTGCCCGTGTTCAGCCTTCCGGCGCGTCCGGACTCGCCGGAGCGGCTCGAGCCCGAAGAGCTCAACACCTCCGTGCCGGTTCGCACCGCGATGTCGGTCGAGGTCCGCGACGGCGTGCTCTGCGCCTTCATGCCGCCGGTCGAGCAGATCGAGGATTATCTCGAGATGATCGCGGCGCTCGAAGCGACGGCCGAGGAGATGCAGCTCCAGGTCCATGTCGAGGGTTATCCGCCGCCGTTCGATCCGCGTGTCGACGTCATCAAGGTGACGCCCGATCCCGGCGTGATCGAGGTCAACGTCCAGCCGGCCAAGAACTGGCGCGAGGCGGTCGAGATCACCGTCGGGCTCTATGAGGATGCCGGCAAAACGCGCCTCGGCGCCAATCGCTTCCTGGTCGACGGCCGCCACACCGGCACCGGCGGCGGCAATCACGTCGTGGTCGGCGGATCGAGCCCGCAGGACTCGCCGTTCCTGCGCCGGCCTGATCTGTTGAAGAGCCTGGTCCTGCACTGGCAGCGTCATCCGTCGCTGTCCTATTTCTTCTCCGGCCTGTTCATCGGCCCGACCAGCCAGGCACCGCGCATCGACGAAGCCCGCCACGACAGCATTTACGAGCTCGAGGTGGCGCTCACGCACGTGCCGCCGCCGGGCACTCAGGCGCCGCTGTGGCTGGTGGATCGCTTGTTCCGGCATCTCCTCGTCGACATCACCGGCAACACCCATCGCGCCGAGATCTGCATCGACAAGCTCTATTCACCGGACGGCACGACCGGGCGCCTCGGCCTGGTCGAATTTCGCGCGCTCGAAATGCCGCCGGATCCGCGCATGTCGCTAGCGCAGCAGCTGCTGATCCGCGCGCTGATCGCAAAATTCTGGCGTGAGCCGCAACAAGGCAAGTTCGTGCGCTGGGGCACCGCGCTGCACGACCGCTTCATGCTGCCGCACTTCATCTGGGAAGATTTCCTCGAAGTGCTGACCGAGTTGAGGCAGTCCGGCTATCCGTTCGAGCCCGAATGGTATCTGGCCCAGCTCGAATTCCGCTTCCCCGCCTTCGGCCGCATCCATCATGGCGGCGTCACGCTGGAGCTGCGGCAGGCGCTGGAGCCCTGGCACGTGCTCGGCGAGGAGGGCTCGGCCGGCGGCACCGTGCGCTATGTCGACTCATCGGTCGAGCGGCTCCAGGTCAAGGCGGAAGGCTTCGTCGAGGGCCGCCATATCGTCACCTGCAACGGCCGTCGCCTGCCGATGACCGCCACCGGCCGCTCCGGCGAGGCTGTGGCCGGCGTCCGCTTCAAGGCCTGGCAGCCGGCCTCCGGCCTGCACCCGACCATTCCCGTTCACGCGCCCCTGACATTCGATCTTATTGACACCTGGAACGGCCGCTCGCTCGGCGGCTGCGTCTATCACGTCGCCCATCCCGGCGGCCGCAGCTACGACACCAAGCCGGTCAACACCTACGAGGCCGAGGCGCGGCGGCTGGCGCGATTCCAGGACCACGGCCATACGCCGGGCCCGATGCAGCCGCCGCCCGAGGAACGCACAAATGAGTTTCCGCTGACCCTCGACTTGCGGTCCCCGCTCCTGCAATGAGTATGATGCGGGGGCAGGGAGAGGCGCATGGCCGAGGGCGCAGCCGAAGAGGACGACAAGGCGGGTCAGGCGCAAGGTCAACGTGACGGCCAGCGCCGTTTCGCGCAATGGGTCCGCGACTATAGGCGCCTGCCTGGCATCCCCGACGAGTTTCTCGGCCCGGACGGCAAGCCCCGCGCGGTCTGGAGCCGCTTCTTCGATGCTTTCGGCGCGCTCGCGCCCGACGAGGTCGAGCGGCGGTTTGGCATGGCGGATCGTCATCTCCGCGAGGCCGGCGTCACCTATCGCGCGCCCGGCGAGAGCGCCGACCGGCCCTGGTCGATCAGCCATCTGCCGCTGCTGATCGACGAGGCCGACTGGAAGCAGCTGTCCGACGGCATCACCCAACGCGCCGAGCTGCTCGAGCTCGTGCTGCGCGACATCTATGGCGAGGGCCGCCTCGTCGCCGAAGGCGCGCTGCCGGCGGCCGCGATCGCCGGCAGCCCCGAATATCTCCGTCCCGTCTGCGGCGTGCCGCCGCCGGGAGGGCGCTATCTCTCGCTCTATGCCGCCGATGTGGGCCGCGGGCCCGACGGCCGCTGGTGGGTACTCGGCGACCGCACGCAGGCACCGTCGGGTGCGGGCTATGCGCTGGAGAACCGCCTGGTGCTCTCGCGCGCCTTCTCGGATCTCTACAAGTCGATGAACGTGCCGCGCGTCGCGCCGTTCTTCGAGGCGTTTCGCGACAGTCTTCGGGCGCGCGCCGACCGCGACGAGCCGCGGATCGGCGTGCTCACGCCGGGCAGCTTCAGCGAGACCTATTTCGAGCACGCGACGCTGGCGCGCTATCTCGGCTTCCTGCTGGTCGAGGGCGACGATCTCGCCGTCAGTGACAACCATATCCACATCCGCACGGTTGCGGGGCTCAAGCGCCTCGACGTGCTGCTGCGCCGTGTCGATTCCAATTCGCTCGATCCGCTCGAGCTCGATGCCTCCTCGCGGCTGGGGGTCCCCGGCCTGATCGACGTGCTGCGCAAGGACGGCGTCGTCGTCGCCAACATGCCGGGCTCGGGCGTGCTGGAGGCGCGGGCGATGCTCGGCTTCCTGCCGGCGCTCAGCCGTCGCCTGCTCGGCGAAGAGCTGAAGATGCCGCACATCGCGACCTGGTGGTGCGGCCAGCGCTCGGCGCGCGACGAGGTGTTGTCGCGGCTCGACGAGGTCGCGATCGAAGGCGCCTATCGGCGCGGCGTTCCCGGTTTCGACAGCAACGGTCCCGTGCTCGCGAGCGAGCTCGACGCCGCCGGGCGCCGGCGCCTGAGCGACGCCATCGCCGCGCGCGGCATGGACTATGTCGGCCAGGAGGTGGTGCGGCTCTCGACCATGCCGGTGTGGGAGCAGGGGCAGATCACGCCGCGTCCCTTCGTGCTGCGCGTGTTCGCAGCCGCGACGCCCGACGGCTGGGCCATCATGCCCGGCGGCTTCTGCCGGATCGCTGAGCAGCCCGATGCGCGTGCGGTGTCGATGGGCGACGGCGCGCGTTCCGCCGACGTCTGGGTGGTCTCGGACAAGCAGGTCTCGACCGCGACGCTGCTGCCCGCCACCGACAAGGTGCGCATCCGCCGTATCGCCGGCGTGCTGCCGAGCCGCGCGGCTGACAATCTGTTCTGGCTCGGCCGCTATCTCGAACGCGCCGAGGCGACGTTGCGCCTGGTGCGGGCGCTGGGCTCGCCGAGCGGGCCCAACAAGGGCACCGCGGCCTCGCTGCAATCGGCGGAGCGTATCCAGCGCCTGCTGGTGACCTGGGGCGCGATTTCACAGACCTCGCGCGCGGCGCCCGGCCGCATCGTCGCCGAAGCACTGCAGAGCCCGGAGCGTTTCGGCTCGGCACTGTCGCTGGTCCGCGCGGCCCAGCGCACGGCGACCTCCTTGCGCGAGCGGCTGTCGCCCGATGCCTGGCAAGTCATCACCGAGATGGCCGAGCGTCTTGCCGTCGAGGTCGAGGACGACGACAGCGTGCTGAGCGCGGCCGAGCTGACCTTGCAGGAGCTCGCGAGTTTTGCCGGCCTTGCGCATGAGAACATGAACCGCGCCGCCGGCTGGCGCTTCCTCGATATCGGTCGGCGCACCGAGCGCGCCATCAACACCACGCGTTTTGCCCGGCAGTTTGCCTATGACGAGGCCGGCGACGAGGATCTCGATATTCTGCTGACGCTGGTGGATTGCCAGATCACGTACCGCTCGCGTTATCTGCTGGCGCCGATCCTGGCGCCGGTGCGCGACCTCGCCGTGCTCGACAGCTACAATCCGCGCTCGGTGGCGTTCCAGGTGACGGCGCTGAACGAGCATATCGCCGCGCTGCCGAGCCTGAAGGAGCACGGCCTGATCGAGAAGCCGCAGCGGCTTGCGGTCGCGATGCAGGCGATGCTCGCGACCGCGGAGGCCGAGAAGCTCGAGGTCAAGACACTGTTCGCCCTGGAGCAGGATCTGCTCAGCCTCGCCGAGGCGGTCGGGCAGCACTACTTCCCGCACGGTCCCAATGCGAGCCGGCCGGAAAAGCTGACGGGGCTGGCGTGATCTACGATATCCGTCACCTCACCACCTACGAATACGAGAGCCCGGTCAGCTTCGCCCGCTGCACGCTGCGGCTGGAGCCGAGGAGCGGCCATGGCCAGGAGCTGATCTCGCACAAGGTCGAGATTCGTCCGCGCGCCGCGGAGCGTAGCGTCCGGCGCGATTTCTTCGGCACCCTGACCGAGAGTGTCGTGATCGAGGCCGCGCATCGCACTCTGCGCATCGATTCCCGCTCTCGCGTGAAGGTGTCGCGCCAGCCGCCGGCGCGCGCCGCTGCCAGTCCGGGCTGGGAGAGCATTCGCGACATCGCCTTCGAGGCGACGAGCCTCGGGCCGTCCTCGCCGGTCGGCTATGTCTTTGCGAGCCCGCTGGTGCCGGTGCTGGGACCGGTCAGCGCCTATGCGGCGGAAAGCTTCGCGCCCGGCGCGGGCATCCTCGGCGGGGCGGTCGATCTGATGCATCGCATCCGCGCCGAATTTCGCTACGACCCGAAGGCGACGGTGATTTCGACGCCGCTCGACGAGGTCTTCGTCAAGCGCCATGGCGTCTGTCAGGATTTTGCCCATGTGATGATTGCGGGCTTGCGCGGGCTGGGCTTACCCGCCGCGTATGTCAGTGGATATCTTCGCACCATTCCGCCGGCGGGCCAGCCGCGCCTGCAGGGCGCCGATGCCACCCACGCCTGGGTGTCGCTGTGGTGCGGGGAGGAGCTTGGTTGGGTCGATTTCGATCCGACCAACGATCTCATGGTTGCTGGCGACCATATCGTGCTCGCGGTCGGCCGCGACTTTTCCGACGTTTCACCGGTCGACGGCATCATCGTCGGTTCGCCAAAGCAGAAGCTCGACGTCGCCGTCGACGTGCTGCTGGTGGAATGATTGCGGGCCCTCCGGCGACGCCCTGCCAAGGTGTGTCGGGCCCGCAGCGCAACCGTGATATCGCGGGGCACAAACCGCAACATATTTCCGTGTTTACGCTCCCGGGTTTGGCCAGTCGGCCAAGATGGGCTATGCTGGCGCCTGCGTCGAGGACGAGAATGAGACGTCGGGTATTTGCGTGGAAAACCACCGACAGACGGGGCTGCATCCATGATGACGTTACCGAGACTGGCGGCGGAATCCCTGGAGAAAACGCTGGGTTCGTTCATGCGCCGCAGGTACGGCGATTCTCCGGCAAACATCGTCGAGAGCGCGACCCGTACCGCGATGGAATGCATCGGAAACAGCGACGCTCTCTATCATAATGTCGAACATACGATGCTGGTCACGCTGGCGGGCCATTCCATCCTGAGCGGCCGGTATCTTCATATTCATCTCTCGGCCGAGGATTACGTCCACGTCCTGATCGCGTGTCTTGCCCATGACATCGGTTATGTCCGCGGCTTGTTCGAGGAGGATGACGAGGACGGTTTTGTGGTCGATGCGGCAGGCACCAAGGTCTCGCTGCCCCGCGGCTCATCAGATGCCAGCCTGATGATGTATCATGTCGACCGGTCCAAGCTGTACGTCATGCGCCGCCTGCAGCATATCCCAGGGCTTGATCCGGAACGCATCGCCCGCGCCATCGAGGGCACCCGCTTTCCGGCCCGCCAGGGCCAGGACTATGACGACGACGCCTCGATCCTGCGCGCCGCCGACTTCATCGGCCAGCTCGGCGACCCCAATTATCTGCGCAAGGCCAACGCGCTCTACTACGAATTCGAAGAAGTCGGTATGAACCGCCAGCTCGGCTACGATTCGCCGGCCGACATCGTGAACCGCTATCCTCAGTTCTACTGGAACAGCGTCGCGCCGCACATCCAGACCGAGATCGGCTACCTCAACAAGACCGAGATTGGGCGGCAGTGGATCGCCAACCTCTACAGCAACGTCTTCCGCGCCGAGCGTGACATCACGTTGTCGGGGCCGCAAAAATAGCTTCGCCTTCTAATGCAACAAAAAGCAATCATCACCGACATCCTCGACATCGCCTATCGCGAATACGGTGCGCCGCACGGCTGGCCCTGCATCATGGGTCACGGCTTTCCCTATGACGTGAACGCCTATGCCGAGACCGCGCCGATCATTGCGCAGGCGGGCGCGCGGGTGCTGGTGCCCTGGCTGCGCGGCTACGGGCCGACGCGATTCCGTTCCGCTGCGACGTTGCGCTCCGGCGAGCAGGCGGCGCTTGGCGCCGATCTCCTGGCTTTCATGGATGCGCTTGGAATCTCGCGCGCGGTGGTCGGCGGTTACGACTGGGGCGGGCGCGCGGCCTGCGTGGTCTCGGTGCTGCATCCGGAGCGCGTGATCGGCCTCGTCTCGGGCAATTCCTACAACATCCAGAACATCGCGCGTTCGATGGAGCCGGCTTCGCCACCGGAGGAGGCGGCGCTCTGGTATCAATATCTCTTCCACAACGAGCGCGGCCGCCGCGCGCTGGAGCGCAACCGGCGCGGTTTTGCACGACAGCTCTGGTCGATGTGGTCGCCGACATGGACCTTCGACGATGCGATGTTCGAGACCAGCGCAATCTCGTTCGACAATCCTGATTTCGTCGATGTCGTGATCCACTCCTACCGACATCGTTATGCCTTGGTCGCGGGCGATCCCGCCTATGCCGCGATCGAGGCGAAGCTCGCCGTGCAGCCGCCGGTTCGGGTGCCGACCATCGCGATCGACGGCGACAGCGACGGCGTCAATCCCGGCACCGCGCACCATGCACGCAAATTCGAGGGCTTTTTCGAGCGGCGCGTCTTTACAGGGGCCGGCCACAATTTGCCGCAGGAGCGGCCGGCCGAATGGGCGCAGGCCGTGCTCGATGTGCGGAAAGCGGCCGCATAGAGCCGGGTTTCTCGTCCCTCAGTCTTGCCGCTCTCACAGCTTCCGATTTTTCCTGATCCCGGGAACCTTTTCCAATCGCAGCCGTCCAAGCTGTGGGGCCGCGTTCTGTATGCGGTCCGTTGCAGGGGAGGTTTTCGATGAAGACGCAAACGCGCAGGCTGGAACGTGTCGCGGTCGCGCAGGCGCCGAGCGAGCGGCCCGAGAGGGCGGAGGTCGAGCAGGCGATCCGGACCATGATCCGGTGGGCCGGCGACGATCCCGCGCGCGACGGTCTGCGCGACACGCCGGACCGGGTCGCGCGCGCCTTCGAGGAGTATTTCTCCGGCTATGCGCAGGATCCGACCGAAATCCTGCAAAAGACGTTTGAGGAGATCGAAGGCTATGACGAGATGATCGTCCTGCGCGGCGTTCGCTTCGAAAGCCATTGCGAGCACCACATGGCGCCGATCGTCGGCCGCGCCTGGGTCGCTTATATCCCGCAAGGGCGCGTCGTCGGCATCTCCAAGCTCGCGCGTCTCGTCGACATCTACGCCAAGCGGCTTCAGATCCAGGAGAAGATGACCGCGCAGATCGCCAACACCATCAATGATGTGCTGAGGCCCGAAGGCGTCGGGGTCATCATCAAGGCAACGCATCACTGCATGACCACGCGCGGCGCGCACAAGCCCGGCACCGATCTCGTCACCAGCCGCATGCTCGGTGTGTTCCGCGACAATGCGCTGACACGCCAGGAGCTGCTTGGGCTGGCCAATTCGGACGATTGATCCGCGACGGCTCAAGGAGGCACAACGCCATGACCGAGGACAAGAAGCCAAGCGGGCCCGACCTGAGCCGGGGCGTGACGCTCGCCGCGTTCAAGGACGGCAAATTGCTCGGCCATGTCGGCGAGGAAGACGTCCTGGTGGTGCAGGCCGGCGGCGAGATCTTTGCGATCGAGCCGACCTGCAGCCACTATCACGGTCCGCTCGCTGAAGGACTCGTGGTTGGCGACACCATCCGCTGTCCCTGGCATCACGCCTGTTTCTCATTGCGGTCAGGTGAGGCGACCCGTCCGCCGGCGCTGAATGCGCTGGCGGTGTGGGAGGTCTCGCGCGATCAGGACAAGATCGTCGTTCAGCGCAAGCGCGAGGTGCCGAATCCTCCGGCGTCTCACCGGACAGCGCCAACGCCGGAGAAAATCGTCATCATCGGCGGCGGCGCGGCGGGTTTCGCGGCGGCGCAGACGCTCCGTCGCGAGGGCTTTGCCGGCGCCATCACCATGCTCAGCAATGACAGCGCGATGCCGGTGGACCGGCCCAATCTCTCCAAGGACTACCTCGCGGGCAACGCGCCGGAGGATTGGCTGTCGCTGCGGGGCGAGGACTATTATCAGGACGCCGGCATCGATCTCAGGCTCAACACGAATGTCTCTGCGATCGAAGCGAAGACGCGCAGCGTGACGCTGGGCAACGGCGACAGGCTGCCGTTCGACCGGCTGCTGCTCGCGACCGGCGCCGAGCCGGTCAGATTGCAGATTCCGGGTGCCGACCAGCCTCATGTCCACACCCTGCGCTCGGTTGCCGACAGCCGTGCCATCATCCAGGCGGCCGGCAGCGCCAAGCGTGCGCTGGTGATCGGCGCCAGCTTCATCGGCCTGGAAGTTGCGGCCTCCTTGCGTGCACGCAAGCTCGAGGTGCACGTGGTCGCGCCGGACGAACGGCCGATGCAGAAGGTGCTCGGTCCCGAAATGGGTGACTTCGTACGCGCCCTGCATGAGGAGAATGGGGTCAACTTCCATCTCGAGGACACGGTGGAAAAGCTGGACGGCACGCGCGCCACGTTGAAGAGCGGTGGCGTGATCGAGGCCGAACTGGTCGTGGTCGGCATCGGCGTCAAGCCGCGCCTTGCGCTCGCCGAGCAGGCAGGCCTTGCGGCCGACCGGGGCGTCAGCGTGAGCGAATATCTTGAAACCAGCATAGCCGGCATCTTCGCGGCCGGTGACATCGCGCGCTGGCCGGATCCTCACTCGCGGCAAACCATCCGCGTCGAGCACTGGGTCGTGGCGGAGCGGCAGGGCCAGACCGCGGCGCGCAACATGCTCGGCAAGCGCGAGCGCTTCGAGGCCGTGCCGTTCTTCTGGTCTCAGCACTATGACGTGCCGATCAACTATGTCGGCCACGCCGAGAGTTTCGACGACATCGCGATCGACGGCAGCATTTCCGGCAAGGACTGCCTGCTGAAGTATCGCAAGGGCGGCCGCGTCCTTGCGGTTGCTTCAATTTATAGGGATCTCGACAATCTCAAGACCGAGCTGGAGATGGAGCGGACACGCGGCTGAGACGCGCATCCGGTCTTGATTTGCGTCAAGGTTGCTGGCCGCGAGGGCTGCTGTGCTGGCTGTTGTCCCGGTGCGGCGCGCGCTAGTCTGGCCTGTGCTCGCGGGCTTCCATGCAGGAGTGGCCGTCATGACAAGTGCCTCGGATATCTCCCATCCTTCCGGCCTGGGCTCCGGGATCTCGGCCCTGCATGCCAAATGGGGCTGGATCGTAGCCTTGGGAGTCGTCTACCTCGTCGCCGGCTTCGTCGCACTTGGCAGTGTTGTAATGGCGACGGTGGCGAGCGTGATCGTGGTTGGCGCCATGATGATCGTCGCAGGCGCGGCCGAAATCATCGGCGCGTTCCAGATGAAAAGCTGGGGCAAGTTCGTGATCTGGGCCTTGCTCGGCGTACTCTATGTTATCGCGGGCTTTATCACCTTCGAGAACCCGCTGTTTGCTGCAGTGTTGCTGACCCTGTTCCTGGGTGCATCGCTGCTCGCCTCCGGCGCCGTCCGACTCTTTCTCGCTTTCAGCATGAAGCGTGAAAGTCCGTGGGTCTGGGTGGCGCTCTCGGGCGCCATCACGCTGCTGCTGGGGCTGTTGATCCTGGCACGTTGGCCGGTGAACAGCGTCTACATCCTCGGCCTGTTTCTCGGCATCGACCTGATCATGGCGGGCGCGGGGTGGGTGAGCCTGGGCTTCAGCCTGAAGCGGCGCCACTGATCAGCAACTCGACGCAAGACCCTCTCACGGATCTCCGCTGATCTGGCGCGCTGGCAAAAAGCAGCACGCCGCGCCTTCCGACTCGCGCAGCGATCATCACCGGGGAGAAACCATGAAAGCCGCTTTGGTCCTGGCTGCAGCCTTGGCTGCCTGCCTGTCCACGCCTGTCTCCGCACAAAAATCCTACGGTCCCGGCATCAGCGACACCGAGATCAAGATCGGCAACACCATGCCCTATAGCGGCCCCGCATCGCCGCTCGGCATCACCGGCAGGGTGCTCTCGGCCTATTTCGACGAGGTCAACGAGAAGGGCGGGATCAACGGCCGCAAGCTCAATCTCCTGTCGCTCGACGACGCCTTCTCACCGCCGAAAACCATGGAAGCGGCGCGGCGGCTGGTCGAGGGCGACGGCGTCGCCTTCATCTTCGCGACCATGGGCACCGCGCCGAGCTCGGCGATAGCGAAATATCTCAACAGCAACAAGGTGCCGCAGCTGTTTCTGATCAGCTCGGCCTCGAAGTGGAACGATCCCGCCAACATGCCCTGGTCGATGGCGCTGCCATGGGCGCCGAACTACACCAGCGAGGCCGCCATCGACGTCGCCTATGCCCGTGCCAAGAACCCGAACGCGCGCTTCGCGGTGCTCTATCAGAACGACGATGCCGGCAAGGAATATCTGCGCGGCGTCAAGGAAGCGCTTGGCGCCGACGCCGACAAGGCGATCGCGATGGCGTCGAGCTTCGAGGTCGCCGACCCCACCGTCGATTCCCAGGTGCTGACGCTCGCCAACACCAAGGCTGACGTGTTCATGATCTATTCGGTGACGCCGCGTGCCTGCGCCCAGGCGATCCGGAAAGCGCATGAGGTCGGCTGGCAGGCGACGCGTTTCCTCGCCTCAGGCTGCGCCAACAAGGCCACCGTGATGGTTCCGGCCGGCCTCGATGCCGGCAAGGGCGTGCTCTCGCTCGGCTCGCTCAAGCCGTTCGTCGAGGCGCCGAAGGACGATCCGGCGATGACGGCCTATATCGATTTCATGAAGAAGCGTCTGCCCAATGCCGACGTCAACAACGTCGCGGGTCTCTACGGCTACACCGTCGCCGAGGCGCTGGTGGTCTTGCTGAAGCAGTGCAAGGACAATCTGACGCGTGAGAACATCATGGCGCAGGCGGCCAATTTGAAGAATGTGCCGCTGTCGCTGCTGTTGCCCGGCATCACGCTCAACACCACGCCGCAGGATTTCCGCCCGATCAAGGACGGCTATATGCTTCAGTTCAACGGCAACGACTGGATCGTGGCAAGCGAGCTGCTGCGAGGCACGTGAGGCGCAAGCGAGCGCCCGCTTTGGAGGCACCGATGTTTCCACATCGTCATGGCCGGGCTTGTCCCGGCCATCCACGTCTTGCCCCTGGCACGAAAGAACGTGGATGCCCGGGACAAGCCCGGGCATGACGACCTCAGATGTTGCGAACAGGGGAACACCATGGATTTTCACCACTCCGAACGTTCGCTCGAGCTGCAGGAGCGCGTCCGCCGGTTCATGCGGACGCATGTCGAGCCGGTCGAGGAGCTCTATTACGAGCAGGTGAAGCCGGAAGCGACACGCTACCGGACGCCGCATGTCCTTCAGGACCTGAAGCGGCTGGCGCGGGAGCAGGGGCTCTGGAACCTGTTCCTCTCTGGCGAGCACGGCCAAGACCCTAACAACACCGGCTTGACCAATCTCGAATATGCGCCGGTGAAGGAGATCATGGGCCGCATCCTTTGGGCGCCTGAGATCTTCAATTGCTCGGCGCCCGACGTCGGCAACATGGAGGTGCTGGCCAACTACGGTACGCCGGCACAGCAGGAGCGCTGGCTGAAGCCGCTCTTGGAGGGGCGCATCCGCTCCGGCTTCTCGATGACGGAGCCGCAGGTCGCCTCCAGCGATGCCACCAATATCCAATGCGAGATCAGGCGCGACGGCGGCGACTACGTCATCAACGGCCGCAAATGGTTCACCTCGGGCGCGATGAACGAGGATTGCGAGATCCTGATCGTGATGGGCAAGACCGCGCCCGACGATCCCGATCGCCACCGCCAGCAATCCATGATCCTGGTGCCGAGAGCGACGCCCGGCGTGCGCATCGTGCGCGACATGCTGACCTACGGCTATGACGACGCGCCGGTCGGCCATCCCGAGATCGTTTACGAGAACGTTCGCGTGCCCGCGGAGAACATCCTGCTCGGCGAGGGCCGCGGCTTCGAGATCGCGCAAGGCAGGCTTGGCCCCGGCCGCATCCATCATTGCATGCGGCTGATCGGCTGCGCCCAGCGCGCGCTGGAGTTGATGTGCCAGCGTGCGGTCTCGCGCACGGCCTTCGGCAAGCCGCTCGCAGAGCAAGGCTCGGTGCGCGAGGACATCGCCAACTCCTTCTGCGAGATCGCGCAGGCGCGGCTCTTGACGCTGCAGGCCGCCGACAGGATGGACCGCGAGGGCAACAAGATCGCGCGCGACCTGATTGCGGCCGCCAAGATCGTGGTGCCCAGCATGGCCGCCCGCGTTATCGACCGCGCCATCCAGATCCACGGCGCTGCCGGCGTCTCGCAGGACACGTTCCTGGCGCGTGCTTACGTCTACGCCCGCTTCATCCGCATCGGCGACGGACCGGATCAGGTGCATCTGGCCGCGGTGGGGAAGGAGCTGATCAAGCGCGGCGGGGTAATGGCTTAGGGACGATCTTCCTTCTCTCCTTGTGGAAGAAGGTGCCTGCCTTCGCCGCAGCGTCGCTGCGATTATCGCGCTTTTGCGAAAAACAACGTTCCAAGAATGAAAACACGGTCAGACAGGCAAGCGCACCGATTGTCCTGACGGGTGGCGCCGTGAGACTCATGTCGTCGCGCTGTTTCACTGTCGCGCTCGTCGTCATGCTGTTGACGCAATGTCTGTCTTAGACGGCAACAACTAAAACACCGTGCTGGAACTGTTGGGGTTCCTACAAACGGTTCCGGAGCCAAGGGTTGGCTCGACCCGCAAAACGCTTTGCGGCATCGGAACCGAACAATCGAAAATCACAGGAGATATAATGGTGTTCCGATCGAGCGCCGCAGTTTGCGGCGCCGTGGTTGCGCTTGCCGTTTCCGTTTCTATTGCGCGATGTGAAGCTGGTGGGGTTCACTCAAGCGCTGCCGACAATGCCGCTTCCGGAGAAGCGATCGTTGGCGCGGCATCCATGTACAATCCGTTCAAGCCAGGCAGAGAGGAGGGCGGGCCGAAGACGGCTTCCGGCGAGCGCTATGACCCCTCGGTCTGGTCGGCTGCCATCAAGACGAGCTTGCGAAAGAAATTCGGTGGGGTCCGATTTGGCGTGAAGCCGAAATACGCCCTCGTCGAGGCCATCGGCAAGAAGGTCATCGTCAGGATAAACGACGTGGGACCGCTAAGGCCCGGCCGCATCATCGACTTCAATGAGCGGACGATGCGTCATTTCGATCCGAGCCTGGAGCGCGGGGTCATTCCTGATGTAAAAGTCCGGCCGCTTGCCGGGGGCGATTGGACACCCGGACCGGTTGGTTGAACCGTCGCACCAGCAGGTCGCGCAGCACGACCGAAGGTCCCGGCGTTATCGCCATGATGACATCATGGTTTGCTGCGCGCCTGCGGCAGCCATGTCCATGCGTACAAACTCCTAAGCGGCCGTGATCTTCGAAACCGGGCCTTCAGCTCCTGTGCCAAGGGAGTCCACACCCGTCGCCTCCATGCAGAGTTTAAGAGCCCCGCCCAGAGTTGCAGCAGCCAGATCCGCCTTGGCACCTTCCCGCAGGCTTTCCAGCGCGCCTGGGTCGATGTCCTTCATACAGCAACCGAGAATGATTGTAGCCTTGGGCAATTTACGGCGAAGCCGTCGCACCGAGTAACGCATATGGGCAGGACTACTTGCGTCCATATAGACAAGACAGACAATGGCGACCCCGGCGGTCTCCAGCCGGAAGATATTCGCCGTTGATAACGCTTCCGCCGCTTCAACTCGCGCCGGCAAGCCATGCGCACCGGTCAATTGAGCCAGCATGATCGCAGCGGCTTCGTCGATCGGATTTCGTCCAGCCAGGCAGAGCACGGGATGATCGCCTTGCCATTCAGAAGGCAAGTCCTCCTTGCGCAGAACCCGCAGACTCTCATAAGGCGCGTCCTCAGCCACGCCCTCTATGGCAGATGTAGCTTCGATATCTGTGGTCGGGTTGACCTTAGGCGGACGCTCATCCTGCTCTGAAATGTTGTTGGCGAATTCCTGGACCGCATCCCTGATTTTGGCCAGCCGGTCGGGATCCAGAGCGCCGCGCTCGGCATCCGCTTGAGCCAATTGCAGTCCTCGCAGCGCGACTTCGTCGTAATAGGAGCTGAGAGATCGCTCCTTCAAGAACTCCTCGGCTTTTGCCGATGCTTCGGTCGGATCGCCGGCGAGCATCCGCTGATAGAATATCTCAGGCGGAGAGAGCGCTGGTCGGTCTCCAAACATGACGTCCAGGAACTCCAGGCGCTCGACATGGCGGCCCAGTACGACCAGACACACCGTAAGGGGTGTCGCCAGAACGAGGCCGATCGGACCCCAGAGCGCCGTCCAGAACGTCGCAGAAGCGACAACGGCCACCGGCGACAGTCCCGTGCTGTGTCCATAGACCATCGGCTCCAGCACATGGCCGACGACGGGCTCCACCACCACGAACAGCGCGATCGTCCAAAGCAGCATCGTCCAGGTTGGATCGACGGCGACCGCGAGAGCGAGAGGAAAGGCGGCGGCGATGACTGCCCCAATGTAAGGCACGAAGCGCAGCACTGCCGCCAGAATGCCCCACAGGATCGCGCTTGGAACGCCGATCAGCCAGAGACCCATTCCGATGACGATGCCGAAGCTCCCGTTCACGAGAAGCTGGATCAGGAAGAGCCGGCTGAGGCGGCTCGCCGCGTCATCAAGGGCAGCCGTGGTGCGCTGCAGGTCATCCGAACCGGCCAGCCTGATCAGACGATTACGAAGATCCTCGCGCTGAAGCAAAATGAAGATCACGAATATGACGATGATCCCGGTCGTTGCGAGCGGATGAAGCAAGGGTGAAATCAGCGTTTGCAAGCTCTCCAGCGCGCCGGGATCGGGCTGAAGCACTTCCACAGGAACGGGCTTCGGCGAGGCCGCTTTCGGAGCTGCTATGGTTCCCAACGAATTCGCGGCGTCCTTGGGCTTGTCGAGCTCCTTGCTGAGGTCTTTCAACATGCTCGAAGCCCGCTCGAGCGTGCCTCGACCGGCGGTGGTCTCACGGAAGGATTGGATCTTCTCGCTGATTGTGGATTGATATCGCGGCAAATCGCCGGCCAGCTCCGCGAGTTGGGTGGCTAGCAGGCTGCCCATCGCAAATATGAACGCGAAGGCGATTACGACCACGCTCACCACAGCCAAACTGCGTGGAACGCGCAGACGCTGAACCAGTCGAACCAGGGGTGCCAGCACGAAGCTGAGCAAGACGGCAAGCGCTATAGGTATGATGATCTCGCGACCGTAATAGAGCACCATGACAATGATCGCGGCGAGAATAGCCATCGCCACGGCGCTCAACAGCGAAATCAGTTCTTCCGGTGTTCGTGCTTTGAATGGCTGCCTGATCACAGCTCCTCGCTAGGCCGGGAAAGACGGCGAGTTTGTTGAGGGTCCAGTGAGTTCGGACGGCACATCTTTGGGAAGGTCGTCCAGTCCTGACATGACGCAAGCTGTCGAAGTCGGTGCATGAGCTTCAGGCCGGTTTGCGAGGCCGGTCACAACTGACCAGGCCCGATCGGCTGGGGCTACGATCCCGACGGGTACGCATTGTTGCCATGAGCATCTGAAGCGAACGATGTTGCGCTAACGGCGGCATTGAATCGGGAGCGCCAAGCCACGTTGGGAATGAACATGCCACGCCGGGTTTAGTTCCGCGCGCTGCTCCAAGAGCGCGGTATGGCGCCCCGCTTCAGCTCGCGATAGCGTCTCGGCGCGTGATCTTTCCGGCCTGCTTCCCGCCGAAAAGCCTGAGCATTTAGGCCGCTTCCAAGGATCACTGCCTCCTGCATCGCTTCCGATAACGCCTGATGGTGGCGATCGCAAAAAGCCGCGGACTGCTCCGCGGCTTTGGTTCACAGGGTGGCGGCTTCAGCCAGCCTTCGGCTTCTCACGATCTGCCGGCCCAGTGCGGAAAGCTCCAACACTGACATCGTGCCAGTGTTTTGCCCGACGAGTCAAATATCATTTCGTAAAATACGAATAGTTTTAGACTAGAGCCAAGCCGTTGATATCGCTATCCCCGGCTACTGTGCATGGGGTTGTTTTCGCGTTTTTTGATGGAGCGACCCACCGCCGGCTCTGCTGGCGATGGACGTGCTGCTACCCCGCCTTGGCGACGCGGCCGTCCGCTGCACCCGAGCGCAGGTTCTGGAAGAACTTCTCCACCTCGCGCGACAGCGTCTCCGCCGTCTCGGTCACGCTGCTCGCAGCCGTCAGCACCGAGGAGGCCGCAGTGTCGGTCTCGCCGATGGCGTCGCGGAGCGAGCTGATGTTGGCGACGAGGGTCTCGTTGCCTTGGGCCGCCGATTGTGCGTTGGACGAGATCTCGCGCGTGGCGGCGTCCTGCTGACCGATGGCGCCGGCGATCGCCGAGGTGACGTCGTTGATCTCGCGCACCGCGCCGCCGATCTCACGGACGGCGTCGACTGCGTTGCGGGTGGACGACTGGATCATCGAGACGTTCTCGCTGATGTCGGCGGTTGCCTTCGCGGTCTGCCCCGCGAGTGCCTTCACTTCGTGCGCGACGACGGCAAAGCCGCGGCCGGCATCGCCCGCGCGCGCGGCCTCGATGGTGGCATTGAGCGCGAGCAGATTGGTCTGCTCGGCGATCGCCTGGATCAGGCTGAGCACGCCGTCGATACGTTGCGTGGCGGCCGCCAGGCTCTCGATCTCGGCGATCGATTTCTCGGTGCGCTGGCCGGTCTGCTCGACCGCGCTGGCGGATTGCCGCACCTGCCGGCCGATCTCCACCACCGACGCAGACAGCTCCTCGGCCGCGCCTGCCACCGCCGTGACGTTGTGCGAGGCCTGCTCGGTGGCGTTCGCCGCCGTGCCGGCGCGGCTGCTCGCGTCCGCGGTGACGCGGGTGATGGTCTGCGCCGTCTCGCGCATGACGGAGGCGTTGTCGCTGAGGCCGCGCATGATCGCGCCGATCGCCTCGCGGAACGCGTCGACGGATTGCTCGATGTGGCGGGCGCGCTCCTCGCGCGCGGCGGAGTCCTGCGAGACCTGGGAGGCGAGGTTGCGGTTGCGCCCCATCGCGTCCTGGAAGATCTGGATCGCGCGTGCCAGTGCGCCGATCTCGTCGGCGCGGTGACTGTGGGGCACCACGACGTTCTCGGCGCCGTCAGCGACCTGCTTGATGGTCGCGGTTATCGCGGAGAGGGGGCGTGCGATGGAGCGGGCGATGATGACGATGCCGATCACGACGAGTGCGAGCGCCACGCCGGCGAGGCAGGTCAGGACGAAGGACAGAGTGCGATTGGTCTCGGTCTCGTGCGCGATTTGCCTCGCGCGCTCGGCATAGACCTTGGACAGCGCCTCGAGATCCTTGTTCAGCGCCGAGCGCACGGCGCGGTTGGCGTCGTTGTCGCCCCATTCGCGGCCCGCGGCCGCATTGATCTCGACGCCGCGGCGCACCAGCTCCTTGCGAAACTCGACGAACTGCTCGATGCGCTTCTTGAAGGTGGCGAACTGCTCGGCATCGTCAGCCTTGACGATGGTCTCCCAGCGCTTCACGACATCGAGGATCTGGGCGTTGAACTTGAGCAGGCCCTCGCCGTATTTCTTCACCACGGCCGGTTCAGTCGACATGTAGACGCCGCGCGATTCCATCACGACCGCATAGACCAGCGAGTTGACCCGCTCGACGTTCAGCGCGGCGGCGTTGGCGGTCTCGATCGCGGTGGTCAGCTCGGCGCCGCGGCGGCTGTTGTAGTCAGACAGCATCGCGATCGCCGCCGTGAGCAGCGCGAACAGCGCGAAGATCGCGTAGAGCTTGTTGGCAAGCGTGAAGCGGCCGGCGAGGCCGGCGGCATTCCCAGATTGGTCGGTTGTCATGGTTTCCAGAGGCCCGAATGGCCGGGATCGGCCGGAGAGCGCGGTCGTGCAAATTATTGCAAAACTATGCAGAATGAAGATGGACACAGCGTTAACGCCGGGTTTGGCGCCCTTCGCCCTCGGTCGCAGGAAAGGTAGATATTTCAGCGCCTTGATCTGAAGGTATAGTCTTGGGATTGCCCAGGAGTCGGCCTTTGGCCGACGAAGCCCGGAGAGACCCTTGGTCTACCGCCACACCATCGACGCCACGACCTACACGTTCCCGGATCTGCGCGACCTGCTCGCCAAGGCGACGCCGCCGCGCTCCGGCGACCGGCTGGCCGGGATCGCCGCCGCAAGTGCCGAACAGATGATCGCCGCGCGGATGGCGGTGGCCGACGTCCCGCTCGGGCAGTTCTTGCAGGAAGCCGTCATCCCCTATGAGACCGACGAGGTCACCCGCCTCGTCATCGACAGGCACGACGCCAAGGCCTTCGCGCCCGTGGCCTCGCTGACGGTCGGCGCCTTTCGCGACTGGCTGCTGTCGGATGCCGCGACGCCCGAAATCTTGCGCAAGCTGGCAGGCGGCATCACCCCGGAGATGGCGGCTGCGGTCTCGAAGCTGATGCGCAACCAGGATCTGATCCTGGCGGCGCGGAAATGCGAGATCACCACCGCTTTCCGAAACACCATCGGTCTGAAGGGTCGGATGAGCACCCGGCTCCAGCCCAACCATCCCTTCGACGACGCCAAGGGCATCACCGCCTCCATCCTCGACGGCATCCTGCTCGGCGCCGGCGATGCCTGCATCGGCATCAACCCGGCGAGCGACGACCCGGCCGTGATCGGACAATTGCTGCGGCTGCTCGACGAGATCATCGCGCGGCTGAAGATCCCGACCCAGGGCTGCGTGCTGACCCATGTCACCACGACGCTGTCGCTGATCGAGCAGGGGGCGCCGGTCGACCTCGTGTTCCAGTCGGTCGCCGGCACTGAGGCCGCCAACCGCAGTTTTGGCATCGACCTCGCGCTTCTCAAGGAGGCGCAGGAGGCCGGGTTGTCGCAGAAGCGCGGCACGGTCGGGCAGAATGTGATGTATTTCGAGACCGGGCAGGGCTCGGCGCTGTCGGCCAACGCCCATCACGGCGTCGACCAGCAGACCTGCGAGGCGCGCGCCTATGCGGTCGCCCGCGCCTTTGCGCCCCTCCTGGTCAACAGCGTGGTCGGCTTCATCGGCCCGGAATATCTGTACGACGGCAAGGAAATCATCCGGGCGGGGCTGGAGGATCACTTTTGCGGCAAGCTGCTCGGCCTGCCGCTCGGGATCGACATCTGCTACACCAACCACGCCGAGGCGGACCAGGATGACATGGACAATCTGCTGACGCTGCTTGCTGCCGCCGGCGTCACCTTCATCATGGGTGTCCCCGGCGCCGACGACGTCATGCTGAACTATCAGTCCACGTCTTTTCACGACGCGCTGTATGTCCGCGACGTCTTCGGACTGCGCCGCGCGCCGGAGTTCGACGACTGGCTGGTGCGGTCCGGCATTGCGGGCCCCGATTTCCGTCTTGCCGGCGATGCAGGCCTGCTGCCCGATTTTGCCTCCCGGCTGATCGCATGACGCGGCCGAAGCCACCCGGCGGCCTGAAGCAACCATTGGTGCTTCCGGGAATTATGCTCGTGCCACAATATTGAGAAATTCCGGCGGCAGCATTACGCTATGTGTCTGTCTGGCAATTTCCGCAGCTAAGTCGAGCGTGGCGGGGGAGCTTTGATGCGAGCTGAAAGTAACGGGACGTCCCGGCGGATTCTCTGCGTGTTTCCACGATACACATCGTCGTTCGGGACGTTCGAGCATTCCTATCCCCTGACCGACGGCGTCCGCGCCTTCATGCCGCCGCAGGGACTCTTGCTGCTCGCGGCCTATCTGCCCGAGGAGTGGCAGGTCAAATTCGTCGACGAGAACCTCCGCCGTACGACGAGGGAAGAGTTCGAATGGGCGGAGGCGGTCTTCGTCAGCGGCATGCACATCCAGCGCCAGCAGATGAACGACATCTGCCGCCGCGCCCACGAGTTCGATCTGCCGGTGGCGCTCGGCGGTCCCTCTGTCAGCGCCTGCCCGGATTACTATCCGTCGTTCGACTATCTCCATGTCGGTGAGCTCGGAGACGCCACCAATCAGCTGCTCGAAATCTTGTCCCGCGACACCTCGCGTCCGGAAGCGCAGGTGGTGCTGACCACCAAAGACCGCGTGCCGATGACGGAGTTTCCGATCCCGGCCTACGAGCTCGCCGACGTCAAGAAATACTTCCTCGGCAGCATCCAGTATTCCAGCGGCTGTCCGTATCAGTGCGAGTTCTGCGACATCCCCGGCCTCTATGGCCGCAATCCGCGCCTCAAGTCGCCCGAGCAGATCATCGCCGAACTCGACCGCCTGCGCGAATGCGGCATGACCGACACGGTCTATTTCGTCGACGACAATTTCATCGGCAACCGCAAGGCGGCGCTTGACCTCCTGCCGCATCTGATCGAATGGCAGAAGAGGACCGGCTACATGGTGCGGCTCGCCTGCGAGGCGACGCTCAACATCGCCAAGCGGCCGGAAATCCTCGAGAAGATGCGCGAAGCCTATTTCGTCACCATCTTCTGCGGCATTGAGACGCCCGACCCCGATGCGCTGAAGGCGATGCACAAGGACCATAACATGATGGTCCCGATCCTCGAGGGCGTGCAAACCATCAACTCCTACGGCATGGAGGTCGTGTCCGGCATCATCATGGGGCTCGACACCGACAAGCCCAACACTTCGGAGGCGTTGCTCGCCTTCGTCGAGGACTCCCGGATTCCGCTGCTCACGATCAATCTGCTTCAGGCGCTGCCGAAGACGCCGCTGTGGGACCGTCTGGAGCGCGAGGGACGCCTGGTCGAGGACGACGGGCGCGATTCCAATGTCAACTTCCTGCTGCCCTACGACGACGTCGTCGCGTCCTGGAAGCACGCCATGGCCGTCGCCTACGAGCCCGAGAAGGTCTACGCGCGCTTCCAGTATCAATGCGACCACGTTTACGTGCACCGCTTGAAGATGCCGAAACCGGACGAGATGAAGACCTGGCCCAACATCAGGCGCGGCCTCGTCATGCTGCGAAACATCTTCTGGAAGGTCGGCGTGCTCGGCGACTACAAGCGCGTGTTCTGGAAGTTCGCGCTGGGCCGCATCAAGCGCGGCGATCTCGAAGGTCTGATCGGCTGCACCCTTATCGCGCACCATCTCATCACCTTTGCACGGGCGGCCTCGACCGGCCAGCAGAACGCCTCGAACTATTCGATCCGGCTACGCGAGGCCTCCGTCCCGGCCGAATGACACAACATGTCTGATCCGGCCATCCCGCGTCGTCCGACCCTCGATCTGCGGTCGCTTACGCCCGCACGCGTCGCGCTCGGGCGCAGCGGCGCGAGCCTGCCGACGCGGGCGCTGCTCGATTTTACGCTGGACCATGCCCGCGCCCGTGATGCCGTGCATGCCGTCTTCGATGCGCCGCGGCTGGTCGCAGATCTCCGCGCGCTTGGCCTCGTCGTCACCGAGGCGAACAGCCGGGCGGTCGACCGCGGGGACTATCTGCGGCGGCCCGATCTGGGCAGACGGCTCGATGCCGGATCAGCCGAGGCTCTGACGCAGAGCGCCTCGGAAGCGTGCCAAGTCGCGGTCGTGATTGGCGATGGGCTGTCGGCGGCGGCGGTCCAGGCCCATGCGGTCGCGCTGGTGATGCGCCTGCTGCCGTTGCTCGCAGCCGACGATGGTGTCGCGATCGGCCATGTCGTCGTCGCCTCAGGCGCGCGTGTCGCGCTCGGCGACGAGATCGGCGCCATTCTCGGCGCGCGCATGGTTGTGACACTGATCGGCGAGCGGCCGGGCCTGTCGGCGCCCGACAGTCTCGGCGCCTATCTGACTTTCGCCCCGAAGCCTGATCGCACCGATGCCGAGCGCAATTGCGTGTCGAACATCCACAAGGCCGGGTTGAGCTATGACGAGGCTGCCTCCAAGATCGCCTGGCTGGTCCGCGAGGGGCTCGCGCGGGAAGTGAGCGGTGTGGCGTTGAAGGACGAGAGCGCGGACCGCGCGCCGCGTCGAATTGGCACGGCTTTCCTCGAATGAAGGGCATTAAGGCAAAATCGCCACATCTTGATCGATTCGGCCACACTCCGCCTGCTTGCGAGAAGGGTGATTGACCTGCTAAACCCCTCGCGGCGATTTTCTGCGCATTTTCAAAGGGCAAGCCTCCCATTGGTATGGCATTTTCAAGCCGTTCGCGGGGCGCGACAAGCTCACAGACCCGAGCCGATTTAGGAACTGGACAAGGCATGCTCGAAAAGCACAGCGAGAGTGAGGTTCATGTCGACAAGGTCGAGCAGGGGCCTGCGTCCTCGATCGCCTTCGGGCTGGAGCGCATCGGGCTGTTTGCAGTCCGGGCGCCCATCGTCTCCTGCATCGTCCTGCTCGTCCTGATCGTCGGCGCCGTGTTCGGCATCCACCGGATCAAGATCGACGATTCGCTGTCGCAGCTGTTCCGGTCCAATACGCCGGAATTCCGCCAGTACGAAGCGGTTACCAAGAAGTTCCCAGCCGAGGAATTCGACGTCCTCGTCGTGGTCGAGGGCAAGACCCTGCTGGCGCGGAACAACCTCGAGAAGCTGCGCGACTTCGTCACCGACATGCAGCTGGTCGAGGGTACGCGCGGACTGGTCTCGCTGTTCTCCGCGCGTCAGGCGCCGGCGCCGGGCAAGCTTCCCGCCGCGCTGTTCCCGCCCGAGCTGCCCGAGGGCGCGGCCTATGACAAGTTCATCGAGGGCGTCAAAGCCAACGAGATCATCCGCGGCAAGCTGTTGTCCGAGGACGGCACGCTGGCGCTGATCGTGCTTTCGCTCGATCCGGAGGTGGTCGCCTCCAATAAGCTGACCAAGACCGTCGCCGACATCCGCGCGCTGATGAAGGAAGACCTCAGCGACACCGGCCTCAACGTGCAGCTTTCCGGCGTGCCGGTGATGCAGCTCGAGATCCGCAACGCGGTCGAGCGCGACGGGCTCACCTACAACATCCTCGGCATTCTCGCCGGCTGTGTCATCGCCATCATCTTCTTCCGCAAGATATCGTTCATGGTGGCGGCGGCGTTCCCGCCGATGATCGCGATCCTGCTGGCGCTCGGCGCGCTCGGCTGGGCCAATTTCAATCTCAACATGTTCCT
Organism: Bradyrhizobium sp. WSM4873; assembly: GCF_055811355.1. NCBI lineage: Bacteria > Pseudomonadati > Pseudomonadota > Alphaproteobacteria > Hyphomicrobiales > Nitrobacteraceae > Bradyrhizobium > Bradyrhizobium sp. WSM4873. The sequence continues at coordinate 8,971 of NZ_JBVVPS010000018.1, read as the reverse complement.
GAACGTGATGACGCCGCTCATCATGGTGATCAGTTTCTCCGACTCGATGCAGCTCACCTTCGCCGCGCGCGACCGGCTGATCGCGGGCCAGGACAAGTTCACCGCATTCAAGAACGCGGTGCTGGTGGTGGGACCGGCCTGCGTGCTGACGCACGGCACCGCCGGCATTTCCTTCATCGCGCTCCAGTTCTCCGATTCCGATCTGATCCGCAAGTTCGGCGAGGCGGGTCTCGCCGCCACCATCATCGCGTTGGTCGCGGTGTTGTCGCTGGTGCCGGTGTTCGGCGTGCTTTTGGTGCGCAACGAGAAGGTCTTTGCGACCAAGTTCCAGAGCGCGGACGCCGGCGTGCAGGCGCTGCGTAATTTCTGCTACTGGATCGCGGTGCGGATGGTGGGCCGTCCCGGCCTGTTCAGCCTGATCGCGGTGCTGTTCGTGGCGGGTCTCGGCGTCATCTACGCCAATCTGGAGCCGCGCTATCGCCTCGCCGACCAGGTGCCGGACAAGCGCCAAGCGGTCGCCGCCAGCGACCGGCTCGACGCCAAGCTCACCGGCGCCAACCCGGTCAACGTTCTGGTCCAGTTCCCCAAGGGTGAATCGCTCTATTCGCCGGAGACGCTGCAGACCATCGCGGACGTGCACGCGACGGTGGAGAAGGCAGCCGGTGTCGGCAATGTCTGGTCGGTCGAGACCCTGCGCCGCTGGCTCGCGGAAAAGGCAGGCAGCGCCGACGTCGCGACGCTGAAGGAATATGTCAGCGTCATTCCGGAGCATCTGGTGCGCCGGTTCATCGATGCCGAGCAGGACGCCGTCGTGGTCGCAGGTCGCGTGCCGGACAAGGATTCCAGCCAGCTCCTGCCGATCGTCGACAAGCTCGATACCGAGCTCGACGCCGTCCGCAAGAAGCATCCCGGCTATGAAGTGGCGGTCACGGGTCTTGCCGCGATTGCCGCGCGCAACTCGGCCGGCATGATCGAGAAACTCAACCGCGGGCTCACCGTCGAATTCGCGCTGGTCGCGATTTTCATCGGCTTGGCCTTCCGTTCCTGGGTCGTGATGTTCGCCTGCATCCTGCCGGGTATCTTCCCCGTCGTGATGTCGGGAACGGTGCTGTGGGCGATGGGCGAGGGACTGCAATTCGCCAGCGTCGTGGCGCTCACCGTCTCGTTCGGCCTGGGCTTGAGCGCCACCATCCACTTCCTCAACCGCCTCAGGCTCGAGAGCAAGCCGGGCGTCGGCTCGGCGCTGGCGGTGGAGCGCGCCACCGTGCTGGTCGGCCCGGCATTGATCCTGACCACGCTGGTGCTGGCCTGCGGCCTCGTCGTCACGGTGTTCTCCGACCTGCCCTCGCTGCGGCTGTTCGGCTGGCTCAGCGCCTTCTCGATGGTGATGGCGCTCGTCGCCGATCTCTTCATCCTGCGGCCGACGGCGATGTGGCTGATCAATCTGCACGCCAAGCTTCAGGGCACCGACAAGCCCGCGATCTGAGCGGCTTCATTCATCGGGCACTCGAATCGGCGCGGTCCGGGCGACTGCGCCGCGCCTCCGAAAACAACAAAGCCCCGGTTCGCGAGATCCGGGGCTTGCTGCTTTCGAAGCGGTAAGAGCTGTCAGCCCTTCGTCATCGTGATGTTGACGCCGCGAATCTCGCCCTTGGATGAGATCTGCACCGTTTGCTTGGTGCCGTTGGTGCGCAGCGACAAATTGGCGGCAAAGCCGTTGGCCTCGACGAACACTTCGATCTGGCCGCCGCCGGCGGTGCCCTGCAGATTGCCGAAGATGTTGCGGTTGGTCTCGCTCCAATTGCCGGAGATCCGCTCCCCCTGGCTGGTCACGTCGCTGGTGAGGTCGAATTTGTAGCTGTCGGACGCGCAGTGCAGCGCCTGCTTGAGGCTGAGACCGGTGCCGGCAACTTTGTAGTCGGCCTTGCAACGGATGCGCTCGGTGGAGCCGTCGGACAGCGACACCGTACCCGTGCCGGTCCATGCGCCCTCGAAACCTGCAAACGGTCCGGACGACTGAGCCTGACTTGTCGAAACCGAGAAGAGCAGCACAGCGCCGATGCCGGCTGCCTTGATTGCCAGTTCAGATCGTCCAAAGAATCTCATCTCAAAATATCCCGTTTTGGAACGACGTCCGCTTGTCACCAAGGACGTCTCGCCACATCGAAGGTTTAGTGTTCCGAGCCTGTGTCAGGTTCAATGGCCGGCCGCCCACACGTCGGCATCGCGAAGCGCGCTTGCCATGGTTGGCCTCCGGATTCTCTGCGTTTCGGCATGTTTCTGACGCCCAAGGCGGGAGGAAGAGATGCAGCTCTGCAACAGGTGCGCAGCAAAACGCGGCGTGCCTGAATTATGACGTAGTATCAATCTCTTACATTTGCCAGAGAAGGCGCAGGGAAGACCTGATTTGGTGGACGTGGCGCCAATTTGGCCGCATTTGCCAGTGCTTGTGCCTTCTCCGAGGCCGCTACTCCCGCGGCGACTTGCCCATCAGAACAATCCGCTCCGGTCGTCGCGCTGTGCTGTCCGGGATTGGTGCGATTCTGCCGTCAGAATGAAGGAATACAATGCGTAAGCTTCTCGTCGCTCTCACCTTGCTGTCGGCCTCCCTCTCGACCGCAGCGTTCGCCCAGCAAGGGCGCGGCACGGACGCCGAGCAGAAGGCCTGCTCGCGCGATGTGCAGAAGCTCTGCCGTCCGGTCATCGATCAGGGCGATTTCACCATCCTGGCCTGCCTCAAGGAAAACCGGGCCAAGATTTCGCAGGCCTGTGACCAGGTCCTGAAGAACCACAACCAGTAAGCTCGGCCACTGGCCCACAAAAGGCGGCCCCCAGGGCCGCCTTTTCGGACCTGATCCGCAAAGGGCAGCCATCGAGAGACAGGATTGGTTTTGCGGCCGTATTCCCCTATATGGGGGCCGCGGCGGCATCGCCGGCACGGGCTAGCGCGAGCGAAAAAGCCCTTCCTGTCCAAACGATTGTAGACCAGCCCTCGATGACCTCTGCGAGCGAATTGCGATCCGGAAAGGGTGAGCGCGACGAGAACTTTCCCGTCGCGTCCTGGATCATTCATCCGCGTCATCGCGCGCTGATCCTGGCGTATTACAATTTCGTCCGCACCGCCGACGACATCGCCGACCACGCGACGCTGCCGCCGGACGAGAAGCTCGCTTATCTCGACCTGCTCGAGGCGGAATTGGTCGGCAAAGGCGACACCCAGGCCGAGGCCGTCAGCCTGCGGCACGCACTGGCCGAACGCGGCATGGCGCCGCGCCACGCGCTCGACGTGCTCATCGCGTTCCGCATGGACGTGACCAAGTTGCGCTACGAGAATTGGGACGAGGTCATCCATTATTGCCGCTATTCGGCGATGCCGGTCGGCCGCTTCATGCTCGACGTCCATGGTGAGAGCACCGCGACCTGGGCCGCGTCGGATGCGCTCTGCGCAGCGCTGCAGATCAACAACCATCTTCAGGATTGCGGCAAGGATTTCCGCGAGCTCAACCGCGTCTATCTGCCGCGCGATGCGCTGGCCGCGAGTGGCGCCTCGGTCGAGCAGCTCGGACTGGCGCAGTCGCCACCGCCGATGCTGGCCTGCCTTCAGGCTCTCGCCGTGCGCAACGAAGCGCTGCTCGACGAGGGCAGGTCGCTAGCTGCGGAGATCCGGGATTTCCGCCTCGGCGTCGAGGTCTCGGTGATCCAGGCCTATGCCGACCGCATCGTGCGCCTGTTGAAGGTGCGCGATCCCCTGCGCGAGCGCGTGCACCTGAACAAGCTCGAGCTCCTCACCTTCAGCCTCGCAGGCATGATCGGCGAAGTCGGCCGCCGCGCGGTCGGACGCAAGGCCATTTCCAGACCGGGGACTGCACATGACGCTTGAGGCGACCTCGCCCGGCGCCAATTATGGCTCGACCGCATCCGGCAGTTCGTTCTACGCCGCGATGCGCATCCTGCCGCACGACCAGCGCGAAGCGATGTTCCAGATCTACAGCTTCTGCCGCCAGGTCGACGACATCGCCGATTCCGACGGACCGCGCGACGAGCGGCTCGCCGCCCTTCAGGCGTGGCGCAACGACATCGATGCGCTCTACCAGGGCAATCCGCCGCCGCGGCTGAAGGACTACCTCGCCTCGGTGAAGACCTTCGGCCTCAAGCGCGAGGATTTCCTTGCGATCGTCGACGGCATGGAGATGGACGTGCCGCAGGACATCCGCGCGCCTGACATGGCGACGCTGGATCTCTATTGTGATCGCGTCGCGAGTGCGGTGGGGCGGCTGTCGGTCCGGGTCTTCGGCCTGCCGGAAGAAGACGGCATCGAGCTTGCCCATCATCTCGGCCGCGCGCTCCAGCTCACCAACATCCTGCGCGACATCGACGAGGACGCGGGCCTCGGCCGTCTCTATCTGCCGCGCGAAGCGCTGCTGCATGCCGGCATCACCTCCAACGATCCGGACCGCGTGATCGTCGACCGCGCGCTGCCGAAGGTCTGCCTGCCGCTGGCGCAGCGCGCAAAGGTGTATTTCGAGAAGTCGGACGAGATCATGAACCGCAACCGGCGCCGCGCGGTGCGCGCGCCCCGGATGATGTCGAAATACTATCATGCCATTCTGGATCTCCTGATCGCGCGCGGGTTCAACGCGCCGCGCGAGCCGGTGCGTGTGTCGAAGGTCACACGCATCGCCATCCTGCTCCGTTACGCTCTCATCTGATGCAAAAAACAGCTCACATCATTGGCGCTGGAATTTCCGGCCTCTCCGCCGCCGTGCGGCTTGCCAGTGCCGGCTTCAAGATCGCCGTGCACGAGGCGACGCAGCAGGCCGGCGGCCGCTGCCGTTCCTATTTCGACGGCGCCACCAATCTCACCATCGACAACGGCAACCATTTGCTGCTGTCCGGCAACAGCCATGCGCGCGCCTATGCGCGCTCGATCGGCACCGAGGCGGGCCTCGTCGGACCGGAGCGCGCGCAGTTTCCCTTCGTCGATATGAAGACCGGGCAGCGCTGGCAGATCGACCTCGGCGACGGCCGGCTCCCGACCTGGGTGCTCGACGAGAGCCGCCGCGTCCCCGACACCGGCTTGACCGATTATCTGAAGCTGGCGCCGCTGATCTGGGCCTCGGAAGAGACGCTGGTCGGCAAGTCCATTCCCTGCGAGGGCGTCCTTTATCAGCGCCTGGTGCAGCCGCTGCTGCTCGCGGCGCTCAACGTCGATCCACCCGAAGGCTCGGCGGGGCTTGCCGGCGCGATCGTGCGCGAGACGCTGCTCGCCGGCGGGCAGGCCTGCCGCCCGCTGATCGCGCGCGACGGCCTCAGCGCGGTGCTGATCGAACCCGCCGTCAAATTCTTGAGCGAGCGCGGCCACACCGTTCAGCTCGGCCATGAGCTGCGCTCGTTTGCGACTCAGGACGGCAAGGTTGGCGCGCTGAATTTCGGCGGCGAGGATGTGATCCAGATCGGCGAGGGTGATGTCGTCGTGATGGCGGTGCCGCCGCGTGCTGCCTCCAACCTGCTGCCGGGCCTGAAGACGCCGACCGAATTCCGCGCCATCGTGAATGCGCATTTCCGCGTCGAGCCGCCGGCGGGATCGGCTCCGATCCTTGGCGTGATCGGCGGCGTCGTTGAATGGCTGTTCGCGTTCCCGAACCGGCTGTCCGTCACCATCAGCAACGGCGACCGCCTGGTCGACATGCCGCGGGAGGAACTCGCGCAGGCGATCTGGAACGACGTCTGCAAGGCGGGCGGTGTGTCCGGCGAGCTTCCCCCTTGGCAGATCGTGCGCGAGCGCCGTGCCACATTTGCGGCGACGCCGGCGCAGAATGCCCTGCGTCCAGGGCCGGTCACTGCGCTGAAAAACCTGTTTCTTGCAGGCGATTGGACTGCTACGGGATTGCCTGCAACCATCGAGGGATCGGTCCGATCCGGTGATCGCGCCGCCGATCTGGTTCTGGCCGCCAAGGGATAGTGACAGGCGGCCCTGACGGGCATTTGTCCCGGTCAATTTCGGCTAATTCAATCGACTATCGGAGCAATCGAGCGAGATGGATTCCGTGAACGCGACCAGCCGCGAAGCCCAAGAATTCAGGAACTTGGAATCGAGCATTGCGTCGGCCACCGAAGGCGTCCTCGGCTTCCAGCAACCCGACGGCCATTGGGTGTTCGAGCTCGAGGCCGATTGCACGATTCCGGCCGAATACGTCCTGCTGCGCCACTATCTCGCCGAGCCGGTCGATGCCGTGCTCGAAGCCAAGATCGCCAATTATCTTCGCCGCGTTCAGGGCGCCCATGGCGGCTGGCCGCTGGTGCACGACGGCGAGTTCGACATGAGCGCCAGCGTGAAGGCGTATTTCGCGCTGAAGATGATCGGTGATTCCATCGACGCGCCGCACATGGCGCGTGCGCGCGAGGCGATCCATTCCCGCGGCGGCGCCATTCACAGCAACGTCTTCACGCGCTTCATGCTTGCGATGTTTGGCGTCGTGACCTGGCGCGCGGTACCGGTGCTGCCGATCGAGATCGTGCTGCTGCCGTTCTGGTCGCCGTTCCACATCAACAAGATCTCCTACTGGGCGCGCACCACCATGGTGCCGCTGATGGTCATCGCCGCGCTGAAGCCACGGGCGAAGAATCCCAAGGGCGTCGGCATCGACGAGCTGTTCCTGCAGGATCCGCGCTCGATCGGCATGACCGCCAAGGCGCCGCACCAGAGCATGGCCTGGTTCGTGCTGTTCCGTGCGCTCGACGGCATTTTGCGCGTGATCGAGCCGATGTTTCCCAAGAGCCTGCGCAAGCGCGCCATCGATGCCGCGCTCGCCTTCACCGAGGAGCGGTTGAACGGCGAGGACGGCATGGGCGCGATCTACCCGCCGATGGCCAACATCGTCATGATGTACGAGGCGCTCGGCAAGGATGAGAGTTATCCGCCGCGCGCGATCACGCGCCGGGGTATCGACAAGCTGCTCGTGATCAAGGACGACGAGGCCTATTGCCAGCCCTGCGTCTCGCCGGTGTGGGACACGACGCTGACCGCGCACGCACTGCTCGAAGCCGGCGGTGACAGAGCGGTGCCTGCGGCGAAGCAGGGTCTCGACTGGCTGATCCCGAAGCAGGAGCTCGAGGTGAAGGGCGACTGGGCGGTGAAGCGGCCCGACGTGCGCCCGGGCGGCTGGGCCTTCCAGTACAACAATGCCCATTATCCCGATCTCGACGACACCGCGGTTGTCGTGATGTCGATGGACCGCATGCGCCGGGAGCATGGCGCGGCCGGCTATGACGCCGCGATCGATCGCGGCCGGGAATGGATCGAGGGCATGCAGAGCGACGACGGCGGCTGGGCTGCCTTCGACGTCAACAATCTCGAATATTATCTAAACAACATCCCGTTCTCGGACCATGGCGCGCTGCTCGATCCACCGACCGAAGACGTCACCGCGCGCTGCATCTCGATGCTGGCCCAGCTCGGCGAGACCGCGACGACCAGCAAGCATGTCGCCGATGGCGTCGCCTACCTGCGGAAGACCCAGCACCCGGAAGGGTCCTGGTATGGCCGCTGGGGCATGAACTTCATCTATGGAACCTGGTCGGTGCTGTGCGCCCTCAACATGGCCGGCGTCCGCCATGACGACCCCATGATCCGGAAAGCCGCCGGCTGGCTGGCCTCGATCCAGAACAAGGACGGCGGCTGGGGCGAGGATGCCGTCAGCTACCGGCTGGACTATCGGGGCTGGGAGGCTGCTCTCTCGACCGCCTCGCAAACGGCATGGGCCTTGCTTGCCCTGATGGCGGCAGGCGAGGTTGATCACCCGGCCGTCGCCCGCGGGGTGGAGTACCTGATTGCAACACAGAACGAAAAAGGACTGTGGGACGAACAGCGGTACACCGCCACAGGCTTTCCCCGTGTATTCTATCTACGGTACCATGGTTACCCGAAGTTCTTCCCGCTGTGGGCGTTGGCGCGGTATCGGAACTTGCGGAACACCAACAGCAGGGTGGTAGGGGTCGGAATGTGACTTTGGGGACGGGGGACTATCTTACCGCGGGTCAAACCGTTGATCCGAGGCCGATATTGATCGTGACTGGACTGGTTCAGGAGGCCCGCATCGCGGCGGGGCCGGGCATGGCGGTCATTTGTTCGTCGAGCAGCCCGACCCAGTTGCGGGCGCTGTTGACTGTGCTGGATCCCGAGACGATTCGCGGTGTGATCTCGTTCGGCGTGGCCGGCGGGCTGGACCCGACGCTACGCTCCGGTGACGTTGTGCTCGCGACCGAGGTGCTCGCGGGCGATACCCGCTGGGCCGCTGGCCTCTCGCTCGGAGATGATCTCATCGACCGCCTGACGTCGGGGCGCCGCCGCGTGGTGCGCGGCAGCCTCGCCGGTGCCGAGGAAGTGGTCACCGGGCGCTCCTGCAAGGCGGCGCTGCATTCGGAGACCGGAGCTGCCGCCGTCGACATGGAAAGCCACATCGCGGCCGCCTATGCCGCCGAGGCCGGCTTGCCGTTCGCCGCGGTCCGCGTCATCAGCGATCCTGCCCATCGCGCGCTGCCGGCACTCGCCCGCGCCGCCATCAAGCCGAACGGCCAGATCGACGTGCTGGCCGTGCTGCGCGGCATCGCGCGCAATCCGACCGCGCTGCATGGACTGGTCTCGACCGGCCTCGACTTCAATCGCGCGCTACGCTCCTTGCGCGGCTGCCGGGATTATTTGATTGGCACCGAGCTCGTGGAGAGCGAAGCGCTGGTCTCCGAGGCCGCCTGAGCGGTTTCTGCGATCACTGATAACAAAAGGCCCGGTCGCCATTGGCGATCGGGCCTTTTCTATTTCGGGGTGCGTAGCTCGGATGGAGCGGAGCGCATCTGGGGGCTTGCAACGGGAGGAACCGTCCCGGATTTCGCTTGCGCTCCATCCGGGCTTCTGTAACGGGCCTTGGTTAGTCAATCCCTTTTTGCGGCATCCTCTCGCCGGGAACCTGCTTCT
>NZ_JBVVPS010000017.1:0-174963 GCF_055811355.1 Bradyrhizobium sp. WSM4873 | reverse complement strand
GGCGGGCGGATGGCCGTATGCCCACAGTGCAGTGCTCGGACCGCCAAAATGGTGTATCCGCAGGGAGCGCGTCCTGCGATCTCGCCGCCGCGCCAAGATCCAGTTCCCCGGAGGACACCTACATGTCGGCCCTGCCGCTCTCAGGCATCAAGATCCTTGACCTCACCCGCGTGCTTGCCGGGCCCTTGTCGGCCCAGATGCTGGGCGATTTGGGCGCGGAGGTGATCAAGATCGAACGGCCGGGCACCGGTGACGACGCGCGCGCCTTCGGCCCGCCCTATCTGACCGACCCCGATGGCAAGGCCAACAACAACAACTCGTTTTACCTCTGCGCCAACCGCAACAAGAAGTCGGTCACGGTCAACATCGCCAAGCCCGAGGGGCAGGCGATCATCCGTGAGCTCGCCAAGGACGTCGACGTCTTCATGGAGAACTACAAGGTCGGCGATCTCAAGCGCTACGGCCTCGACTACGAAACCATCAAGGCGATCAATCCCGGCATTATCTATTGCTCCGTGACCGGCTTCGGCCAGACCGGCCCCTATGCGCCGCGCGCCGGTTATGACGCCATCCTGCAGGCGATGGGCGGCTTGATGAGCGTCACCGGCCATATCGACGGCGAGCCCGGCGAGGGCCCGATGAAGGTCGGCCCGTCGATCGTCGACTACATGACCGGCATGAACACCTCGATCGGGATTCTCTCGGCGCTATACCATCGCGACGCCAATGATGGCGTGGGACAGCATATCGACGTCTGCCTGTTCGACACCGTGATCGCATCGTTGTCGCACTGGCTGCAGATCTACCTCGTCAATGGCAAGACGCCGCCGCGCCGCGGCACCTGGGGCAATGGCGGTATGCCGGCCGGCGTGTTCCGCTGCACCGACGGCGAATTGATGCTGGTGGTCGGCAATGACGGCCAGTTCCAGCGCACCTGCGCCGTGCTCGGCGCACCCGAGCTTGCGAGCGACAAGCGCTTCGTCAAGAACAACGATCGTGTCGTGCACGGCAAGGAGATCATGGCGATCTTCGCCGGCCTGTTCCTGAAGCAGCCGGTGGCCTATTGGCTGGACAAGCTGGAGGAGGCCGGCGTGCCCTCCGGCCCGATCAACAATTTCGAGCAGGTGTTTTCCGATCCCCACGTCCAGTCGCGCGGCATGCGGGTGAACGTCGACCATCCCTTCCAGCCCGATCTCTCGCTGATCCGCAACGCGCTGACGCTCTCGGAAACCCCGATCAAGGACTACCGCGCCCCGCCGCTGCTCGGTGAGCACACCCAGGAGGTGCTCGCCGGCAAGCTCGGCTATGATGCCGGCAAGATCGAGACGCTGAAGCAGCAGGGCATCATCTAGCTTCGGCGGAGCGCAGATCTTGACGTCATCATGACGCTCGTGCGGCCTTGCGCGAGCCTTGCGCGCAATCCCCAGATAATCCCGGTCCGTACTCACACAGGCTTCCGCTTCGCGCGCGACTCAGATTCGATCGGTCCACTCAGTCCGGGAGGGAACGCATGTCCTACACGATCGGGTTTCAAGCCAAGAACCAGAAGGCAATTCTGGCAACCGAGGCGGCAACGGCCAACCAGGCCGTCGCGATCGTTGCCGCGTTGCGGCAAAGTGCAGACGAAATAAAGTTCATCCGCTCGCCGCAGGAAGGCGACATGGGCATCGAGATGCTGCTGCTGCTCGCCAAGGAAGAGGCCGAGGAGATGCCGCAGCACGCTTAGGCGGCTCAACGGGCAAACTTCGGCGATCAAACTTCGATCACAAGCGAAGCATGACGGCTGCAACATGATGTAGCAAGCCGTCATCTCGCTTGCACCGAAGGTGGCCGCCCATGAAACCCGAACTGAAGCGCGAAGCGCTCCGCGTCGAACCGATCTCGACTTTCCTCGATCGCCGGCAGGCGCCGGTCTCGCCGGTCACGCGCGCCGGCAACATGATCTTCGTCGCCGGCCTGCCGCCATTCGACCCAGGCACAGGCGAGATCGCGGAAGTGTCGATCGAACGGCAGAGCGAACTGATCATGGAGCAGATGAAGCTGTGCCTTGAGACGGCAGGCGCGAGCCTCGACAACGTCATGAAGTGCAACGTCTACTGCACCTCGACCAAACACTTCGCCGCGTTCAACGCCGTCTATGCGCGCTATTTCCCGCACGATCCGCCGGCGCGGATCTTCGTCTGCACGCCGGAATGGTTCGGCCCCTTCGACGTCGAGATCGACTGCATCGCGATGATGTGACGTTTAGCGCGCCGCCACCTTTGGCGGCGCCTTCGCCTCTGTCCGTCCCGCGGTCAGCGCCATCGTCGCGACGCTGACGACGCGGGCGACCACGTCTTCGACGTCGTCGAGGTCGCATTTGCCTTCCGACAGTTTCGTCAGCCGCTCGCTCTCGCGGATGGTGTGGTGCGCCATGGCGAGCGCAAAATTCAGGCCCCAGTAGATATCGACGTCGCTGCGGTCGGGCAGGGACCGTCGCATCGCGCCGGCGAATTTGCGCAAATGGTCGATCTCGCGGTTCTTGATGCGCCGGATCGGCGGCACGGATTCGATCGAGGCGCGGATCATGAAGCGCGCCGCGGTCGAGCGCTGGTTCTCGGGGCCTAGGCAGCCGCGCAGCGTCGGGCCGACCAGGGCATGCAGGATTACCTCGATCGGCGCGCGGCCGCCGCCTTGTTCTTCCGCCGCCTTCAATTCGCGCAGACGCTCGCGGTTGGTGGCGATCGAGCGCGTCACGAACAGCTCCGCGATCAACTCGTCCTTCGAGCCGAAATGATAGTTCACCGCCGCGAGGTTGACATTGGCCTCCGCGACGATGTCGCGCAGCGTCACGTCGCCGAACCCGCGATCGGCATAGAGCCGTTCGGCGGCGGCGAGAATGGCAGTCCGGGTATGATCGCTGGCCATGGGAGCCCCTCGGGGAGGGAGTTGCAATTCAAACAGTTGTATGAAACTATCGTTTGAAGGTCGGGGAAGTCAATCCGCAATCGGGACTCGTCCGCAAACGCGCGAAGGGGTTCCGGAGAGTTCGCAAGTCGCGCATTCGCACTTGCGGGTCGCACAATGCGGGTGGACAGTCCGGCGCAAAACAAGTTCGCCACAACGAGTTGGCAAAGACGAGGAGCGTCCCATGGATTTCGATCTGTCGCCGAAGCAGAAGGAATGGCTCGACCGCGTGCAGTCCTTCATGGCCAAGCACGTGCGCCCGGCGGTGCCGGTCTATGACGAGCAGGATCGCAGCGGCGAACGCTGGAAGGTGATCCCGGTGCTGGAAGACCTCAAGAAGAAGGCGAAAGCCGAAGGCCTCTGGAACATGTTCATGCCGCCCAACGAGCATGAGGATGACGAATTCCGCGGCGCGGGACTAACCAATCTGGAGTACGCACTGCTCTCCGAGCAGATGGGCCACATCTCCTGGGCTTCGGAAGTCTTCAACTGTTCCGCGCCCGACACCGGCAACATGGAAGTGTTCATGCGCTACGGCTCCAAGGAGCAGAAGCGCAAATGGCTACGTCCGCTGATGGACGGCGAGATCCGCTCGGCCTTCCTGATGACGGAGCCGGCCGTGGCCTCGTCCGATGCCACCAACATCGAAACCAGCATCGCGCGCGACGGCGACCACTACGTCATCAACGGCCGCAAATGGTGGTCGTCCGGCGTCGGCGATCCCCGCTGCAAGATCGCGATCCTGATGGGCAAGACCGATTTCAAGGCGGCCAAGCACCAGCAGCAGTCGCAGATCCTGGTTCCGCTCGACACCCCCGGCATCAAGGTCGAGAAGATGCTGCCCGTGTTCGGCTTCGACGACGCGCCGCATGGCCACGCCCAGGTGCTGCTCGAGAACGTGCGGGTGCCGAAGGAGAACATCCTGCTCGGCGAAGGCCGCGGCTTCGAGATCGCGCAGGGCCGACTCGGTCCCGGCCGCATCCATCACTGCATGCGCACCATCGGCAAGGCCGAGGAGGCGCTGGAGAAGATGGTGAAGCGGCTCACCTCGCGCACCGCTTTCGGCAAGCGGATCGTCGAGCATTCGGTGTGGGAGCAGCGCATCGGCGAGGCCCGCACCAATATCGAGATGACGCGGCTGTTGTGCCTCAAGGCCGCCGACATGATGGACAAGGTCGGCAACAAGACCGCACAGGCCGAGATCGCCATGATCAAGGTCGCCGCTCCCAACATGGCGCTGAAGATCATCGACGAGGCGATCCAGGCCTTCGGCGGTGCAGGCGTCTCGGACGAAGCCGGCCTTGCCAAGGACTACGCTCATATCCGCACGCTCCGTCTCGCCGACGGCCCGGACGAGGTACATAATCGCGCCATTGCAAGGCTCGAGGTTCGGAAGTATGCAAACTCTTCCAGTCATTAAGCGGGAGAGCATGCTGGCGCTCCCGATTTGAAGAAACGACAGGGCATGATCCGTGATCGGATGACCGCTTGACGCAAGTGCGCTGGGGGTTACCGATTAGGATCATGTCCGGACTGAAGAGGGAGCGTCATCGTGGCTGACGGCGTCAGGAAAGACGAAGAATTCTCGGGCACCAAGCCCGTCGAGGAGCGTCATCGTATCGACGAGATGCGGCTCGAAGCCTGGATGCGCGACAACGTCGAAGGCTATGAGGGACCGCTGGTCGTCCTCCAGTTCAGGGGTGGCCAGTCCAACCCGACCTACCGGCTGGACACGCCGAACCGCTCCTACGTGATGCGCAGAAAACCGTTCGGCAAATTGCTGCCGTCGGCGCACGCGGTCGATCGCGAATATCGGGTGATCGCGGCGCTGGGAAAGCAGGGCTTTCCGGTCGCGAAGGCCTATGCGCTGTGCCAGGACGACAGCATCATCGGTTCGGCCTTTTACATCATGTCGATGGAAGACGGCCGGGTGTTCTGGGATCCGACGTTGCCGAGCCAGACGCCGGATGATCGCCGAAAAATCTTCACCAGCAAGATCGAGACGCTGGCCAAGCTCCACATGTTCGATCCCGTCGCAATCGGTCTTGGCGACTTCGGCAAGCCCGGCAATTATTTCGCGCGCCAGATCGATCGTTGGACCAAGCAGTACCGTGCGTCCGAAACCCAGACCATTCCGGAGTTCGAGAAGGTCGCCGAATGGCTGCCGAAGACCGTGCCGGAGCAGGCGCGCGTCTCGATCGTCCACGGCGACTATCGCCTCGACAACATGATTTTCCATGCGACGGAACCGCGCGTGCAGGCCGTGCTCGATTGGGAATTGTCGACGCTCGGCGATCCCATGGCCGACTTCACCTATCTGCTGATGCAGTGGGTGATGCCCGGCCTGGACGGCGCCGATCTCAAGGCGCTCAACATTCCGAGCGTGGAAGAGGCCGCGCAGATCTATTGCAACGTCACCAAGATGACGGTGCCTGATCTCAACTGGTATTTTGCCTACAACCTGTTCCGCCTCGCCGGCATCACGCAAGGCATCGCCGGCCGGGTCCGCGACGGCACTGCGGCGAATGCCAAGGCGCTCGAATCCGCCAAGCGCACCGTGCCGTTGTCGAAAGCGTCTTGGGAGTATGCGCAGAAGGCCGGCGCGGTTTAAGGAATCCGAAGGCGCGGCGGCGGCCGCGCCTTTGCTTGCGTTCCTCTCGTGTCCGGGACACGGAACAGAATGACGAGAGAGATGCCCGCATGATCGACCACACCACCCTCATCACCTACATCCTCATCGTCCTCGGCTTCGTCTTCATTCCCGGACCGGCGACACTCCTCACCATGGCGCGTGCCGCGAGCTCGGGAACAAGGGTCGGCATCGCGACGGGCGCGGGAATTGCGGCCGGTGACGTGGTCCACACCACCATGGCAATCGTCGGCCTCTCTGCGATCATCGCAACTTCGGCGGTCCTGTTCAGCGTCGTCAAATACGCGGGCGCAGGCTTCCTGATCTATCTCGGCATTCGCGCCATGCTCGACAAGACGCCGATCGCGGTAAATGGCGGCGCGCCCGCGATCAGCGCAATGAGGGCATTCCGGCAGGCCGTGCTGACCGAGGTGCTCAATCCCAAGACCGCGCTGTTCTTCCTTGCGTTCCTGCCGCAGTTCGTCCGGCCCGAGCATGGTTCGACGACGCTGCAGCTCGCGCTCTTCGGCGCTGTCTTCGTGTTGCTCGGCCTCGTCAGCACGGTGGTATTCGCCGTCGGCGCCGGCCGTCTCGGCAATTTGCTGCGCCGCCACCCCGCCGTCGTGAAATGGCAGGGCAAGGTGGTCGGCACCATCTACTGCGCGATCGGCGTGCGGCTGGCATTGCAGGAGCGCTGAGCCCGTCGGACGGAGTAGCGTTAACCCGACACCCTCGTGTCCCGGACGCGGTGCAGCGCGAAGTGCTGCTCCGCAGAGCCGGGAGCCAGTCACGTCGCCAAGGTATTCAGTTCTGGGGAATGTAGTCTTCAAATTCCCACTTCCCCAGGCGGGCCATTTTTTCTGCCGCCTCCTTCCAGGACGTTCCCGAGCATTCAGCGCAATAAGCTTCGACAAACTCCCGCAGTCGAGAATAGTCGAATTGCTTTACGAAAACATGATGCCGTCCAATCGTGATGTCGTCGTCCATATTGGAGCTGTACCAGTCGGGCGTGCAGAGTATGAAGTCGAAGGACTCTTGTCCTGGCCCGTCAGCTGGGCCGACCATAGCCGTTACCAAAATCCCAAATGGCCCGCTTGGCGCAAAGGCCTCGAGCGGATCCGCATCAGTGCTGTCCAGAAACCTCAGTTTTGCCGTAACCATGGACGCTCCATTGTAGGTGGTTCGTAGCGCGGATGAGCGCAGCGATATCCGGGACAGCGGTCCCGCATGTCGCTACGCTCATGCAGGCTACGGGCGTCTCCAGTCGCTCGTCATTGCGAGCGAAGCGAAGCAATCCAGAATCTTCGCACGGTGGCAGTCTGGATTTCTTCGTCGCAAGAGCTTCTCGCAATGACGAGAAGGCGCTCACCCCTTCACGCAATGCCCGATCAGCTTCTCAATGAAGCCTGCGCATTTCTCCAGCTCCGCCATTTCCACGAACTCGTCCGGCGTATGCGCCTGCGCGATTGAACCGGGGCCGATCACCACTGACGGGATGTCGGCCATGCTGGCGAACAGGCTTGCCTCGGTGCCGAACGCGACCTTGGCGTGGTCGTTGCGCCCCGCGAGGCTCTTGGCCAGCGTGACGATTGTCGCATCGGCCGCCGTGTCGAGCGCGGGGTAATCGAGGATCTCCTCAAAATCGATGCCGCACTCCGGATGCTGCTTTTTCATCGCGGGCTCGAGCTCGGCCTTGGCCCAGGCGACGATCGCATCCGTAACCTCGCGCGACTCGGTGATGCCGATGCCACGGCATTCGAAATCCACCGTGCAGCTATCAGGCACGATGTTCAGCGCGGCGCCGCCATGCACGATGCTGGTGAGCAGCGTCGAGTGCGGGACGTCGTAGAGGCTGTCGGCCGCTCGCACGGCTGCGAGCGCCACGGCGCGGTGTCGGATCTCGACGATCAGCTCGGCCGCATATTCGATCGCATTCACGCCGTCGGGCGCGATCGAGGAGTGGCGGGCGAGGCCGTGGAATGTGGCGCGCACGCCGTGCTTGCCCTTGTGGCCGATGATGACCTTCATCTCGGTCGGCTCGCCGATGAAGGCGCCGAGCGGCTTGATCCGTTTCTTCGCGACCTCGCGCAGCATCGGCCGCACGCCGACGCAACCGATCTCCTCGTCATAGGAGATGGCGAGATGAATTGGCGTTTCGAGCTTCGCTTCCAGCATCTCCGGAACCATGGCAAGGCACACCGCGACGAATCCCTTCATGTCGGTGGTGCCGCGGCCATAGAGCCTGCCGTTGCGCTCGACCAGCTTGAACGGATCGTGGCTCCAGTCCTGGCCGACCACGGGCACCACGTCGGTATGTCCCGACAGCACCAGGCCGGGGCGGTCCTCGGGTCCAATGGTGACCCATAGCGAGGCTTTCTGTCCGGTCTCGTCGACGATGCGCTCACCCTTGACGCCGAGCGCGGCGAGATAGCTCTCGATATGCGCGATCAGGGGCAGGTTGGAGCGATCGCTGATCGTGTCGAAGCCGACGAGGTCGGCGAGCAGCTTGCGAATACGGTCGGGTCTTGAGCTCGGCATTTTCACGTTCTTGTCAGGGGGATGGAAGCTGAAGTGCTTGCATGAACCATACCAATGTTGCGCTCCAGTGAGCAAATCAACATGTCGGCCCGTAGCCCGGGTGAGCGAGCGATACCCGGGACAGCTCGTGGTCGGAATCCCGGATGTCGCTTCGCTCATCCGGGCTACAAGACCTTGCGTTGCCTGTCGGGCAAAACACACAAGTCGCTGGTCAATCCTCCGGCGCAAAAATATTCCGCTTTACCGAAATTCGGAAACGGCGTATGTGTCGCGGCAGCCCGGCCCAAGGAAGAGGGGCGTATCGCGATCGTCACGAACGCGGGCCGGGCGGCGGTGGACGTGGGTCACATCGGCGCGAACGGCTTCGCAGGGCGGGCAACCGTGAGTGAAAGTGTCGCGCACACGACCGGTGTGATCGGCGTACGGCAAAATCGTGTGGTCCTGGCGCCCGGGGTCTGTGCGCCAAGTGTTGCGGTGATGTGGGGTGCCCAACCGGGCACACGCATCAGCTATCCGCAAGGCGACGGGGGCAATAGTGCATCGCTCCCCGGGGAGAGCGCGACATAAGCCGTAAAACCACTGCGCAGGGAAGGCCGTGTGTTGGGCTTCACCTGTATGCTGCTGTGCAATTTTGTTCACGACAATCTCGCACAGTGGACCGCGGGTGCCAGCCGGCACCCGGCCTTCCCTGCGCCCTCTTTCAATTGAGGGTGAGGCATCGAGGCAAAGCTCGGGCGAACAAGCCGCGAGGATGCGATCCCATGTCAGTTATTCATCAACAGTCTCGTGCCCCGGACGCAGCGCAGCGCCTCTTGGCGGTGCGCTGCAGAGCCGGGGCCCATGCAACAGCGTGCCGTGGGACCTGCTGGGTCCCGGCTCTGCGCAGCACCGCTACGCGCTGCAGCGCGTCCGGGACACGGGAGTGCGCGAACTAAACCGGCTTCCCGGTATACGGCATCGACGCCGTCAGTCCGCCGTCCACCGGGAAGGCCTGGCCATTGACATACGACGCCTCGTCGCTGGCCAGGAACAATCCCATCGCGGCGAGCTCGTGCGGCTGGCCGGGGCGCTTGAGCGGATTGAGCTGGCCGATCTTGTCTTGGGTGCCGCGCTCCTTGGCGCGGTCGAAGATCGGCTTGGTCATGCCGGTCTCGATCAGGCCCGGGCACACCGCGTTGATGCGCACACCGGTGCCGGTGAGCGAATAGGCCGTGGTCTGCACCAGGGAGATCACGCCGGCCTTGCTCGCGGCATAGGGATGTCCGCTGGCGCCGGCCTTGAGGCCCGCGACGGACGCGGTCAGCACGATCGCGCCGGACTGCTGCTTCACCATGTGCGGCATCGCATGCTTCACCGCGAGAAACGGCCCGATCAGATTGATGCGCAAAACCTCCTGCCATTGCTCGACGGTCTGCTCGCCGAGCGGGACGAGTCCGCCGGAGACGCCGGCATTGGCCCAGATCACGTCGAGCCGGCCGTGCGTCTTCACCGCCTTGTCGATCACGGCCATGACGTCCCGTTCGGAGCCGGCGTCCGCCATCATCGCTTCCGCGACACCGCCGGCCTTCTTCACCTCGTCGACCGTCTCCTTCACCGCGTCGCTGCGATCGACTGCGATCAGCCTGGCGCCTTCTTTGGTGAACAGCAGCGCGGCCGCGCGGCCGATGCCGCTGCCGGCACCGGTGATGATGACGGATTTGCCTTGCAGACGGCCCATGCGGTTTCTCCCTTTGGTTCGCACGCGACGCTTGCCGCGCGACGGAATTTCAAACAAGATTTCAAACGGTAAAGTGTCTTGAGACACGTTCGCTACTGACGTACAGCGACATCAAACGGGATGGAAGGGTTTCGATGGCAGGTGCAGACAAGCCCAAAGTGGTCACGACACGCTGGTGGTGGGTCCGTCACGCGCCCGTGCGCAATGACGGCGGCAACATCTACGGTCAGTCCGATCTCGCCTGCGACACCAGCGATACCTACGTCTTCAATGCTGTTGCCAAGGTGCTGCCACGCAAGGCGGTCTGGTATTCGAGCAATCTGATGCGCACGCATCAGACCGCCGAAGCGATCTGGGCGGCCGGCTTCCCGAGGCCTGCGTCGATGACATGGGAAGCGGACCTCGCCGAACAAAACCTCGGCCGCTGGCAGGGCATGAACCGCGCCGAGTTCATCGCCAGCCGTCCCGTCGGCTCGAGCTGGTTTGCCGACATCAACGAGCCCGCACCCGGCGGCGAAAGCTTCATGGATCTCTACAACCGCGCCCGCCGCACCATCGAGCGGATCAACATCGAGGCAGCCGGGAAGGACGTGATCGCGGTCGCGCATGGCGGCACCATCAAGGCGGCGCTGGGGCTGGCGCTCGACAATCAGCCGGAGCGGGGGCTCGCATTCGACATCGACAATTGCTCGGTGACGCGGCTCGACTATTTCGCAAGCCCCGAACGCAGTGTCTGGCGGCTGCCGATGGTGAACCAGCAGCCGTGGATCGCGGACGATGCGCATGCGGCGATGCATCAACCCGCGGGACCGGAAGTCAAGAAGCTCGCCTGAGTGAGCTGTCATTCCGGGACGGTCCGCAGGACAGGACCCGGAATCTCGAGATTCCGGGTTCGGCTTCGCCGCCCCGGAATGACAATGAACACGAAGATCAATCTGGGAGAGAAACATGAGCTTGTTCGACATGAAGGGGAAAGTCGCCGTCATCACCGGCTCGACGCGCGGCATCGGGCTTGCGATCGCCGAGCGCATGGCCGAGCACGGCGCCAAGGTGGTGATCTCCTCGCGCAAGGCCGACGTTTGCGACCAGGTCGCGAAGTCCATCAACGACAAGTTCGGCAAGGGCACGGCCGTCGCGATCGCCGCCAACATCTCGTCGAAGGAAAACCTGCAGAACCTGATCGACGAGAGCAACCGCGCCTTCGGCAAGATCGACGTGCTGGTCTGCAACGCCGCATCGAACCCGTATTACGGTCCGCTCGCCGGCATCTCCGACGATCAGTTCAGGAAGATCCTGGACAACAACATCGTCGCCAACAACTGGCTGATCTCGATGGTGGTGCCGCAGATGATCGAGCGCAAAGACGGCTCGATCATCATCGTCTCCTCGATCGGCGGCCTGAAGGGCTCGACCATCCTCGGCGCCTACGCGATCTCGAAGGCCGCCGACATGCAGCTCGCGCGCAACCTGGCCTGCGAATATGGCCCGCACAACATCCGCGTGAACTGCATCGCGCCCGGCCTGATCAAGACCGACTTCGCGAAAGCGCTGTGGGACAATCCGGAGAATTTGAAAGCCTCGACCGCGCGTTCGCCGCTGCTGCGCATCGGCGTCCCCGACGAGATCGCGGGCGCTGCGGTGTTCCTGGGCTCGAAGGCCGGCGACTTCATGACCGGCCAGACCATGGTGATCGACGGCGGCGCAACGATCAGTTGAGGCCACAGTAGGTGTCATCGTCCGCGAAGGCGGACGATCCAGTGCTCCGCGGCCTTCGTTGGAGAGCTCGCTCTCACGACATCCGCCACGGAGTACTGGATGCCCCGCCTTCGCGGGGCATGACAGCGAGTGTGGAGGTGCGACGCTGCGACCAGGCGAAGCCCTCAATCCACCGCCGCGTACACCAGATCCCGCACCAGCGTTCGCGTAAAATCGCGCTGTCCCGGGCCCTGGCTCATGAACACGACGAACAGATCTTCCCTCGGATCGATCCAGAAGAACGTCCCCGCAATGCCGCTCCAGAAATACTGGCCGACGCTGCCGGGGAAGGGCGCGATGCCGGCCTCGCGGCGCACCGCGAAGCCAAGGCCGAAGCCATGGCCGGGCGAAAGGAGAGTGCCGTTGGTCACGACGTGAGGTCCGAGATGATCGGAGGCCATCAGCTCCAGCGTCTTGCGGCCGATGATCCTGTTGCCGTCGAGCGTGCCGCCGTTGCGCAGCATCAGCGCGAAGCGGGCATAGTCCATGGTGGTGGAGACGAGGCCGCCGCCGCCGGACTCCATGATTGGCTGCTCGAGCATGTTGAACAGCGCGACCTTGTCGCCGGTCCAGGGATCAACCGCGAACGGCTCGGCCAGCCGGCCCACATTGGCCTCAGCTGTCGCGAAGCCGGTCTCGGCCATCTGCAATGGCGTAAGAATGCGCTCAGCGAGGTACGCGCCGAGCGACTTGCCGCTGACAACCTCGATGATGCGACCGAGGATGTCGGTGGAGCGGCTGTAGTTGAACTCGTCGCCGGGATGGCAGACCAGCGGGAAGCTCGCCACCAGGGCGGTGTGCTCGACATTGGTGATCTTGCGGCTGCGCACCCGCGAGTCCTGGTAGAGCTTGTGCACGGGGCCGTCGCCCTGGTGCTCGTAGGTCAGGCCAGAGGTGTGGCGCAGCAGGTCCTGCACCGTCATCGGGCGCTTGGGCGGAACCAGTTCCAGCTTGCCGCCGCTGACCACGCCGACCGTTTGGTTGGCGAACTCCGGGATGAATTTCGCGACGGGGTCGCCAAGAATCAGGTGGCCGTCCTCGACCAGCGTCATGATGCCGACCGACACGATCGGCTTGGTCATCGAGAAGATGCGGAAGATCGAATCATGCGCCATCGGCGCTGCGCCCGTCGGGCTCTGTCTGCCGAGCGCCTCGAACCAGCCGACCTGGCCGTGCCGTGCCACCAGCACGGTGACGCCCGGCACGGTTCCCTTGTCGATCTCGCGCTTGAAGGCCTCAGACATGGCCTGGAGGCGAGGGCGCGACAGCCCGAGCGTCTCGGGGCGGGATTCCGGCAGAGGCGGGGTTTTCGGCGAGGTCGGGGGGCGGTGGGCGGCTGTCGCGGACGCTTGGGCAGTCGCAGAGGCTTGGGCAGTCATGGGCACTCCCGGTGCTTATTATTGTTCGGAGCAGACTGTGGCCCAGAAGGCGCGCCACAAACAAGCGAAGCCAGCGCGCTTCACCCTTGCAATCCGGCCTTGCAATCCGGCCGCCCCCTGTGCTTCAAAGCGGCCTGATCCGGGCGGCAACGCAGGGTCCGTAGGAGTGTAGCTCAATTGGTAGAGCACCGGTCTCCAAAACCGGGGGTCGCAGGTTCGAGCCCTGCCACTCCTGCCAGCGAAATCAAACACTTAGCTGGCGATCAGCCATCGCCCGGGTATTGTCGCCGGACGGCGTGAAACCTAACCGCTGACCTGCCGTTTCCAGATCGCCTCCGCAAGGGCGATGTCGGCCACGGAATCCTCGCCGGACGCCAGCGGCGTCCTCTGTTCCATGATATCGGCGACGAATGCATCGGCTTGACGCCGAAACGCCCAGCTCGTGTCGCGCGACAATCGCGTGCGTTGTCCTTGCTGATCGAGGATGACCTCCGCCTCCTGCTCGGCAAACGGTGGGGGCAATTCGATGGTCAGCTTGCCCCGCTCGAAGTCGATGCTCAGCCCCTCGCGCCAGACGCCTTCGGATCCATTCGCGAGTTGCAGCGCGCAGGCGATGCCGTCGAAGTCGAGTGTCACGGTCGCTGCGCCCGAGCTCTCGACGTTGCTTTCGGCGACTGCCGGCGAAGATCCGAGCACGTAGCGCGCGAGGTTGGTGATATGGCTGAACACGTTCAGAAAATTGTCGTAGCCGGGTCGCATCGCGCCCGGCATCCAGTCGGGGCCGTCCTGCCAGAGCTCGAGCCCGTCCGGCCGCACTTCGCCGGTCATGACGAAATTGTCCTGCGACCGGCCAGTGCTGCCGCCGAGGCACCAGCCTCGCGCGCCGACAATGCGTCCAAGCGATTGATTTGCTCGCAGGCGCGTCAACTCGGCCAGCGCGCGCGCCACGCCGGCATCGTGACGCTTCATGTAGCCGATGCTGTAGACGAGGTTGTGCCGCCGCGCCGCCTCGGCCAGTGAAACGGCCTGAGCCGTGGTGTAGGCCATCGGCTTCTCCGACAGCACGTGGCGGCCGCTGTTCAATGCATCCAGCACGATCGGGCCGGTGGCGCGACGCTTCGTCACGACGACGACGGCCGACACTTCGCTGTCCGCCAGCAGTTCCCGGTGCGTGCCGTAGATCCGCGCGATGTCGAACTTACGCGCCGCTGCGGCAGCGAGGTCGGGCCGGAGATCCGCGATCGCGACAACGCGGCAGGCGGGATTGGCGACGAAATTGGCGAGATGGCACATCTGGCCGACCATGCCCGTTCCGATGATGCCAATGCCCGGCCTCACTTGCTAGGATCCCTCGAAGCGTTTCCGGATAACAAGAAAATGTGCCGGCTGTCCCCAGGTGTTGATGAACGCCTGGTCGGATTGGGTGAGGGCGGTGACTGTGGACGCATCCCGTCGCCCGATCGCGACAAAGATACGATGGAAGCTGTCGAGGGTCGCCACGATGGCGCCGATGTCGGACGCATCGTCGGCAAGAATGTCCGTCGCCGGTATCGTCTCGCGCAGCGAAGCGAAGTTCGCGATCACACGGGGCAGGCTATCGCCGAAGGGATCGTCGATCATCGCATCGACATCGAGAACCAATGTCTCGATCGAAGCCGAGATCGCGTCGACCGCTTCGGTCCGGCCGGCCAGATAGAGCTTCCGTCCGCCGAGAAAGCTCAGACGGCTGCGAGCGAGGTGGCGCGTCCCGCGCCGCAGCTTCTCGTCGTCGGAGAGGACCCTCTTGTGCCAGTAGACGTCCAGGCTGTCGCGATAGACGGGCCACCCCGAATGGATGTCGAATCCCTGCTCATGCGCCGCCGTGCACAACGCTCCCGCGTCGAGGAAGTAGCGGTGCCGGACGAAAGGATTTTCGAGCACGTCCATCAGCCAGGATTCGAAGCTGCGCGTATGCGGAATGCTGTTCCATTTCGGCTCAAACAGCAGCTTCGCCGTCTCCAGCGCTGGACGGCCCGTCAGCACCTTGCCGGCTGCATGAATCGCCTTGAGCGCGAGCTCGAAGAAACCGCCGTAGCGCTCGTAGTAGGAAACGACGGCGTACCCGTCCGGATTGAGCAGCCGGTGAAAGATGCCGAGCCAAATTTCGCTCGGCTGCACCGTGTAGATGAAACCTTCGGCATCGATGATGTCGAAACAACGATCGCTGCGAAATCCTTCGACGTCGAACGACACGAGTTCGCGGAGACGTTGAGCCTTGTTGAAATGTGCGAAGTATGTCTGGATTTTCGCGTGCGCATGCCGGTTCGGCTCGGCGAGCGTCATGTTCGCGCCCCAGCCCGCAAACACCAGCGCGTTCTCGCCGGAATCGGGGCCGAATTCGAGCACGTCGGCGTCGCGGAACAACCGCGGCGGCAGCACCAGCTTGTCCGAAAACAACTCGCGCCGCAGGCCGGCATAGGCGTCGAGTTCGGCGGCGGATTTGAAATTCCCGAACGTCGGCAGGACGTCCTGACGTTCGTAATAGTTGAAGAGCTTGTCCTCAGCCATGTCGCGACCCTGCGGCGGCCTCTAGGTGATCGAGCTCGCTCCAGATGTCGGAGGGCGCGAAGATCGAAACGACGTGGAGCGGACGCTTCACGTTTTCGCGCAGCCGGCTGCCGACCTTGTCTTCGTTCTCCTGGTTCACGGCCAGAAGACAGACGAGCGGACCCGACTTGCCGGCGAGGTCCTCCGGCGGGCGGATCGGAATGCCGGTGCCGGGCAGGAACAAGCCCTGTCGCTCCTTCTGGTCGTCGACCGAGAGGTCGACGAGATCCGCAAGTTCATGGGCATTGGTGAAGGTGCAGGCACGGCAGCCGGCGCCGTAGATGGCGATCTCGGCGCCGTTGGCGCGGGCCTTGGCGAGGATCGGGCGAAGACGCGCGCCGTACTCCCTGGCGCGCCGACCGAATTTCTCGCCGACGCCGGACGGCGCGGGCGGGGCCGTCACGTCGCGGGCGGCGCGTCGCGCTGCGATCGCGAGGCTGCCGCCGCTGAAATTGTATTTCTTCACCGAGACTGCTTCGAAGCCGTGGCGCGCCAGCAGCGCGAGCAGCGTTGGCTCGGTGAAATAGCTGACGTGCTCCTCCCAGAGGACGGAGAGGTCGCCGACCGCCGAGCCGGGCGCGAAATCAGGCACATCGATGAAGAGAAGCCCGTCGTCGCGCAGCGCGATTTTCACGCAGTCGAAAAAGTTCTCGAAATCGACGATGTGCTCCAGCACCTGGCGCGAGACGACGAGGTCGAACTTGCCGGCCTCTGCGACCGCGTCGTGACACAGCGCCGGGCTGATCATGTCGGCATAGACCTTGATGCCGCGCTCGCGGGCGATCTTGCCTGACACCGGGTTGGGCTCGACGCCCACCAAAACTTTCGCACCGCGTTCGCGAAGCCTGTCCATGAACAGGCCGTCATTGCATCCGATCTCGAACACGGATTGATGGGGCGAGAATTTGGCGATGGTATCGAGCTCGTCGACCTGGTGCGGCTCCGGCTTCCAGCTGCTGAAATTGTAGTTGAACTGCCGGTACAGAATGTCGGGATCGATCGGCTTGACGATCTGGGGCAGGCCGCACTCGCCGCACGCCAGCACCTCGAACGGATACCGTTCGTCCTGTTCGTCGCGGCTGTGCCGAAGCCGATGCGCAATCGGCATCTGTCCGAGGTCGATCACCGGGCGCAAATTGGTCGAATGGCAGAGGCGGCAATGATCAGTCATCGGTAGGAATCTCTGCTGGAATGGCTCGTGAAGTATAGCGATGGGCTAGATGCTTGGCGGCGAGCGCACCGGTCCTAGTCACATAGTCCTGCACTTCCGCGGCATCGCCGCCATCCGGCGCCCAGTCGGGAAATGCCGTGCGGGAGGGATCGAACGGACCGGCGGTGGTTTCGTGAAACACCAGCCACTCCGAGGTGATCAGGATCGAGTGAAACACCTGCTCGGGCATGCGGTAATAGCAGCGCTTGCCCTGGCCGTACGGTGCCATCTCGAGCACGTCGCGAATGCGGCCGTCGTCCTCGAAGATCACGACCTGCGCAGTGCCCTCGATCAGGTGAAACGATTCAGGTTTGCCAAAGTGCTTGTGAGGCCGCACATAGGCCTCGCGATGATGCACGATCAGCATCTCGTGCAGGCCGGACGAGGGATCAGGATGCGTGCATAGCCGGCTGCGCAGACGCGGATTGCCCGCGGCGATGCGCTTCAGCTCCGCGATCGTGGCGTCGTTCGCCGTGACGATGGCGTCGTCCGAATAATACACTTCGGGATTTTGCGCTCGCAGCGAGGCCGGCCGGCGCAGGCCCGTTGCTTCATTCGAAGAAGATGAACCCATGGTCGCCCCGGTAGCCGCATTTGTCGTAGATCCAGGCCCACGTCTCCGGACCATGGAAACTCAGGCAGGTGAGCTGCCAGTAGAGCAGGTTCGCCTTCTCGCGCTCGTCGCGGAACGATTCCACCATCAGATATTTCGAGGCGCCGCGCCCCACGCGCTCGATCTCCGACACTGCTCGGAAGACGTCCTCGAGCGGAAGATTATGGAGCACGCCGAGCGACACCACGAGATCGAAGCTGTGGTCGGGGTAGGGGAGCTCGACGGCGCTGCCGACCTTCAATTGCGGTCGCACCTCTTCCTTGGCGTTGGCGATGCCATAGTCGGAGATGTCGATGCCGGCGATGGTGAGGCCGGGGACCAGCTGGGTGAATTCGTAGAGCAAATAGCCCTTGCCGCAGCCGACATCGAGCACGCTCATTCCGGGCTTGATGCCATAGCGGTCGATCAGGGTCTGGGCGAGCGGGCGCCACCGTCCGTCATAGCGGTAGCCGCCATAGCCATAGCGGCGGTCGCCGTCCCAGTAGTCGTGTCCCCATTGCCGCGCGATGGTGGCGGATTCCGCCTTATCGTGCTCGACGACCCGCTGAACGTAGTTCCGATTGGTCGATGCGTGCATCGGCTGGAGCAGATTGATCTCGGTCATTGTCCTCAACCGGTCCGCGGCATCGTCACAGGATGGTCGCGAATTTATTGACGAGCAGGATGTCCTCGACAGCCTGGATGTTGTCGCGCGAGCACAGCGTGATCTCCTCGACGGCCGCGTGCAGATCGCAGCCCTCGCTCAGCACGCGGTCGTAGATCTCCCGCCGCCGTGCCTCGTCGGGCGGCAGCATGAAGATGCTGTAGAGAATCAGGCCGCGCAATCGCGGCAGCTCGTCCAGGATGTCCTCAAGCACCATGTAGCTGCCGGGCATGGTGTGCTCGGCGGCGCTGAGCAGATAATGCAAATTCTTCCGCCGCGCGTAGTCGCGGATCACGATGTTCTGGACGTGCTGCGGGGTACGGCTGCCGTTCAGCGGCCGGGCGCCGATATAGCCGCGATGGCCGGCTCGCTCAGCCATGGAAGCCTCCCGGCAGCTTGTATTGCATGCCGACGCGTGTCGCCGGACGCAGCAGGATCGGTTCAAAGAATTCGCCGAATCGTTTGTCCGCGTAGGGCGACATGATGCTCTTGAAGCGGCAATTCATGCTCCAACGCGAGCCGGCTTCCTGGTTGACGCGATTGCCGTGCATCAGGGTCTGGTTGAACAGCATCACGTGACCGTAGGGAATCTCGATGAACGTCGCGTGCGGCTTGATGGTCTGGTAGAGTTCCTCGGCGCTGCGTAGGCTGGCCATCCGGTCCTGCATGTCGCCGTTCAGGGATGGCGGCAGCAGATACATCGATTTGGTGCGGTGGACGTCGACCAGCGGTACCCACACCACGACCTCGAACGGCGAGTCGCCCGACCAGACGTCGGAATGGGTGGCGAGGAGCGACGAATCGTCTCCGGGCAGCTGGATGCTGAGATTGACGCGGCGCTGCATGCAGAGCTCGTTGCCGACGATGGTCTCGATCGTCGAGCGCGCCAGACGGAAATAGGTCGGCCGGAACCAGGGCTCGGCGTTGAGGCCGTTGAAGACGTGCAACCGCAGGCCGTTGAGATCATCTACGCTCACCCGCGTGTGGATGGTGTCGAGCATCGCGTAGGGGGCGTTGCCGTGTGGCAGCTTCAGATAGTCCGCCGCGAGCTCGGCGGCGCGCCGCTGGATCCGGTCGAGCCCGGCGCGATCGTCGGCCGGCGTGGTGACGAAGCCGTCGTCGATGAAGCGTTGCGCCAGCGCCTGCTCATCGGCCTCGAGGAACGCGGTGTCCGTCATGCAAAATACTCCCGGGCCGTCGCGCAAACATAGCTGATATCCGAGGCCGAGAGGAATTGGTTGATGGGAAGCGTGAGGATCTGATCCGCCTGCTGCTCGGTCACCGGGAAGGCGCCGCGACCGTAACCCAGATGCGCCGCCGCCTCCTGGAGGTGGATCGGTACGGGATAGTGGATTGCGGTCTCGATGCCCTTGTCGGCAAGATGTTTCTGGAAGTCGTCGCGACGGTCCGTCTGCACGACAAAGGTGTGGAAGGTGTTGAACTCGATGTTGCGGCAAACCGGGATGAACAGGGGAAGGGCGGCAAGCTCGGCGCGGTATTGCGCGGCGTTGCGGCGCCGGCGTTCGATGACAGAGGGCAGGTGACGCAAGCGAATGCGAAGCACCTCGGCTTGGACCGTGTCGAGGCGTGACACGATGCCCCATTCCTGAACGTCACTGCGATTGATCAGACCGTGATTGCGCAGGCGGCGAATTTTCGCGGCAAGTTCGGCGTCGGCGGTGACGACGAAGCCGGCATCGCCCGCGGCATTGAGGTTCTTCAGCGGGTGGGCGGAGAAGCAGCCGAACGTTCCGATGGTTCCGCTCATCCGCCCGTCATAGGTCGAGCCGACGGCCTGCGCGCTGTCCTCGATCACGGCGAGAGCGTGCTTGGCCGCGATTGCCATCAGCGGGTTCATGTCGGCCATGCGCCCGGTCAGGTGCACCGGCATGATCGCCCTGGTCCGCGAGGTGACGGCGGCCTCGACTGCAGCGGGATCGATATTCTGGTCCGGCAGCACGTCCGCAAACACGGGCCTGGCGCCGACGGCGATGATAGCGGCGGTCGATGCCACGAACGAATTCGGCGGGGTGATCACCTCGTCCCCAGGACCGATGTTGAGCGCCCTCATCGAAAGGATCAGCGCATCGGTGCCGGAATTCAGCGTCACCACATGCGGCGAACCGAGACAGGTGGCGAGCTCCTCTTCGAGCTTCGCAACGGCCGCGCCGCCGATGAAATCGCCGCGCCGGAACACGCCCTCGACCGCCTGCATGATCTCAACGCGCTCTTCCTCGAATTGTGCGGGAAGATTGACGTAACCGATGCGCCGGCGGCCGGTGTCAGCGTCCATGGCAGAACGTCCGAACGATCTCGATGACGCGGTCCTGCTGCGCCCGTGTCAGATGCTGGTCGACGGGGAAGCTGATGACTTCCCGGGCATGGCGGTCGGTGACCGGGAAGGTGCCCGGCGCGTAGCCGAGGTGTTTGAGGCCTTCCTGCTGATACAGCGGGATGGGATAGTGGATCTTCGCTTCGATGCCATTGTCCAGGCAATGTTTGTAGAGCTCGTCGCGGCGCTCGGCGAACACCATGTAGAGATGGTAGACGTGCTTCACGTTGGGCCGGCGCGGCGGAATGCGCAGGCCGGGCAGGCCGGCAAGGCCCGAATCGTAATAGGCCGCGTTCTCGATCCGACGGCGCGTGATCTCGCTGGTCTGGCCGATCAGCGAGTTGCCGACAACTGCCTGGAGGGAATCGAGCCGCGAATTGCAGCCGAGCATCGCGATCTCGTCGCGATTCTTCATGCCGTGGTTGCGGATCAGGCGAAGCCGCTCGTTCATCCCCTCGTCGTTGGTGACAACGACGCCGGCATCGCCCCAGACGTTGAGGTTCTTGAGCGGATGCAGGGAGAAGCCGGCTGCGATACCGTGGGTGCCGGACCGTTTTCCCGCGAACTCCGACAGGATGCCCTGGCAGGAATCCTCGACCACGGGAATGTTGCGACGCTGTGCGATCGCCATCAGCTTGCCCATGTCGGTGACCTCCCCGGTCAACTGAACCGGCATGATCGCCTTGGTCATCTCCGTGATCGCGGCTTCGACGCAGTCGACGTTCATGCAGAAGGAGTCGTCGCAGTCGACCAGCACCGGCGTCGCGCCGGTCTCGGCGATGGCGCCGACGGTGGCGATGAAGGTGTTGGCGGCCGTGATGACCTCGTCGCCATGGCCGATGCCGAGCGCCTTGAGCGGCAGCTTGAGCGCATCGGTGCCCGATCCGACGCCGATGGCGTGACGCACGCCGATCAGCTCGGCAAAGCGCCGTTCGAATTCCGCGACCGGTTTCCCCAGGGTAAAGTCACCCGTCGCCACCAGTCGGCCGATCTCGGCCAGGATCGGTGCCGGGTCGGAGAATTGCTCGAGCAGATAGGAATATCGAACGTCGTGCATGGGGCCCGTCAGGTGGAATGAAGTTGAGGAGAGGAGGTGTGCGAGGCGGGGAGCGCGCGCGCGATCGAGGTCGCAATGGCGTCGGCGGAAAGTCCGTGCTTCTTCAGCAGCGAGTCCTGCGATCCGTAATTGTGCATGAACCGGTCCGGCAGCGACAACCGCAGCATCGCGGGCAGGCCAGAGCCGAGCTTGTCGATCAGCGCCTCCGCGACCGCGCTGCCGAGGCCGCCCGAGGGCACGTGCTCCTCCAGCGTCGCTACCAGCCTGGTGCCCCGGATCGCTTGCAGCAGCGCCTCGGTGTCGAGCGGCTTGACCGTGTGCATGTGCAGGATGCCGGCGCGAATGCCTTGTGCTGCCAGCAGGTCGGCCGCAGCGAGTGCGCGCTGGAGCATGATGCCTGTCGTGACCATGACGACGTCGCCGGGCGGGCGCATCAGGATGGCCTTGCCGATCTCAAAGCCGTGCTCGGGCTTCGAGACGATTGCGTCGCCACCTTTGCCGAGCCGGATGTAGATCGGTCCCTTCCAGTCCAGCGTCTGTTCAATCATGCGCGCCGCCTCATCGGCGTCGCACGGGCAGACCACCGTCATGTTCGGCAGCGCCCGCATGATGGCGATGTCCTCGATCGCTTGGTGAGTGGGGCCGAGCGGCGCGTAAACCAGCCCGCCGCCATTGGCGATCAGCCGCACCGGCAGATTGTGCAGGCAGAGATCGACGGCGACCTGCTCGTAGCAGCGGCGGGTGAGGAATGTCGCGATAGTGTTGACGTAGGGCACGAAGCCTTCCATCGCGAGGCCGGCCGACATGCCGATGATGTGCGCTTCCGAAATGCCTTCGATCAGGTGGCGCTTGGGAAACTCCTTGCTCATCGCGCGCAAGGTACCTGCGCCGGGATCGGAGCCGATGTAGAGCACACGCTCATCGCGCGCGGCGAGCTTGTGGATCATGTTCATCGCGGTGTTGCGCATGAGGAGCCGATCAAAAATCCCCAACGGCGACGCGAATGGCGTCGAGCTCGCCGTCGGTGAGCTTGTTCTTATGATGCCAATCGGCGTTGGATTCCGCGGCCGGCAGACCCTTGCCCTTGACGGTATGGCAAATGATCGCGGTCGGTTTTCCCGGAACGGCCGGGACCTGCTTCAGGACGGTGCACAGGGCGCCGACGTCGTGACCGTTGAGCTCCTGCACGGCAAAGCCGAAGCTGCGCCATTTGTCCGCGAGCGGTTCCAGCGGCAGGACGTAATCGGTGGGCCCGTAGCTCTGCAACTTGTTGTAGTCGATCAGCGCGACAAGATTGTCGAGCCCGTGCTTGGCCGCGCCCATGGCAGCTTCCCACACCGATCCCTCGTTGATCTCGCCGTCTCCGAGCAGGACGAAGGTGCGGTAGGTCCGCTCGCGCATGCGGGCGGCGAGCGCCAGGCCGACTCCGATCGACAGGCCGTGTCCGAGCGCGCCGGTCGAGGCCTCGACCCCCGGTACCATTCCGTATTCGGGATGTCCGCCCAAAATGCTGTCGGGGCCGCAGAAACCGTCCAGCTCCGACAGCGGAAAGAATCCGCGATCGGCCAACAGCGCATAGAGTGCCAGACACCCGTGTCCCTTGCTGAGGATCGCGCGGTCGCGGGCCGGATCGCGCGGGTTGTTCGGATCGATCCGCAGCACGTCGTCATAGAGTACGCGGACCATCTCGATCAGCGACAACGCCGGACCGACATGTCCGCGTCCCGCGGAGCGGACAGAACCGAGCACCAGGCGGCGCAGATAGAGGCTGCGCTCATCCAGCGTGCAGGTGAGGGCGGCTTCAGCGTGGGGTGAGATCTGGGTCACTCGGGTAAATGGGTGGGGCGAATCGTCTGGTGAAGCCGGCGGGCTTTGTCGAACTGACCGGCGAGGCGGATCCTAACATCGCTACCTTGCGCAGCCATTGCGCGCCGGGAGCGGCTGTCCGGCAAATAGGCGTTCAGGACAATCAGGCACCAGATTCCCTTGAACACAGGATGCAGTACGTCCCGTCGGATCGCAAACGCGTCATCGCTCGCCTCGAAGGCGCGCGACAGCCGTTCGATCAAGCGATTCGCGCTCGCTTCCGGCAGGTTGCTGCCGGGATGAATGGCGGCGTCGGACACGAGTTTCACCGGATCGTCCCAGCCAAAATATTCGAAGTCGATGAATCGCAAGCGCCCGTCTTCTGCGCGCAGAGCGTTGTGCAGTCCGAAATCGGACGGACTCAGCGCGCGATGGGTGGGCGCAAGGTCCGCTGCGGGATCCCGACCGAGTTCCGCGTAGCGCCGGCGGATCTGCCGAATCGCGACGTCGGTGCTGGGAACCAGGCTGCCTTCGAGGAACGCACGCAGGTCGGGATGATCTTCCGAAGCTCGCCTCAATGCGTCCAGGCGCTGCTCGTACTGGGCGATGGCCGCTTCGGGCGAAAAGATGCTGGCGGAGGCGTTCCGCAAAGTCTGCGCGCCTTCGGCGTCGCGCAGCTTCTGCAGCCCGATGAGAAAATCGGCGAGCTGATCGGCATCGTCGCTTCGGGGGCGCAGCACCGCGGCCTCGCCGTCGAACCATTGGTACAGCGCGCAGAACGCATCTGCGTCCTTCGCGACCGGCTGCGGTGTCGACATGATGCCATGACGCGCCAGGAACGAGAGCGCATCATATTCCTGTCCCAGGCGATCGCGTCCGTCGGACGGATAATGCTTGAGGGCGAGGGGCGGTCCCTCCGCCATCTCCAGCCGAAACACCCTGTTGTTGCCGCCGGACCGTGCCGGCTGGGCGAACGCGACACGCGCACCGGCCAGGCGGCTGCCGATCGCCATCGCATCCGGCGCGGTGATGTCGGTCTCGCTCATGCTGCAAACACCTCGCGGCGGATATCGGCCCATGTCGCTATCGGCTTGCAGTGTTCGGGGTGGGGAGGCTGCGACCGCGTGAACAGGATCGATCGCGTGGCCTTCGGAAAATGCGGTTGCTCGAAGACGTCGACGAGATCGTCGATGAAAACGTCGAGCTTCAGGCTCTCGAGCCTCTCGACCTTGGCGGCCAGTGTGTTCTCGAAATAGACGTCGCCGGTGGTCAGCGCCGCATCCGCAGCGTCGATCAGGCTGGCTCCCCACAGCCAGCCGCGCGCCGCGTCGCGCAGGTCGGTGCGGTCGGGGTCCTGATGACCGAATCGGGTCTTGTGGCTGACGATGCAGACCTTCGAGCCGGCCCGCTTGCACGCCGCCAGGAATTCCCGCACGCCCGGATAGATTTCGGCGCCGCCAATTCCCTTGCCGTAGACGAAGCCTTGCAGTCCTTGCCAGGCGAGTTCGCCGCCCGCGCGGGACCGGAGATGATCCCGTAGGTCGGTCTTCAGCCCCTCCCACCCTTCCGGCACCAGCCCACGCTGACGTGCGACGGCGGCAAAGACCTTATCGTAGCAGATGATCGTGTTGTCGAAATCGATGCCGATCCGCACGCCGCTCACTTCAGGCTGATGTTCTGCATCATCTTGATGTTGAAGTACCGGGGATCGTCGAGCGAGTTCGGCAGGTGGCCGGCCTTGAAAGCGTCAACGAGGCCGGACACGGCCTGCTCGATCGTGTGGGACGGCGCAAAGCCGAGCTCGCGCCGGATCTTCTCCGAGGAGACGTGGTAGGAGCGGAGATCGTCGGTCGGCTCGACGACGACGTCGACATTGCTGCCTACCACCGACTTGACGATATCGGCGATCTTCATCAGCGAGTGGTTCTCGTATCCGATATTGTAGGTCTTGCCGTCGATCTTTGCGTCATCCTGCTGGAGCAGGAACAGATAGGCCGCTGACATGTCGTCGATGTGCAAATTGGGCCGGCGCTGCGTTCCGCCGAACACACGGATGCGGCCGTTGTTGACCGCGAGATTGGTCAGGATGTTGACGACGACGTCGAGCCGCTGCCGAGGTGCGTAGCCGCAGACGGTGGCGGGGCGAACCGTGCAGGCGACGAATCCGGACGCGGCTTCGTCGGCAAGGTCGGTCTCGCACATCGCCTTGAATTTCGAGTAGTCCGTGAGCGGCTCGCAGGACAGGTCCTCGGTCACCTCGGCTTCGTCCTTGATGCCGTAGACGCTGGACGATGAGGCATAGATGAAGCGCTTGATGCCCGCCTTCTTGGCGGCGCGCACCATCGGCCGGAAGCAGTCGTAGTTGATGGACTTGCCGAGCCCCGGGTCCAGCTCGAACGACGGGTCGTTGGAGATGCAGGCGAGGTGGATCACGGCGTTGTTGCCGCGCAGGGCCTCGTTGATCGCGGCTTCGTCACGGATGTCACCCTTGATCAGGCGCAAATTGGGGTTGTTGCGGACAGCATCGAACACGTCCTCGCCATACATGAACAGGTCGAGCACGGTGACCTTGTGGCCCGCAGCGAGCAACTGGGGAACCAGCACGCTACCCACATAGCCTGCCCCCCCGGTGACCATCACATTCCATTTTCGACCAATCACTGTCGTTCTCCAGTATCTGGCGTCGCGCTACTTCAACAACGCGGTGACGAACTTGACCAGCGGCACCTTCTCGACCGAACTGCGGTGGCCGACGATTCCGACCTTGATCGCGCCGGCTGCATTGCCGATGAAGGCGACGTCCTCGATATTGCCGCCGGCGGCGACCAGCGGCGCGGTGATCGTCAGGAAGGCGTCGCCCGCGCCGACGGTGTCAACGACGGTCTTGGTGAAGGCGGGGACGCGCGCGACGCCGGTTTTCGACGAGAAGGGGTAACAGCCGAAGGAGCCGTGCGTGATGATCATGTTGTCGCAGTCGATCTTGCCGTGCAGGCCGGTCTCGATCACGGACGCGATGTCGCTGAACTTGTCGCTTGCAGCCAGACGCGCCTCCGGCGCGTCGATGCAGATGTAGTCGGCCCGCGGATATCTCGTGATCAGGTTGTAGCCGTGATTGCCGCTGTTGCTCTGGGCATTAACTGCCAGGAACTTGGAGTTGGCGATCAGGGTGTCGATCGTGCTCGACGCGATCATGCCGTGACCGAAATCCGTGGCGATCACTACGTCCGCGCCACGCACGCGCTCCGTCGTGATGCGGTCGATCTCCTTCCGATCGGCCTCGTCGAGCGGCGTGTCGTCCATGGTGTAGACTTCGAACAGCTTGTGCAGATATCCCAGCTCGACGTACCGCGATTTGCGGGTCGTCGGACGGCCCTGAAGGCGGATTGGCGTCAACGTGACGTTCGGGCGGACATGCGCCCGAATGAACTCCTCAGGGTAGTCGTTGCCACCCAGCGTCGTGACGACCTCCACTGACCTGCAGAAGCTCGCGACATGGTTCGCCGCGGCAATGACGCCGCCGGCAAATTGCTCGCCGTTCTTGAACAGCGTGGCGACGATGTTTTCCTTCGAGGCCTTTCCGAGCGCCGTGACGTACTGGTATTCGTCGATGATGGTGTCGCCGACCAGCACGACGTGCATGTCCTGCACCTTGTCGATCAGCTTCAGCAGGCGATCGGCGCCGCCGCCTTCACGGACTTTCTGCAGGTAGTCGCGGAGGGAAGGATCGTAGATGTCGAAATACCGGTTCACCAGCGACGAGGAGCTGAATGTCACGTCGCGCGTGAACACGATGCGCCCGCCGTGACGCTCGACGGCGTCGCGCTCGGTCCGGATCTTGCCGGTTACGTCGTCTTCGGGGTTTTCATAGTCGGACCCCTTCACATAGATGTCCGGCCGCACCGTGTCCAGGATCGGCTCGGCGCTGGAGGTGTGATTGATGCCGACCCAATCGACGGTCGCGAGCGAGGCCAGCATCTCGGCCCGCATGTTTTCGGGGAAGATCGGCCGACCGGGTCCCTTGTTGACGTAACGGTCGGCGGTGATCGTGACCATGACGACGTCGCCCTCGTTGCGCGCCGCCTGGATGTGTCTGATATGGCCGAGATGCACGAGGTCGAAGACGCCGTGGCAGAGTGCAACCTTCCGGCCCCGCGCTTGCGCGGAGCGCGCGATCTCGCCCAGTTCCTCGATTGTCTTGATCTTTTCGTGCTCCGCCAGTTGGTCGTTCAACGCGGGATTGTCGGTCGGAATATAGCCCATGTGAATAACCTAAAGCGCCAGCCGGCCTCAGCCGGGCGGCCCGGGATTGAACGATTCGCGGTAACGATACCTGGCGAACCTGTTCACTGGCTTGCCTTCTGCGGCGCGCCGGACGCCTAGTCGTTGTTGTCTCCCAGATATTTGAACCAGTCCTTCGTGGCGTCCGCGATCTTGTCCACCGTCCACAGGGGGGCGTCCTTATACTGATCCATCGACTTCAGCATCGTCGCGACCCCGTCCTCAAATTTTACCTTCGGCGCCCATTTCAGGATCTGCTTGATCTTGGTGATGTCGGCATAGGTGCAATCGGGCTCGCCGGGACGCTTGGGAATGTGGACCTTGTCGCCGCGGAGAAGCTCGACCAGCCGGTTGACACTGTAGGTGTTGTCGGAGCCGACGTTGAAACTTTCGTTCGTGACCTCGGAGCGCGCGGCGGTCACGAAAGCATCGGCGACATCGCTGACGAAGGTGAAGTCGCGGGTCTGCTCGCCGTCGCCGACCACCGTGAAGGGCTTGCCGGCGAGCTTCTGCGCCATGAACACGCCGAACACGGCGCCGTAGGTGCCCGTGGTGCGATGGCGCGGCCCGTACACGTTGAACAGGCGCAGCGCGACCGCGGGCAGCTTGTAGACCTGGCACCAGTGCATGACGCACTGCTCGCCGAGATTCTTGGTGAGGGCATAGGGATACATCGGCCGGATCTCGGCGCCTTCCGGCGTCGGATAGACGTCGGGAATTCCGTAGCAGGAGGACGACGCGGCATAAACGAAGCGGCTGACGCCGGCCTGCCGTGCAGCCTCGAGAACGTTCACCGTGCCGTCGACATTGGCGCGGTGATACGGGATCGGGGACTCGATCGAGGGGACGATGTCGGCCAGCGCGGCGAGATGAAACACCCAGTCGATGCCGTCGAAATGCGGCTTGATCGATTCGAGTTCGGTGACGTCGGCCCGCACGATCTTCAGTCGATCAGGATCGACGCGCGAGGACAGATTTTCGGGGCGTCCGATCACGAAATTGTCGAGCGCGACGACCTCATGGCCGTCGTCGAGGAGGCGGTCGACGAGGTGACTGCCGATGAAGCCCGCGCCACCGGTAACGATGCATTTCATAGGAACATCCGTGATGCGAATGCCCAGCGAAATAGGCCCGCCAATGTTGAGTGAAGGTGGAAACCGAATCGGCTGTTGGTCGACTTCGATGGTAATATAGCTTTGCAATCGCTGGTGATAGCCGGTATCAGGGCGTCATGTCGCCGTCGAGCCGCGAGCCCATGCCTGCCGAGTCCGTCGATCCCGATCACAAGGCTTTCCTTGACGACTACGTAGGGCGCCTCCATCGCGCGACGGCAATTGACGACGGGGTTTTCGCCAGGATTTCCGTCACCCGCACGGCCTGGTTGCGCGCGCGCGAGCAGGGCGGCCGCGTCATCTTCATCGGCAATGGCGGCTCGGCCGGCATCGCTTCCCATCTCGCAATCGATCTGGCGAAGAACGCATCGGTGCCCGCACTCTGCTTCAGCGATGCCAGCATGATGTCGTGCCTTGCCAATGATTACGGTTTCGAGGACTGGCTCGCGCATGCCGTGAGGCTGAGCGCCCGCGCCGGCGACTGCCTCGTCGCGATCAGCTCGTCGGGACGCTCGAAGAACATTCTCAATGCGGTCGCGCAGGCGCGGGCGATGAAGCTCGATGTGATCACGCTGTCGGGCATGAACGCGGAGAATCCGCTGCGCAATCTCGGCGACGTCAATTATTACGTC
Organism: Bradyrhizobium sp. WSM4873; assembly: GCF_055811355.1. Taxonomy (NCBI): domain Bacteria; kingdom Pseudomonadati; phylum Pseudomonadota; class Alphaproteobacteria; order Hyphomicrobiales; family Nitrobacteraceae; genus Bradyrhizobium; species Bradyrhizobium sp. WSM4873. The sequence continues at coordinate 145,730 of NZ_JBVVPS010000017.1, read as the reverse complement.
GACAGCCGCAGTTACAACATCGTCGAGACCACGCATCAGTTCTGGATGATGGCCGCGATCGACCTCATCATCGGTCGCGCGGAATATCCGGCGTCCTGAGGCGGTGCCGTCGATCTGATCACCACAGGGTGAGATTGCCTCACCTGTTCGCATGTCTCCGTCTTACGGTCCTACGATGAAAAACCTGTTCTACGTCCGTCATACCTGCCGCCTCTGTCATTCGGACAAGCAAGAGCTTGTCGTCCCGATGGCCGGCATGCCCATTGGCACGCCGAACTTCCAGGTGCCGGATGCAAGCGTCGACGATCCGGTCTTTCGGGCCGCGGTGCCGATGGCGCTGCACCTGTGCGCGGACTGTGGCCATCTGCAGATTCTCCATGTCGGCAATCCGGAGATCCAGTACCGAAATTACGTTTATACCACCTCGCTCTCGCTTGGTTTGCGGGAGCACTTTGCAGGCTATGCCAACGACGTCGTCAGCCGATTCGCCATCGCGCCGGGCTCGCTAGTCGTCGAGCTCGGCAGCAACGACGGATCGCTGCTCGGTTTCTTTCGGGAGCGCGGCATGCGGGTGCTGGGCGTCGATCCCGCCGTCGACATCGCACGGCGTGCGACGGAAGCGGGGATCGAGACCATCGGCGATTTCTTCACCGATGCCATCGGTCGCCGCATCCTGCAAAGCCACGGCGCGGCCGGTGTCGTGATCGCCAACAACATGATCGCCAATGTCGACAATCTCGACCCGCTGGTGATCGGAGTTCGCGACGTGCTTGCGCCGGACGGGCTGTTCGTTTTCGAAACGCAGTATGGCGTCGACGTCACCGAGAAGAACCTTCTCGACACCGTCTATCACGAGCATCTGTCGTATTTTAACATCAAGCCGCTGACGCGCTTCTTCGCGCGACTCGGCATGGAAGTGATCGACGTCCAGCACATCGAGACCAAGGGCGGCTCGATCCGGGTGACGGTGCAGCGTGCCGGCGGCGCGAAGAAGTCGTCCGCGGAAGTCGCGCGCTTCATCGCCGAGGAAGACCGGCTCGGCGTCGACCGGCCAGCCTACTATGTGCCCTATGCGAAGAGGATCGCCGCCATCCGCGACGAGCTGGTCGCGATGGCCGATGCCGCCCATGCGCGCGGCCAGCTCGTGGCCGGCTACGGCGTCTCGGTCGGTACCACGACCCTGCTGCCGCAGTTCGGCCTGGAGAACAAGATCGACTTCCTGGTGGACGACGACCCCAAGAAGGGGAACGTGATGGCCGGCCCGGGGTACGACATCCCGATTCTGCCGCCCGCCGCCCTTTACGAGCGCAAGCCAGCGTTCGTCGTCGTCTTTGCCTGGCGCTACGTGGACCCGATCCGGGCCAAGCATGCCGGCTATTTCGCCGAGGGCGGAAAGTTCGTTGTGCCGTTGCCGGGCATTTCGACGATCGACCAGGCCGGCTGACCTTGAGAAGCGCTAAAGGGGCGGCAGGTGAGGGGCCCGGCGGTGTCATCCTGCAAGGAACCGGCTGCGGCCTTGGGACGGCGCATTGCAGGCGGCGGATAAGCCCTTGATCGGCCTGATCTCTGGTCGGTCGCCCGCGGAGGTCGTTTTACCCGCGCCGGCCCTCTCTATCTTGACCTTTGGTCCCATCCGCAGTAGATACCCCGCACTCGCAGCCGGCCCGTTAGACGCGGATCTCCGGCGCGGCTTTGAAATCCCCGAACAATCGAGCCCGGTTTCCGGCTCATCCTTCGAGACAGAGGGCTGGGCCAACGGCGGCTGTTCGGATCCCTGAAATTCATTCGCGTCTGTCGACGGACGTTGGACATCAAACGATGGCAGTCAGCCCGTTCAAGTTCTTGCAGGAAGTGCGCTCGGAGACCGCCAAGGTCACCTGGCCGACCCGCCGCGAGACCACGATCACCACTATCATGGTGTTCGTCATGGTCGCCGTGGCCTCGATCTTCTTCTTCGCCGCCGACCAGATCATCCGTTACCTCATCACCTTCCTTCTGGGCATTCACTGATGGCAACAGCAACGGCTCAATTGTCTGACAAGCGCTGGTACATCGTCCACGCCTATTCGAACTTCGAGAAGAAGGTTGCCGAATCGATCCGCGAGCAGGCCAAGCAGCGCGGGCTCGAGGAGCTGTTCGAGCTGGTGCTGGTTCCGACCGAGAAGGTCACGGAAGTGCGCCGCGGCCGCAAGATCGACGCCGAGCGCAAGTTCTTCCCGGGTTACGTGCTGGTGAAGATGAAGCTGACCGACGAGGCGTTTCATCTGATCAAGAACACGCCGAAGGTGACCGGCTTCCTCGGCGCCGAGAACAAGCCAATGCCGATCTCGGAAGCCGAGGCCATGCGCATTCTGCACCAGGTCCAGGAGGGCGTGGAGCGGCCGAAGGCGTCGGTGTCGTTCGAGATCGGCGAGAACGTGCGCGTGGCCGATGGCCCGTTTGCCTCGTTCTCGGGTGTGGTCGAGGAAATCGACGAGGCGCGCTCGCGCGTGAAGGTCGCCGTGTCGATCTTCGGCCGCGCCACGCCGGTCGAACTGGAATTCGGTCAGGTCGAGAAGGTCTGATCGGGTAGGCGTGGGGCTTCGGTCTCGCGCAACAAGAGGCCGTGGGAGGGAGAGGGCGGTTGCCAGCCGCATCCGACCCAGACCACGAACCTGAAACCGCCGGCCCAGGCCGGCCCAACAGGAGTGATACATGGCAAAGAAAGTGACCGGATACCTGAAGCTTCAGGTCCCGGCCGGTGCGGCGAATCCTTCGCCCCCGATCGGTCCCGCGCTCGGTCAGCGCGGTCTCAACATCATGGAGTTCTGCAAGGCGTTCAACGCCCAGACCCAGAAGGAAGAGAAGAATACCCCGATTCCCGTCGTGATCACGATCTACGCCGATCGTTCGTTCACGTTCGAGATGAAGACGCCGCCGATGTCCTTCTTCCTCAAGCAGGCTGCCAAAATCCAGTCCGGCTCCAAGGCGCCAGGCCGCGACAAGGCGGGTGCGGTGACCAAAGCGCAGGTGCGCGAGATCGCTGAGAAGAAGATGAAGGATCTCAATTGCGACTCGATCGAGTCGGCCATGAAGATGGTCGAGGGCTCTGCCCGTTCGATGGGTCTGGAAGTGGCGGGGTAAGGGCTCATGGCAATCGGAAAGCGTTTGAACAAAGCCCGCGAAGGTATTGATCGCGAAAAGCTTTACCCGCTCGCGGACGCCATCAAGATGGTCAAGGAACGCGCGAAAGCGAAGTTCGACGAGACCATCGAGGTCGCGATCAATCTCGGCGTCGATCCGCGTCACGCCGACCAGATGGTCCGCGGTGTCGTGACCTTGCCGAACGGCACCGGCCGTACGCTCCGCGTCGGCGTGTTCGCCCGTGGCGCCAAGGCCGACGAGGCCAAGGCTGCGGGTGCCGACGTCGTCGGCGCCGAGGACCTGGTCGAGAAGGTGCAGAACGGCACGATCGATTTCGACCGCTGTATCGCAACCCCCGACATGATGCCGCTGGTCGGCCGTCTCGGTAAGGTGCTCGGCCCGCGCGGCCTGATGCCGAACCCGAAGATCGGCACCGTGACCATGGACGTCACCGGTGCGGTGAAGGGTGCCAAGGGCGGCTCGGTCGAGTTCCGCGTCGAGAAGGCCGGCATCCTGCAGGCTGGCGTCGGCAAGGCCTCGTTCACCGAGGAAAAACTGGTCGAGAACATCAAGGCTCTGGCGGACGCTGTCTCCAAGGCCAAGCCCGCCGGTTCCAAGGGCACCTACATCCAGCGCGTTGCGGTGTCCTCGTCGATGGGCCCCGGCGTGAAGGTCGAGCCGGGCACCATTCTCGGCTAGGGTTTGAAAATGACATGAGGCGAGGGGCGGAATTGGGCAACCGATTCCGCCCCTCGTCGTTTGTGACGGCGTTCACCGGAAACAAGAATAATGACTGACAAGGTCCTGATCTACTCGCGCTTTCCCAAGACGATGATGGCGCGCTTCGCCGAGCGGTTCGAGCTGCTCGACACGGCCGGCAAGGCTGCGCGCGAGGTGTTTTCGGCCGACGAGCTCGGCGGCATCCGCGCGGTGCTCACCGCCGGCGGCACGCCGCTGGGCGCGGAGGCGATGGACCTGTTTCCGAAGCTCGGCGCCATCGTCTGCTACGGCACCGGGTATGACGGTGTTGACCTGAAGGCCGCCGTTGCCCGCAACATCGCGGTCGGACACAGCCCGGGCGCCAATGCGGCCTCGGTCGCCGACATCGCGATGACCCTGATGCTCGCGACGACGCGGCGAATCCTGGTTGCCGACCAGTACGTCCGAAGCGGCGATTGGGCCGCGTCAAAGCCCTCGCCGATGATGCGCCCGCAGGCCGGGATGCCGGGCCGCCGCATCGGCGTCTACGGCATGGGCGAGATCGGCCGCAAGATCGCCGCGCGCTGCGCCGCCTTCGAGAGCGAAATCGGCTATTTCAGCCGCAGCAAATACGATCTGCCCTATCAATATTTCCCGACGCTGGAGGCGCTGGCCGACTGGTGCAGCGTGCTGATGATCGCGGTCCGGGCAGGAGCCGAGACCCAGCATGCCGTCAGCGCCGATATCCTCAAGCGCCTCGGCGCAGACGGCTATGTCGTCAACATCTCCCGCGGCTCGGTGATCGACGAGAAAGCCCTGGTGGTGGCGCTCACCGAGAAGACCATCGCCGGCGCCGGTCTCGACGTCTACGACCAGGAACCGCATGCCCCGGACGCGTTGACGGCGCTGCCCAACGCGGTGTTCGCCCCCCATATCGGCGGCCATACCCTCGAATCGCACGTCGCCATGCAGAACTGCGTGTTGGCGAACCTGACGGCGTTTTTCGCGGGCAAGAGGTTGCCTTACGCGGTCAAATGAGCCTGAATCGGCCCTTGTCGGCCCGGGTCAAGCGCCTGCGGCAACGGATTGGAACTGGTGTGAATTTTGCTCTTGGCAAGCAGGCTCCGAGCGGTTAAAGAACCGCTTCCGGACGCACCGGCCTTGGCTGGCGCGTTCGTGCACGCATTCCGAAAAACAAGCGATGGAGATCATTCCTTTTCAGGACGTCCGTGAGGATTGGCTGGAAAAGGAGGGAAATTCGTCGGGTGTGGGATGCGGGCAGAGGTCGGGCGGTTCGCCGGCTGACCTTGTCCTGTCCAAGACTGCAGGCGCCTGCGGGGAATTTCGATTTCTCAACGGCTTAATCGCATGGCCTGCATAGACGGGTGAAGACCGGATTTCACTTCGTGACCACCTTGGGGTCGGTTGCGGAATGGGTTTGGTTCGGACCTCGACACGCCGTGGGCTCTAACGGGCTCCCGGAGGGCAGGCTTTGAATTGTCGTCTTGCCCGGCGTGTCCGATGGGTTTGGCCCTGAGGTTCAGGTTTGGGCGGGACGATGGGTGCAACCCGGCGGTCCCGCTTTTGCGATGACCGCCAACCGGAAAGAGCTTGCTGTGGAACGAGCGGCAAAAAAGGAAGCGGTCGAACAGCTCAATGGGGTCTTCAAGACCACGAGCGTCGCGGTCGTTGCCCAATATTCCGGCCTGACCGTTGCCCAGATGCAGAAGCTGCGCATGCAGATGAAGCAGGCTGGCGCCTCGGTGAAGGTCTCGAAGAACCGTCTCGCCAAAATTGCTCTTGAAGGCACTGACGTCGTTGCCATCGGCCCCATGCTGAAGGGACCGACCGTGATCGCCACTTCGGACGATCCGGTAGCGGCGCCAAAGGTCGCCATCGAATTCGCCAAGGCGAACGAAAAGTTCGTCATCATTGGTGGCTCGATGGGAAAGACCGTCCTGAATGTCGACGGCGTGAAGGCACTTGCCTCGCTGCCGTCGCTTGACGAACTGCGCGCCAAGATCGTCGGCCTGCTTGTGGCCCCGGCGACCAAGATCGCTCAGCTCGCCAACGCGCCCGCGGGCAAGCTCGCGCGCGTCATCCAGGCTTATGCCTCAAAGGGCGAAGCGGCCTGACGCCCTTCGCAAAACTCAAACCCGAACCAGACTTACATTCAAGGAAACTGAACAATGGCTGACCTGCAGAAGATCGTTGACGACCTCTCGAGCCTCACCGTGCTCGAAGCTGCCGAACTCGCGAAGCTCCTCGAAGAGAAGTGGGGCGTTTCGGCTGCCGCGGCTGTCGCCGTGGCCGGCCCGGCTGGTGGTGGCGCTGCCGCCGCTCCGGCCGAAGAGAAGACCGAGTTCACGGTCGTTCTTGCCGCCGCCGGCGACAAGAAGATCGAGGTCATCAAGGAAGTCCGCGCCATCACCGGCCTGGGCCTGAAGGAAGCAAAGGACCTCGTCGAGGGCGCGCCGAAGCCTGTCAAGGAAGGCGTGAACAAGGACGAAGCCGAGAAGCTCAAGGCCCAGCTCGAGAAGGCTGGCGCGAAGGTCGAGCTCAAGTAAGCATCGCTTACTGGCACGAGATCCCGGTGAGCATCATCGCAGCCGGGATCTCGGTCCACTCCTCGAAAGGGTGGGCCAGATGCAAAAGGCGTGCGACGGAACGATCCGACGCGGGCCGAACACGAAAAAGTGTGGGGATTTGAGGGCTTAGCCCTCGAATCTGCACTAATGTCGCCCCATATCGGGTCGGCAGCACGAAAGCGCGGTGGGCAGGGATGCCGCATTTCCCTGTAAGCCGTTGGGAGAGCAAGCTATTTCGGGCTTTTGCAGTCCGTGAAGAGGATGGTTGTGACGGGCGGGCGCGCTCCTGCGCCCCGCGCGTCGTTTTGCGTTTTGAAGGTCTGAAGAACAGATTCAGGACATTCCTGCCTGAAACTGAGTCTCCGGCCCCCAAGACGGGTTCGAAAAATTCAACCCGGGGAGCGGCGGTCGCTGCGTTCCGGAGGGCGCGCCCAAATCGGGCGACGAAAATGAGAGGCCACGATGGCGCAGCAGACATTCACCGGTCGCAAACGCGTTCGCAAGTTCTTCGGACACATCAAGGAAGTGGCCGAGATGCCGAACCTCATCGAGGTTCAGAAGGCGTCCTATGACCAGTTCCTGATGGTCGACGAGCCCCAGGGCGGGCGGTCGGACGAGGGCTTGCAGGCGGTGTTCCGCTCGGTGTTCCCGATCTCCGACTTCTCGGGCACCTCGATGCTGGAATTCGTCCGCTACGAGTTCGAGCCGCCGAAATACGACGTCGACGAGTGCCGCCAGCGCGGCATGACCTTCGCGGCTCCCCTCAAGGTGACGCTGCGCCTCATCGTGTTCGATATCGACGAGGAAACCGGCGCGAAGTCGGTCAAGGACATCAAGGAGCAGGACGTCTACATGGGCGACATCCCGCTCATGACGATGAACGGCACCTTCATCGTCAACGGCACCGAGCGCGTCATCGTCTCGCAGATGCACCGTTCGCCGGGCGTGTTCTTCGACCACGACAAGGGCAAGACTCATTCGTCGGGCAAGCTGCTGTTCGCCGCCCGCGTGATCCCGTATCGCGGCTCCTGGCTCGACATCGAGTTCGACGCCAAGGACATCGTCTATGCGCGTATCGACCGTCGCCGCAAGCTTCCGGTGACGTCGCTGATGTTCGCGCTCGGTCTCGACGGCGAGGCGATCCTCAGCACCTTCTACAAGAAGATCCAGTACAAGCGGATCAAGGAGGGCTGGCGCGTTCCGTTCGACGCCAATCGTTTCCGCGGCTACTCGACCATCAACGACCTGATCGACGCCGATACCGGCAAGGTCGTGCTCGAAGCCGGCAAGAAGCTCACCGTGCGCGGTGCGCGTCAGATGCAGGAGAAGGGTCTGAAGGCGCTGCGCCTGTCGGATGCCGAGCTCGTCGGCAACTACATCGCCGAGGACCTCGTCAATCCCAAGACCGGCGAGATCCACGCCGAAGCCGGTGAAGAGATCACCGACAAGTCGATGAAGGCTCTCAACGAGCAGGGCTACAAGGAACTGCCGCTGCTCGACATCGACCACGTCAATGTCGGCGCCTACATCCGCAACACGCTCTCGGCCGACAAGAACATGACGCGCGAGGACGCGCTGTTCGACATCTACCGCGTGATGCGTCCCGGCGAGCCGCCGACGCTTGATTCGGCGCAGGCGATGTTCCAGTCGCTGTTCTTCGACGCCGAGCGCTACGACCTCTCGGCCGTCGGCCGCGTCAAGATGAACATGCGCCTCGACCTCGATGCGCCCGACACCCAGCGCACGCTGCGCAAGGAAGACATCCTCTCCGTCATCAAGACGCTGGTGGATCTGCGCGACGGCAAGGGCGAGATCGACGACATCGACCATCTCGGCAACCGCCGTGTGCGTTCGGTCGGCGAGCTCATGGAGAACCAGTACCGCATCGGCTTGCTCCGCATGGAGCGCGCGATCAAGGAGCGCATGTCTTCGGTCGACATCGACACGGTCATGCCGCAGGACCTGATCAACGCGAAGCCGGCGGCCGCCGCCGTGCGCGAGTTCTTCGGCTCCTCGCAGCTCTCGCAGTTCATGGACCAGACCAACCCGCTGTCGGAGATCACCCACAAGCGCCGCCTGTCGGCCCTTGGACCGGGCGGTCTGACCCGCGAGCGCGCCGGCTTCGAGGTGCGCGACGTGCATCCGACGCATTACGGCCGCATCTGCCCGATCGAGACGCCGGAAGGTCCGAACATCGGCCTGATCAACTCGCTCGCGACCTTCGCGCGCGTGAACAAGTACGGCTTCGTCGAGACGCCTTACCGCAAAGTCAAGGACGGTCGCGTCACCGACGAGGTCGTGTACCTCTCGGCGATGGAAGAGGGCCGCTACACGGTCGCGCAGGCCAACGTGCCGCTCGATCCGAAGGGCCGCTTCACCGAAGATCTCGTGGTCTGCCGTCACGCCGGCGAAGTCTTGCCGGTGACCCCGGACAAGGTCGACTACATGGACGTGTCGCCGAAGCAGCTCGTTTCGGTCGCGGCCGCGCTGATCCCGTTCCTCGAGAACGACGACGCCAACCGCGCGCTGATGGGCTCGAACATGCAGCGCCAGGCGGTGCCGCTGGTTCGTGCCGAAGCGCCGTTCGTCGGCACCGGCATGGAAGGCGTGGTTGCGCGTGACTCGGGTGCTGCGATCGCGGCGCGCCGTTCGGGCGTGATCGACCAGATCGACGCAACCCGCGTCGTCATCCGCGCCACGGAAGATCTCGATCCGACCAAGTCGGGAGTCGATATCTACCGGCTGATGAAGTACCAGCGCTCCAACCAATCGACCTGCATCAACCAGCGTCCGCTGGTGAAGGTCGGCGACATCGTCAAGAAGGGCGACATCATCGCCGACGGTCCGTCGACCGATCTCGGAGAGCTCGCGCTCGGCCGGAACGTGCTCGTCGCGTTCATGCCGTGGAACGGCTACAACTTCGAAGACTCGATCCTGCTCTCCGAGCGGATCGTGAAGGAAGACGTGTTCACCTCAATTCATATCGAAGAATTCGAGGTGATGGCCCGCGACACCAAGCTCGGACCCGAGGAAATCACCCGCGACATTCCGAACGTCTCGGAAGAAGCGCTGAAGAACCTCGACGAAGCCGGCATCGTGTACATCGGCGCGGAAGTGCGCGCCGGCGACATCCTGGTCGGCAAGATCACGCCGAAGGGCGAAAGCCCGATGACGCCGGAGGAAAAGCTCCTGCGCGCCATCTTCGGCGAGAAGGCTTCCGACGTCCGCGACACCTCGCTGCGCGTTCCTCCGGGCGTGCAGGGCACCATCGTCGAAGTGCGCGTGTTCAACCGGCACGGCGTCGACAAGGACGAGCGTGCGCTGGCGATCGAACGGGAAGAGATCGAGCGTCTGGCCAAGGACCGCGACGACGAGCAGGCGATCCTGGACCGCAACGTCTACAATCGTCTTGCCGAGCTGCTCGAGGGACGGCAGGGCATCGCCGGTCCGAAGGGCTTCAAGAAGGACACCAAGATCACCCGTGCGGTGCTCGAGGAGTACCCGAAGTCGCAATGGTGGCTGTTCGCTTCGCCGAACGACAAGCTGATGGCCGAGATCGAGGCCATGCGGAAGCAGTACGACGAGTCGAAGAAGGGGCTGGAACAGCGCTTCCTCGACAAGGTCGAAAAGCTTCAGCGCGGTGACGAATTGCCGCCCGGCGTGATGAAGATGGTCAAGGTCTTCGTCGCGGTGAAGCGCAAGATCCAGCCCGGCGACAAGATGGCGGGCCGCCACGGCAACAAGGGCGTGGTGTCGAAGATCGTGCCGATCGAGGACATGCCGTTCCTCGAAGACGGTACGCATGCCGACATCGTGCTCAATCCGCTCGGCGTGCCCTCGCGCATGAACGTCGGACAGATCCTCGAGACCCATCTCGGCTGGGCCTGTGCCGGCCTCGGCAAGCGTATCGGCCAGACGGTCGATGCCTATTTGTCGAAGCAGGACATCCGGCCGCTGAAGGAAACCTTGAAGAAGGTCTACGGCGAGGACGAGACGATCAAGTCGCTCAACGACAACGAGTTGATCGAGCTCGGCCACAATCTGAGCCGCGGCGTTCCGATCGCGACGCCGGTGTTCGACGGCGCCAAGGAAGCCGACATCGAGGAGATGCTGAAGCTTGCCGGTCTCGACGCTTCGGGCCAGTCGACCGTCTATGACGGCCGCACCGGCGATGCTTTCGACCGCAAGGTGACGGTGGGCTACATCTACATGCTCAAGCTGCACCATCTCGTCGACGACAAGATCCACGCGCGTTCGATCGGTCCGTACTCGCTCGTTACCCAGCAGCCGCTGGGCGGCAAGGCGCAGTTCGGCGGCCAGCGTTTCGGCGAAATGGAAGTGTGGGCGCTCGAGGCTTACGGCGCCGCGTACACGCTCCAGGAGATGCTGACCGTGAAGTCGGACGACGTCGCCGGCCGTACCAAAGTGTACGAGGCGATCGTGCGTGGCGATGACACCTTCGAGGCCGGTATTCCGGAATCGTTCAACGTGCTGGTCAAGGAAATGCGCTCGCTCGGCCTCAACGTCGACTTGCACAATTCCAAGGTCGGACCGGGGACGGCGGAAGCGGCCGAGTAATACGACCCTCATGCCCGGCCTGAACGGCCGGGCATCGGCGCCCAGTCCTGGAATCGCGAGGGCGGGGCGCCCCGCATAGTGATTTTCGAATTTGCTGCCGGAGGCGACCGGCACGCGAGGAGAAGACGATGAACCAAGAAATTATGAATCTCTTTAATCCGACGACGCCGGCTCAGGTCTTCGACCAGATCCGGATCTCGATCGCGAGCCCCGAGAAGATTCTGTCCTGGTCGTACGGCGAGATCAAGAAGCCGGAAACCATCAACTACCGTACCTTCAAGCCCGAACGCGACGGCCTGTTCTGCGCCCGCATCTTCGGGCCGATCAAGGACTACGAGTGCTTGTGCGGCAAGTACAAGCGCATGAAGTACAAGGGCATCATCTGCGAGAAGTGCTCGGTCGAGGTCACGCTGTCGCGCGTCCGGCGCGAGCGCATGGGCCATATCGAGCTCGCAGCTCCCGTCGCCCACATCTGGTTCCTGAAGTCGCTGCCCTCGCGCATCGGCCTCCTGCTCGACATGACGTTGAAGGATCTCGAGCGGATCCTCTACTTCGAATATTACGTCGTGCTCGAGCCGGGCCTCACCGCGCTGAAGGACCGTCAGCTCTTGTCGGAAGACGAGTACCTGAAGGCGCAGGACGAATACGGCCAGGATTCCTTCACCGCCATGATCGGCGCGGAAGCGATCCGCGAGCTGCTCAAGGGCATGGATCTCGAGAAGCTCGAGCTGACCTTGCGCGCGGAGATGCAGGAGACGGACTCCGACATCAAGCACAAGAAGCTCGCCAAGCGCCTGAAGATCGTGGAAGCGTTCCGCCACTCCGGCAACAAGCCGGAATGGATGATCATGACCGTGGTCCCGGTGATTCCGCCGGACCTGCGTCCGCTGGTGCCGCTGGACGGCGGCCGCTTCGCGACCTCGGACCTCAACGACCTCTATCGCCGCGTCATCAACCGCAACAACCGCTTGAAGCGGCTGATGGAGCTGCGCGCGCCGGACATCATCATCCGCAACGAGAAGCGCATGCTTCAGGAGGCCGTCGACGCGCTGTTCGACAACGGCCGCCGCGGCCGCGTCATCACGGGTGCCAACAAGCGTCCGCTGAAGTCGCTCGCCGACATGCTCAAGGGCAAGCAGGGCCGGTTCCGTCAGAACCTGCTCGGCAAGCGCGTCGACTATTCGGGCCGTTCGGTGATCGTGGTCGGTCCCGAGCTGCGCCTGCATCAGTGCGGCCTGCCGAAGAAGATGGCGCTCGAGCTGTTCAAGCCGTTCATCTACTCGCGGCTTGACGCCAAGGGCCTGTCCACCACCGTGAAGCAGGCCAAGAAGCTGGTCGAGAAGGAGCGGCCCGAGGTCTGGGACATCCTGGACGAGGTCATTCGCGAGCATCCCGTGCTGCTCAACCGCGCGCCGACGCTGCATCGCCTCGGCATCCAGGCGTTCGAGCCCGTGCTGATCGAGGGCAAGGCGATCCAGCTCCACCCGCTGGTCTGCGCCGCGTTCAACGCCGACTTCGACGGCGACCAGATGGCCGTGCACGTCCCGCTGTCGCTGGAAGCGCAGCTGGAAGCGCGCGTCCTGATGATGTCGACCAACAACATCCTGCATCCGGCGAACGGCCAGCCGATCATCGTGCCGTCGCAGGACATCGTGCTCGGTCTCTATTACGTCTCCATCATGCGCGAAGGCCTGCCCGGCGAGGGCAAGATCTTCGGCGAGATGGCGGAGCTCGAACACGCGCTGCACGCGAAGGTCATCCACCTCCACACCAAGATCAAGTACCGGTGGGAAGGCATCGACGATACCGGCAAGATCTCCAAGCGCTGGATCGAGACCACCGCTGGCCGCGTCATGCTGGGCAATTTGCTGCCGAAGAACCCGCGTGTTCCGTACGAGATCATCAACAAGCTGATGACCAAGCGCGAGATCTCCGGCGTGATCGACCAGGTCTACCGCCACTGCGGTCAGAAGGAGACGGTGATCTTCTGCGACCGCATCATGGCGCTCGGCTTCTACAACGCGTTCAAGGCCGGCATCTCGTTCGGCAAGGACGACATGGTCGTGCCGCACTCCAAGTGGAAGATCGTCGACACCACCCGTACGCTGGCGAAGGATTTCGAGCAGCAGTACAACGACGGTCTGATCACCCATGGCGAGAAGTACAACAAGGTCGTCGACGCCTGGTCGAAGGCCACGGAAGAAATCGCCAAGGCGATGATGAAGGAGATCTCCTCGACCAAGAAGACGGCGAGCGGGGCGGATGCCGACATCAACTCGATCTACATGATGGCTCACTCCGGTGCCCGCGGTTCGCCGGCCCAGATGCGCCAGCTCGCCGGCATGCGCGGCCTCATGGCCAAACCGTCGGGTGAGATCATCGAGACGCCGATCATCTCGAACTTCAAGGAAGGCCTCTCGGTGCTCGAGTACTTCAACTCGACCCACGGCGCCCGCAAGGGCCTCGCGGACACCGCGTTGAAGACCGCGAACTCCGGCTACCTGACCCGTCGTCTCGTCGACGTCGCGCAGGACTGCATCATCACGCAGGACGATTGCGGCACCAAGCTCGGCATCAAGATGCGCGCCATCGTCGATGCCGGCACCGTGGTCGCTTCGCTCGGCTCGCGCATCCTCGGACGCACGGCCTGCGAAGACGTGCGTGACAGCACGGGCAAGGTGATCTTCAAGCGCGGTACGCTGATGGAAGAGAGCCATCTGGATGCCATCCAGCAGGGCGGCGTCCAGGAGGTGAAGATCCGCTCGGCGCTGACCTGCGAACTCGTCAACGGCATCTGTGGCAAGTGCTACGGCCGCGATCTCGCTCGCGGCACGCCGGTCAACCACGGCGAAGCGGTCGGCGTCATTGCGGCGCAGTCGATCGGCGAGCCTGGCACCCAGCTCACCATGCGCACCTTCCACATCGGCGGTGCGGCGCAGCTGAACGAGCAATCTTTCGTCGAATCCAACTTCGACGGCAAGATCGTGATCCGGAACAAGGCCATCGCCCGCAACAGCGAAGGCCACCTGGTCGCGATGGTTCGCAACATGGTGATCGCGATCGTCGATGCCGACGGCACCGAGCGTGCAACGCACCGTATTCAGTACGGGTCGCGCCTGCACGTCGACGAGGGCGACATGGTCAAGCGCGGCCAGCGTATCGTCGAATGGGATCCCTACACCCGTCCGCTCCTCACCGAGGTCGAAGGCACCATCGGCTTCGAGGATCTGGTCGAGGGACAGTCGATCTCGGAAACGCTCGACGAGGCCACCGGTATTGCCAAGCGCGTGGTCATCGACTGGCGCTCGATGCGCGGCGGCGGGGACCTGCGTCCTGCCATCGTGATCAAGGGCAAGGACGGCAAGGTGCTCAAGCTCGCCCGTGGCGGCGATGCTCGCTACATGCTGTCGGTCGACGGCATTCTGTCGGTCGACGTCGGAGCCAAGGTCCAGGCGGGCGACATTCTCGCCCGTGTCTCGACCGAAAGCGCCAAGACGCGCGACATCACCGGCGGTCTGCCGCGGGTGGCGGAACTGTTCGAGGCTCGGCGTCCGAAGGATGCGGCGATCATCGCCGAAATCGCGGGCACTATCCGGTTTGGGCGCGACTACAAGAACAAGCGTCGCATCTCGATCGAGCCGATGGACAAGACCGACGAGGCGCGCGAGTACCTGATCCCGAAGGGCAAGCACATCCACCTTCAGGACGGCGACGTCGTCGAAAAGGGCGACTTCATCGTGGAAGGCAATCCGGCGCCGCACGACATTCTGGCGGTCAAGGGCATCGAGGAACTCGCGGCCTATCTGGTCAACGAGATCCAAGAGGTCTATCGGCTCCAGGGCGTGCTCATCAACGACAAGCACATCGAGGTGATCGTCCGTCAGATGCTCCAGAAGGTGGAAGTCACCGACCAGGGCGACACGGACATGATCTCGGGCGAGCAGATCGACAAGATCGAGTTCGACCAGATCAACGCCAAGGCCAAGGAAGAGGGCAAGAAGATCGCCACGGGGACGCCGGTTCTGCTCGGCATCACCAAGGCGAGCCTTCAGACCCGCTCCTTCTTCTCGGCGGCCTCGTTCCAGGAGACCACTCGCGTCCTCACGGAAGCGGCGGTCAACGGCAAGGTCGATCCGCTCGAAGGCCTCAAGGAGAACGTCATCGTCGGCCGGCTGATCCCGGCAGGCACCGGCGCCTCCATGGCGAAGATCCGCGAAGTCGCCGTGAAGCGCGACAAGATGATCCTCGACGAGCGCGAGAAGCAGGCGGCCGTCGTGCCGCCGGCGCCGGAAGTGGAGCCGATGGCGCTGCCACCTGCGGAATAATCGTTCATCCGTAGGAATACCGAGGACACTGAAAAGGCCGGCGCAAGCCGGCCTTTTTGCTGCTTTGTTTCCCTGTTGCGGTGCAGGATCAACCTTTGTTCATCTTTCCTTCAGGCGCAAAAGCGCTTCTGCTAGGAGAACTTAGACCGGTGGTCCCGTGAAGGGGGCGGGCCGGAGACCACGGAATTCTCATGCTTGATCTCGCAATCGTAGGCGGCGGCCCCGGCGGGCTGATGAGCGCTTGGTACCTGAAGCGCAAGCTCGGCGATCTCTGCCGCGTCACCATCTACGAGGCATCCGACCGGCTCGGCGGCAAGATCGTCACGCGCAAATTCGATTCTGCGCCCGCGATGTACGAGGCCGGGGTTGCCGAGATCTACGACTACTCGATGACCGGGCCGGATCCGTTGCGCGAGTTGATCCAGCATTTCGGCTTGCAGACCATTCCGATGGATGCCGAGCAGGTGCAGTTCGGCGGCGAGCTCCTCAACGACGTCGCGGGCATGCGCCGCAAATACGGGAACAAGACCGCGGCCGCGATCGAGGCGTTTCGTAAGCGCTGCGCCGACGCGATGACGCCGATCGAGTATTACGAGGGCGTCGGCGCGCACGACAACGAGAATCCCTGGGCCTACAAGACCGCCGAACAGGTGCTCGACGAGGAAGTCGAGGACGAGACCGCAAAGCGATTCTTCAAGGTGATGGCGCGCTCGGATCTTGCGACCGAGAGCCACAACACCAACGGGCTCAACGCGCTCAAGAACTACCTGATGGATGTCGACGGCTATATCGGCCTCTATTCCATCCAGAACGGCAACGAGCAGCTCATCGAGTGCCTCCAGTCGGAGGTCAATGCCGACATCCAGCTCAATCACCGAATCCTCACGGTCGGCAAGGCGCCGACCGGCCGCTATCAGCTCAAGATGATGAACGGCAAGGGACCGGAGACGCGAGACTTCGATCTGGTGCTGATGTGCCTGCCGCATTCCTGGCTCGGGACCGTCGGCTGGGAGGGCGAACAGCTCCGCAAGTCGATGGTCAAGCACGTCTCGTACTTCGACCGTCCTGCGCACTATTTGCGTGTCTCGATTCTGTTCGACACGCCGTTCTGGGGCGACAAGATCGCCGGCGCCTGGTTCATGTCGGAAGCCTTTGGCGGTTGCTGCGTCTATAACGAGGGCGCGCGCCATGATGTGGGCAAGCACGGCGTGCTGAACTGGCTGATTCCGGGCTCCGACGCGCTGGCCTTTGCGAATCTCTCCGACCAGGAGTTGATCGATGCCGCGCTGAAATCACTGCCGGCATCGCTCGGCGATGCTCGCTCGCATTTCATGGAAGGCAAGATCCACCGCTGGCTGTCGTCGGTGAACGCGATTCCGGGCGGCTTGCCCGTGCGCGACGTCATGACCAATCACCGCCCCGAGCCGAAGGAACATCCTGGAATCGTGGTGGTCGGCGACTATCTGTTCGACTCGACGCTGAACGGCCTGCTCGATTCCTCGGACGCGGCGACCGACATCATCTTGACCGAGATGATGCGCCTGCGCCGCGAGCGTTCGCAGGACGACAAGCCGCTCTCGGACAAGATCGATCGCGATTATTTCGACAATTATCGCGGCCAGGGTCCCTACAGCGAAGTGTGGCAACACTTCACCGATCCCGACTATCTCACAAAACTGATCGGCATCGTCTGGGGCAAAGCCAAAGGCACGAAGCTCTTGATCGCGGGCTCGGCCAGCGGCGAGCTTGTCGGCGCGCTGCGCGATCGCGGCATCGATGCCTGGGGCATCGAGAACAACCGCACCATTCACGCCAGAACGCCGAAGGCACTGAAGAAGTACAACAAGCTCGGTTCGATCACCGACATGCCGTTCAAGGACGTTGCGTTCGACTTCGTGTTCGAGACCAGCCTCTGCCACGTTTCCCCGAAGCAGGTGGTCCGTGCGACCAGGGAGCTGAACCGTGTGGTCAAGACCGGGCTCGTGTTCGGCTCGGTCACCTCGGACATGGCGCCGGCACTGATCGACCGCTACGACCTTCTGCGCGGGGTCAAGAAGCTCGGCACCTGGTGGGAATGGTCCGAACTGTTCTTTGGCAACGGCTTCGAGCTGTCGATGCACCGCAAGGATTGCACCGACGCGCTCTGGGAGGCGACGCTCGCCGCCAACAAGGGCCCGGGCCAGTGGTACGCCGACGCCGATTCCCTTCGCTATTCCTTTTTCGACAAGGTCGAGGACGAGGAAGACGATTAGCCGCCTGAAGCAGGCGCCTTCGCCAATTGTTTTGCCGAATTCATCCTGATCGCATAGAATCGGTGCAATAGCGGTTTCCGTTATTTCCTGCTTTCTCTGCGGTCATGCCGGCCGTCAGCAACGGTTGGTTTCATGGCGTCCAAGCCCCTCCCGCCCGACAAACAGAAGCTCGCCGCGGAAGAGGCGGCCGAGCTCGACGACAAGCTTGTCCCTGCCGCCAAGCCGGATCTCGAAGACGACGAGGACGATGAAGACGAGGAGGATGGCGGGCTGGAGCTCGATGACGACGATGAGGACGAGGACCTTGTCGTCTTTACCGCGCGCGAAGCCGCCGGCGCGCTCGCGACCATCCTGGGCTTCGTCAAACCCTTCCTGGTCAACTACAAGCAGATGCTGTCGTTCGTGGCGTTCGGCGTCTTCGTCGAGACGCTCTTCAACGTGATCATGCCGCTCAGCCTGAAGTACCTGATCGACGACGCGCTCGGCGAGGAGGATTTCCAGGCGCTGTACAAGATCCTCGGCGTGCTCGCAGTTGCGGGCATCTTCACCTCGATCGTCGCGGTCTGGTACGAACGCTGGGATGCGAGGCTCGCGGCCTGCATCATCTCCGACGTCCGCAAGCGGCTGTTCGAGCACGTCCAGGATCTGCCGGCTGCCTATTTCGGCCGCACCAAGCGCGGCGAGATCCTGTCGCGCTTCTCCGTCGACCTCGCGGCCTTCGAGGGCTCGGTCAAGACCTTCGCCAACAGCGCCGCACTGCCGTTCCTGGAGTTGATCGCGGGCATCATCCTGATGGTGTTCTTGAACTGGCAGCTCGCGGCGGTTGCGCTGCTGGTGTTCCCGATCACGCTGATCGGTCCCCGCATGCTCACGCCGAAGGCCGTTCAGGCGAATTACGAGCAGAAGCTCAATGAGTCCGCGCTGCTCGGCATGGTGCAGGAGAACGTGGCGGCGCAGGCCGTGATCAAGGCGTTCAGCCTGCAACGCCGGATGTTCGGCTTCTTCAAGTTCCGCAACGACGAGACGCGAAACAAGATGGCCTCGGCGGCGTTCCTGTCGACCATGGTGGAGCGGACGGTCACCATCTCGGTGCTGCTCTTGCATCTCGTCGTGCTGGCGATCGGCGCATATCTGGCGACAAAGGGTCAGATCACCATCGGCACCTTCGTCACCTTCGAGAGCGCGTTCTGGGAGGTGTCCTACAACATCGCCCATGTGATGCATTTCATTCCCGTGTCGATCTCCTCGGCAGCCGCGATTCGTCACATGCAGGAGCTGCTCGACGAGCCCACGCGCAGCGCCGATCGTGCCGGCGCGCCCGATCTGCCCCGCATCACCAACGACATCACCTTCGACCACGTGACGTTCCAGTACGAAGGCAGCCACACGCCGGTGCTGGACAATCTCAGCCTCAAGCTCAATGTCGGCAAGCGAATTGCCATCGTCGGTCCGTCGGGTTCGGGCAAGAGCACGCTGTTGAATCTGATCCTGCGGCTCTATGTGCCGGACGAGGGCCGCGTCACCATCGACGGCGTCGACGTCCGCAAGGTGACGCTGGATTCGCTGCGCCGGAGCATGGCGGTGGTGTTCCAGGAGAACATGCTGTTCAACATGTCGATCCGGGAGAACATCCGGCTCGGCAAGGAGGGCGCAACCGACGAGGAGGTGGAGGAGGCGGCCAAGAAGGCCGAGATCCACCGCTACATCATGAGCCTGCCGCAGCGATACGACACGCCGGTGGGCGAGCGCGGCGATACCTTGTCGGGCGGCCAGCGCCAGCGCATCGCGATCGCGCGCGCGGTCATCCGTAATCCCTCCGTGCTGCTGCTGGACGAAGCCACTTCGGCGCTCGACCAGACCACGGAAGCCGCGATCAACCGAACGCTGCTGAAGGTTGCCAAGGGCCGCACCATGATCTGGTCGACCCACCGCCTGACCTCGGTGGTCGAGATGGACGAGATCATCGTGATTTCAGGGGGCAGGGCGATCGAGCGCGGCTCGCATGCCGAGCTGCTCGCCAGGAACGGCACCTATCGCAAGCTGTGGAACGACCAGATCCATCAACCGCATGGCGCGCCGGCTCACGTCGACGAGGACAGAGACGATGACGACGAGGATGAAGACGATCTCGACGAGGACGATGAGGAGGAGTGACCGAGGAAGTTCGGCTCCAGATCGAAGGCTCCTCCCAGCGGCCGCAATAGCCCCTGAATAGACCAGGCAATGAAGCGTGCCCAGCGTTGCGCCGTCCAATAGGGGCTCGTCGCAATCGAGACCGAGCGGAAGTCGAACGCCTTCGCCGCCGACCAATCGTCGCAGGCCCGCTTGACCGGATCTGCGTAGAAGGCGGCGATCTTGCTTGTGTCCATCCCGTCGGAGGCCAGCCACTGCGGGATGTAGAGGTTGCAGAGGCGCTCGACATCGGTGAACACCTTGTCGCAGCCGGTGCCGGCGGCGGGGCAGGAGGTCGAGAAGGCATCGCCCACCAGCACGAGGCCGGGTTGGCCGCTTGCATCGTTCACATAGAGATCGACCGGGCGGATCTTCAGCTCACCCGGAATGTCGAATGGTCCGGTGATCCGCTTGAGCCGTGGCAGCGCGGCGTTCAACGTCTCGGCGGGCGCGCGGCGCAGCTCACCCAGCCAGGGATCGTCGAAGCTGCGGTAAACGAACAGATTGGCGCGCATCCGCGTCCCGATCGGAAAAAGCGTGAGGTAGGGGATGCGGTCGCTCGGCCGTTCCGAGAAATAGGTCAGCGCCGGGAAGTCGAACGAGGCCCGTCCCGCGGGCACCACGTCGAAGCCGATCGAAATCGAATGGCAGGCACTGACGATCTTTCGGGCGATTCCCAGCTGGTGGCGCAGGCCGACGTTGAGGCCGTTGGCGAGCACGACCAGCCGGGCGGAAACCATCCCGTCGTTGGAGAGAGTGACCTTCTGCCGCTCCGCGCTTGTCTCGACCGAGACGGCCTTGGCGCAGATGCGCTCGACGCCGGCAGGAATTTCGTCGCGGACAGCGTTGACGAGGGAATCGTAGGGGATGTTGAACTGCCGGCTCGGCGCCTTGTCGAGAAGGCGGCCGAAGCGCGCGATCCAGTTCTCACCAACAAAGGTCGCGCGCCGCAGCACCGATTCGGCGATTCCCGTCTGCTGGAATCGTCCGACCTGCACGTGGCCGCTGAGTTTTTCGACTCGAAAGTCCGCCGAATAGCTCTCATGCGGATCGATCAGGATGGTCGAAATGCCGCTACGGCCGAGCATCGCGGCGGCGGTCGAGCCGGACAATCCCCCGCCGATAATGGCAATGTCGGTGTACCGCATGGCGCCAATCTCTGCCCAAGGCGGCACATTGGGGCTCCAACAGGAAAGAAAGCCTTAGCCAATGGTTATAAAAGTATATTTAATCCGGGTATAAATAGGATTCGCGGTGGCGGAACGCGCCCTTCGTTTCCGTCTCGCGAAGGTGCAGCGAGCGGCCCGGGAAGCGATTTCGGCAGGCGCGGGAAGCGCTTCTGACTGACGTTTCGCCTTGACTTGACCGACTCCCACTTATAGAACCCCCTCACTTAACGACAGGCGGTGAGCATCGCCAACGTCGGAACGGGCCACCCGTTTGATCCCCCTGGGGATCTTCAGGACGGGCACCAACCTCGACGAATGCCGCTCAAACGCTGTCGATCATAGCTAGGCAATGCCAGTGCGATTTTAGGTCTCGTGAGCATGTTCTCTCGAGATCGAATTCGGATGCATGACCTCGGTGCGCGGGCTGCAGCTTCAAGCTGACCGGTCCAACTACTGCGGTCCTCTGTGGCGTCGAAGCGCTTTCCGCCCGTTGATGGGTGGTTGGCGCGATTTCGCTTTGTGCGGATTGTTCCGCGGAAGGCGGCCTCGTCGGGCGGGTAGCTCGAAAGAATTTGCGGACCCGGTGACGGGCCGCGGCAGAACACAAAGGGTAATGCCAGGATGCCGACGATCAACCAGCTGATCGCTCAACCGCGGGAAGTGCAGAAGTCGCGCAAGAAGGTGCCGGCGCTGCAGCAGTCGCCGCAGAAGCGCGGTGTTTGCACGCGCGTTTACACCACGACCCCGAAGAAGCCGAACTCGGCGCTTCGTAAGGTTGCCAAGGTGCGCCTGACCAACGGCTTCGAGGTGATCGGCTACATCCCCGGTGAGGGCCATAACCTCCAGGAGCACTCGGTGGTCATGATCCGCGGCGGTCGCGTCAAGGATTTGCCCGGCGTGCGCTACCACATCCTCCGCGGCGTTCTGGATACCCAGGGCGTCAAGAACCGTAAGCAGCGCCGTTCGAAGTACGGCGCCAAGCGTCCGAAGTAAGCGGGAACCAGGTCCATGTCTCGTCGCCATTCTGCCGAAAAGCGCGAAGTCCTTCCCGATCCGAAGTTCGGGAACATCATCGTCACGAAGTTCATGAATTCGGTGATGTACGCCGGAAAGAAGTCGGTCGCCGAAGGTATCGTCTACGGCGCGTTCGGCCTCATCGAAAGCAAGACCAAGCAGAACCCGCTCGGCGTGTTTGAGCAGGCACTCGAGAACGTCATGCCGACGATCGAAGTGCGCTCCCGCCGCGTCGGCGGCGCGACCTATCAGGTTCCGGTCGAGGTTCGCTCGGTGCGCCGTCAGGCGCTGGGCATTCGCTGGCTGATCTCGGCTGCGCGCGATCGCAACGAGAAGACGATGACCGAGCGGCTCTCTGCGGAGCTCCTGGATGCGTCGAACAACCGGGGTAACGCCGTCAAGAAGCGCGAAGACGTGCACCGGATGGCGGAAGCCAACCGCGCCTTCTCGCACTATCGCTGGTAACGGCGACACACGGAATCTAAGGAACACTCCATGCCCCGCGTTCATGCCATAGAGAACTACCGTAACTTCGGTATCATGGCGCATATCGATGCCGGCAAGACCACGACCACCGAGCGCATCCTCTACTACACCGGCAAGAGCCACAAAATCGGCGAAGTGCACGAAGGTGCCGCGACGATGGACTGGATGGAGCAGGAGCAGGAGCGCGGCATTACGATCACGTCGGCCGCGACCACCGCGTTCTGGGAAGGCAAGCGCCTCAACATCATCGACACTCCCGGCCACGTCGACTTCACCATCGAAGTCGAGCGCAGCCTGCGCGTGCTCGACGGCGCCGTGTGCGTGCTCGACTCGAACCAGGGCGTCGAGCCCCAGACCGAGACGGTCTGGCGCCAGGGCGACAAGTACAAGGTTCCGCGCATCGTCTTCGCCAACAAGATGGATAAGACCGGCGCTGACTTCTACAAGTGCATGCAGGATATCGTCGACCGCCTCGGCGCAAAGCCGATCGCGATCCAGCTTCCGATCGGCTCCGAGAACAACTTCAAGGGCCTGGTCGATCTCGTCCGCATGAAGGGCGTGGTCTGGGAAGAAGAGAAGCTCGACGCCAAGTTCGTTGACATCGATATTCCCGAAGACATGGTCGAGAAGGCCAAGGAATATCGCGAGAAGCTGCTGGAAGCCGCCGTCGAGCTCGACGACGACGTTCTCGCCGCTTACCTCGACGGCAAGGAGCCCGATCAGGCGACGTTGAAGCGCTTGATCCGCAAGGCCGTGCTGACTGGCGCGTTCTTCCCAGTATTGTGCGGCTCGGCGTTCAAGAACAAGGGCGTGCAGCCTTTGCTCGACGCAGTCGTGGATTATCTGCCGTCGCCGGTTGACGTTCCCGCGATCAAGGGCGTCGATGAAGACGGCAACGAGGTCGTTCGCCGCCCGGACGACAAGGAGCCGCTGGCTCTGTTGGCGTTCAAGATCATGGACGACCCGTTCGTCGGCACCATCACCTTCTGCCGCATCTATTCCGGCACGCTGCTGTCGGGTACCGGCGTCATCAATTCGACGCGCGACCGCAAGGAGCGCATCGGCCGCATGTTGCTGATGCATGCGAACAACCGCGAAGACATCAAGGAAGCCTATGCCGGCGACATCGTTGCACTGGCTGGCCTGAAGGAAGCGCGCACCGGTGACACGCTGTGCGATCCCGACAAGGCGGTGATCCTCGAAAAGATGGAATTCCCCGAGCCGGTCATCGAGATCGCGATCGAGCCCAAGTCCAAGGCCGACCAGGAAAAGCTCGGCGTGGCGCTGGCGAAGCTCGCTGCGGAGGATCCGTCCTTCCGCGTGTCGACCGACCAGGAGTCCGGCCAGACCATCCTCAAGGGAATGGGCGAACTCCATCTCGACATCAAGGTCGACATTCTTCGCCGCACCTACAAGGTCGATGCCAACATCGGCGCGCCGCAAGTGGCGTTCCGTGAGCGCGTCACCAAGCGGGCCGAGGTCAAGTACACCCACAAGAAGCAGACCGGCGGTACCGGTCAGTTCGCGGAAGTGTCGATCGTGGTCGAGCCGAACGAGCCCGGCAAGGGCTACGAGTTCGAGTCCAAGATCGTCGGCGGTGCGGTTCCGAAGGAATACATCCCCGGCGTCGAAAAGGGCCTCAACAGCGTAATGGGCTCTGGTGTCGTCGCGGGCTTCCCCGTGGTCGACGTCAAGGTTCAGCTCGTCGACGGCAAGTATCACGACGTCGACTCGTCGGCGCTCGCCTTCGAAATCGCTTCGCGCGCTGCATTCCGCGAAGCCTTGCAGAAGGGCAAGTCCGTCCTGCTCGAGCCGATCATGAAGGTCGAAGTGGTGACCCCGGAAGATTACACCGGCTCGGTCATCGGCGACCTGAATTCCCGGCGCGGTCAGATCCAGGGTCAGGACATGCGCGGCAACGCCAACGTCATCAACGCGATGGTGCCGCTCATGAACATGTTCGGTTACGTGAATAACCTGCGCTCGATGAGCCAGGGTCGCGCAACCTTCACCATGCAGTTCGACCACTACGCAGAAGCGCCGGCCAACGTGTCGGCAGAAGTCCAGAAGAAGTTTGCCTGATTGTCGTCGGTCTCGAACTGACGATTGAACGGAGAGTCAAATGGCCAAAGCAAAGTTTGAACGTAACAAGCCGCACTGCAATATCGGCACCATCGGTCACGTCGACCATGGCAAGACGTCGCTGACCGCGGCGATCACCAAGGTCCTCGCCGAAGCCGGCGGTGCGACGTTCACGGCGTACGACCAGATCGACAAGGCGCCGGAAGAGAAGGCGCGCGGCATCACGATCTCGACGGCGCACGTCGAATACGAGACCAAGAACCGCCACTACGCGCACGTCGACTGCCCCGGCCACGCCGACTACGTGAAGAACATGATCACCGGCGCCGCCCAGATGGACGGTGCGATCCTGGTCGTGTCGGCCGCTGACGGTCCGATGCCGCAGACCCGCGAGCACATCCTGCTCGCCCGCCAGGTCGGCGTTCCCGCGCTCGTCGTGTTCCTCAACAAGTGCGACATGGTCGACGATCCGGAACTGCTCGAGCTGGTCGAGCTCGAGGTCCGCGAGCTGCTCTCGAAGTACGAATTCCCGGGCGACACCATCCCGATCATCAAGGGCTCGGCGCTCGCCGCCCTCGAAGATTCCGACAAGACCCTCGGCCATGAGGCGATCCTCGAGCTGATGAAGCAGGTCGACGCCTACATTCCGCAGCCGGAGCGTCCGGTCGACCTGCCGTTCCTGATGCCGGTCGAAGACGTGTTCTCGATCTCGGGCCGTGGCACCGTCGTGACCGGCCGTGTCGAGCGCGGTATCGTCAAGGTCGGCGAGGAAATCGAGATCGTCGGTCTGCGCGCCACGCAGAAGACCACGGTTACCGGCGTCGAAATGTTCCGCAAGCTGCTCGATCAGGGCCAGGCCGGCGACAACATCGGTGCGCTGCTTCGTGGTACCAAGCGCGAGGACGTCGAGCGCGGCCAGGTGCTGTGCAAGCCGGGTTCGGTCAAGCCGCACACCAAGTTCAAGGCTGAGGCCTACATCCTCACCAAGGAAGAGGGTGGCCGCCACACCCCGTTCTTCACCAACTACCGTCCGCAGTTCTACTTCCGCACCACCGACGTGACCGGTGTCGTGCATCTGCCGGAAGGTACCGAGATGGTGATGCCGGGCGACAACATCGCGATGGAAGTGCACCTGATCGTGCCGATCGCGATGGAAGAGAAGCTCCGCTTCGCGATCCGCGAAGGTGGCCGCACCGTCGGCGCCGGCGTCGTCGCCTCGATCATCGAGTAATTACGAGAATAGGGATCGGCGAATAGCGAATGTGACATTCGCTATTCGCTATTCGCCACCCCACTGAAGAAAGACCACGGCAATGAACGGCCAAAACATTCGCATCCGTCTCAAGGCGTTCGACCATCGTATCCTCGATACGTCGACCCGCGAGATCGTGAACACGGCGAAGCGCACCGGCGCGCAGGTCCGCGGACCCATTCCGCTGCCCACCCGCATCGAGAAGTTCACCGTCAACCGTTCGCCGCACGTCGACAAGAAGAGCCGCGAGCAGTTCGAGATGCGCACTCACAAGCGCCTGCTCGACATCGTCGATCCGACCCCGCAGACCGTCGATGCTTTGATGAAGCTCGACCTGGCCGCTGGTGTCGACGTCGAGATCAAGCTCTAACATTTTTGGATCACGTTCGCCACTAGCGGACAGAAAGAACAGGAAGCACGCCGATGCGCTCCGGAGTGATCGCACAAAAGGTCGGGATGACGCGGGTCTTTACAGAGGCCGGCGAACATATCCCCGTGACCGTGCTGAAGCTCGGCAATTGCCAGGTCGTAGGCCACCGCACCGAAGAGAAAAACGGTTATGTCGCGCTCCAGCTTGGTTCTGGCAGCCGCAAGACCGTGTACATGCCCAAGGCGGAGCGCGGCCAATTCGCGGTCGCCAAGGTCGAGCCGAAGCGGCAGGTCGAGGAATTCCGCGTCTCCGCGGATCAGATGATCCCCGTCGGTGCCGAGATCCTGGCCGACCACTTTGTCGTCGGTCAGTTCGTCGACGTCACCGGCACCTCGGTCGGCAAGGGTTTTGCCGGCGGCATGAAGCGCTGGAACTTCGGCGGTCTGCGCGCCACTCACGGCGTCTCGGTCTCGCACCGTTCGATCGGTTCGACCGGTGGCCGTCAGGACCCGGGCAAGACCTGGAAGAACAAGAAGATGCCCGGTCACATGGGCGTTGACCGCATCACCACGCTCAACCTTCGGGTCGTCCAGCTCGATGTCGAGCGCGGTCTGATCCTCGTCGAAGGCGCCGTTCCCGGCTCCAAGGGCGGCTGGATCCGCGTGCGCGACGCCGTCAAGAAGCCGCTGCCGAAGGAAGCTCCGAAGCCCGGCAAGTTCAAGGTTGCTGGCGAAGCGGACGCTGCTCCGGCTGCGCAGGAGGCGTGAGATGGAATTGAAGGTCACGACCCTCGAAGGTAAGGAAGCCGGCTCGGTCCAGCTTTCCGATACCATTTTCGGCCTCGAGCCGCGCCAGGACATCATTGCACGTTGCGTGCAGTGGCAGCTCAACAAGCGCCAGGCCGGTACGCACAAGGCCAAGGGCCGCGCCGAGATCTGGCGCACCGGCAAGAAGATGTACAAGCAGAAGGGTACCGGTGGTGCTCGTCACGGCTCGGCCCGCGTGCCGCAGTTCCGCGGCGGCGGCCGTGCCTTCGGTCCGGTGGTGCGTTCGCACGCCACCGACCTGCCGAAGAAGGTCCGTGCGCTCGCCCTCAAGCATGCGCTCTCGGCCAAGGCCAAGGACGGCGATCTCATCGTGATCGACAAGGCCGCGCTGGAAGCTGCTAAGACCAAGGCGCTGCTCGGTCATTTCTCCGGTCTGGGCTTGACCAACGCGCTGATCATCGACGGCGCCGAGCTAAACAACGGCTTCGCCGCTGCGGCCCGCAACATCCCGAACATGGACGTGCTGCCGATCCAGGGCATCAACGTCTATGACATCCTGCGCCGTCGGAAGCTTGTTCTGACCAAGGCCGCCATCGATGCGCTGGAGGCGCGCTTCAAATGACGAAGAACATCGAGCCTCGCCATTACGACGTGATCCTGTCGCCGGTCGTGACCGAAAAGGCCACGATTGCCTCGGAGCACAACAAGGTGCTGTTCAAGGTGGCCGCGAAGGCGACCAAGCCGCAGATCAAGGAAGCGATCGAGAAGTTGTTCGACGTCAAGGTCAAGAGCGTCAACACGCTGGTCCGCAAGGGCAAGACCAAGATCTTCCGCGGCAATCTCGGCTCGCAGTCGAACTCCAAGCGCGCGATCGTGACTCTCGAAGAGGGTCACCGGATCGACGTGACCACCGGTCTGTAAGGTCGTACGACGATGGCACTGAAGACATTCAATCCCACGACGCCGGGCCAGCGCCAGCTGGTCATGGTCGATCGTTCGGCCCTCTACAAGGGCAAGCCGGTCAAGGCGCTCACCGAAGGCAAGCACTCCTCTGGCGGCCGCAACAACACCGGCCGCATCACCGTGCGATTCCGCGGTGGTGGCCACAAGCGGACGTTGCGTACCGTCGATTTCAAGCGCGACAAGGTCGATGCACCCGCGACGGTCGAGCGGCTGGAATATGATCCGAACCGCACCGCGTTCATCGCGCTGGTCAAGTACGAAGACGGCACCCAGGCCTATATCCTGGCGCCGCAGCGCCTGGCCGTCGGTGATTCCGTCGTCGCCGGCAACTACGTCGACGTGAAGCCGGGCAATGTCATGCCGCTCGGCAACATGCCGGTCGGCACGATCATCCACAACATCGAGGTCAAGATCGGGAAGGGCGGCCAGCTCGCCCGTTCCGCGGGCACCTATGCCCAGCTCGTCGGTCGCGACCAGGACTACGTGATCGTCCGCCTGAACTCGGGCGAACAGCGCCTGGTGCACGGCCGTTGCCGCGCCACGATCGGCGCGGTGTCGAACCCGGATCACATGAACACGTCGATCGGCAAGGCCGGCCGCAACCGTTGGCTGGGCCGCAAACCGCACAACCGCGGCGTTTCGATGAACCCGATCGACCATCCGCACGGCGGTGGTGAAGGTCGTACCTCGGGCGGTCGCCACCCGGTTACTCCGTGGGGCAAGCCGACCAAGGGCAAGAAGACCCGCTCGAACAAGTCGACCAACAAATTCATTCTCCTAAGCCGCCACAAGCGGAAGAAGTAAGGAACGCCGGACATGGTTCGTTCAGTCTGGAAAGGCCCGTTCGTCGAGGGTTCTCTGCTCAAGAAGGCAGATGCCGCGCGCTCGTCCGGCCGTCACGACGTCATCAAGATCTGGAGCCGTCGCTCGACGATCCTGCCGCAATTCGTCGGCCTGACCTTCGGCGTCTACAACGGTCAGAAGCACGTGCCGGTGGCCGTCAACGAGGAAATGGTCGGTCACAAGTTCGGCGAGTTCTCGCCGACCCGTACCTTCCATGGCCACTCCGGGGACAAGAAAGCCAAGAAGGCTTGAGGATTAAACGATGAGCAAACCTAAGCGCGAACGGAGCCTCGCCGAGAACGAGGCCAAGGCGGTCGCCCGGATGCTGCGGGTGAGCCCGCAGAAGCTCAACCTGGTCGCCCAGCTCATTCGCGGCCGGAAGGCGGCTGCTGCGCTCGCCGACCTGCAGTTTTCGCGCAAGCGGATCGCGGTTGACGTGAAGAAGTGCCTGGAATCGGCTATTGCCAACGCCGAGAACAACCACGACCTCGACGTCGACGATCTCGTCGTGGCCCAGGCCTTCGTCGGCAACGGCCTCGTGATGAAGCGCTTTGCCGCCCGCGGGCGTGGCCGCTCGGGCCGTGTCTACAAACCATTTTCACAGCTGACGATCATCGTTCGTCAGGTCGAAGCCGCAGCAGCGGCTTAAGGGACGCAGGAGAACACGATGGGTCAAAAGATCAATCCGATCGGTCTGCGTCTTGGCATCAACCGGACCTGGGATTCCCGCTGGTTCGCGGGCAAGCAGGAATACGGCAAGCTGCTGCATGAGGACGTCAAGATCCGCGAGATCCTGCACAAGGAGCTCAAGCAGGCGGCCGTCGCCCGCATCGTGATCGAGCGTCCGCACAAGAAGTGCCGCGTCACCATCCACTCGGCTCGTCCGGGCGTGGTGATCGGCAAGAAGGGCGCCGACATCGACAAGCTGCGCAAGAAGGTCGCGGACATCACCTCGTCCGACGTCGTCATCAACATCGTCGAGATCCGCAAGCCGGAGCTCGATGCGACGCTGGTGGCCGAGTCGATCGCGCAGCAGCTGGAGCGCCGCGTGGCGTTCCGCCGCGCCATGAAGCGCGCCGTCCAGTCGGCGATGCGTCTCGGCGCGGAAGGCATCCGCATCAACTGCTCGGGACGTCTGGGCGGTGCGGAAATCGCGCGCATGGAGTGGTACCGCGAAGGTCGCGTGCCGCTGCACACGCTGCGCGCAGACATCGACTACGGCGTTGCGACCGCGTTCACGACCTTCGGCACCTGCGGTGTCAAGGTCTGGATCTTCAAGGGTGAGATCCTCGAGCACGATCCGATGGCCCAGGACAAGAGAATGGCCGAAGGCGAGACTGGTGGCGGCGGCGATCGCGGCGGCCGGCAGCGCCGGGACAACGCTGCAGCCTGACGCCAGCACAGAGAATTTGAGGGCTTGAAGCCATGATGCAACCTAAGAAAACGAAGTTCCGGAAGGCGCATAAGGGCCGTATCCACGGCGTTGCGTCTTCGGGCGCGACGTTGGCGTTCGGCCAGTTCGGTCTGAAGGCAACCGAGCCTGAGCGCGTCACCGCGCGCCAGATCGAAGCCGCTCGCCGCGCACTGACCCGCCACATGAAGCGCGCCGGCCGCGTCTGGATCCGCATTTTCCCCGACGTTCCCGTGTCGAAGAAGCCCGCCGAAGTCCGCATGGGTTCCGGCAAGGGGGCGCCGGAATTGTGGGTCGCGCGCGTCAAGCCGGGCCGGGTGCTGTTCGAGATCGACGGCGTCAACACCCAGACGGCGCGTGAAGCGCTGACCCTGGCGGCAGCCAAGCTGCCGATCAAGACGCGCTTCGTCGAGCGCATTGCGGAGTAATGGCCATGGCCCAGATGAAAATCGAAGACATCCGCGCGTTGAGCCCCGATCAGCAGGATGACGCCATCCTGAACCTGAAGAAGGAACGCTTCAACCTGCGCTTCCAGCGCGCCACCGGGCAGCTCGAGAACACCTCGCGCCTGCGCGAGGCTCGCCGTGACATCGCCCGGATCAAGACCGTCGCCGCGCAGACGCGCGCGAAGAAGAAGTAAGAGGCTTACGAAGATGCCGAAACGTACTTTGCAGGGCGTGGTCGTCAGCGACAAGCAAGCCAAGACCATCGTGGTGCGCGTCGATCGCCGCTTTACGCACCCGATCTACAAGAAGACGATCCGCCGTTCGAAGAACTACCACGCGCACGACGAGAGCAACGAGTTCAAGCCGGGCGACATGGTGTGGATCGAGGAATCGAAGCCGATTTCGAAGTTGAAGCGCTGGGTCGTGATCCGGGGCGAACACAAGAAAAGCGCCTGATCTGTTGGCTTTAGCCGACTGACTTCAGGGAAATGTTGAGCGCCGGCTGGGCTGGCGCAAATAGAAGAGGACGAGGTGCATCAATGATTCAGATGCAGACCAACCTCGACGTGGCCGATAATTCTGGCGCACGCCGTGTCATGTGTATCAAGGTGCTCGGGGGCTCCAAGCGCCGCTACGCCACGATCGGCGACATCATCGTTGTCTCGATCAAGGAAGCGATTCCGCGTGGCAAGGTGAAGAAGGGCGACGTGATGAAGGCCGTCGTGGTGCGCGTCCGCAAGGACATCCGCCGCGCCGACGGTTCGGTCATCCGCTTCGACCGCAACGCCGCCGTTCTGATCAACAATCAGTCCGAGCCGGTCGGTACCCGTATCTTCGGGCCCGTGCCGCGCGAGCTGCGCGCCAAGAACCACATGAAGATCATCTCGCTCGCGCCGGAGGTGCTGTGATGGCTGCGAAGATCCGCAAGGGCGATAAGGTCGTCGTGCTGACCGGCCGCGACAAGGGCCGCACCGGCGAGGTGTTCGAAGTGCGTCCCGACGCCGGTACGGCGCTGGTGCGCGGCATCAACATGGTCAAGCGTCACCAGAAGCAGACGCAGGCCCAGGAGGGCGGCATCATCTCGAAAGAGTCGCCGATCCAACTGTCCAACATCGCGTATGTCGGCAAGGACGGGAAGCCGACCCGCGTCGGATTCAAGATTCTGGCGGACGGCAAGAAGGTCCGCATCGCCAAGAGCTCGGGAGCTGAGATCGATGGCTGAGGCCGCTTACACGCCGCGCCTGCGCGCGGAATACGACGCGAAGATCCGGACGGAAATGACCGAGAAGTTCGGTTATGAGAACGTCATGCAGGTTCCGCGCCTGGACAAGGTCGTGCTGAACATGGGCGTTGGCGATTCCGTCAACGACCGCAAGAAGGCCGAGAACGCCGCTGCGGAATTGACCCAGATCGCCGGCCAGAAGGCGATCGTGACCTATTCGCGCATCGCGATCGCGACCTTCAAGTTGCGTGAGAACCAGCCGATCGGCTGCAAAGTCACGCTGCGCAAGGCCCGCATGTACGAGTTCATCGATCGCCTGGTGACGGTCGCGCTGCCGCGCGTCCGCGACTTCCGCGGCTTGAACCCGAAGAGCTTCGACGGCCGTGGCAACTACTCGCTCGGCCTCAAGGAACACATCATTTTCCCCGAGATCGACTTCGACAAGGTCACGGAATCCCGCGGTATGGACATCACCGTCTGCACCACGGCCAAGACCGACGACGAGGCGAGGGCCTTGTTGACCGCTTTCAATTTCCCGTTCCGGCAGTGAGACGCTGACCTAAAGCCTCTCAAACGCGGATACCCAGGAGCCAAGCATGGCAAAGAAGAGTTCAATCGAGAAGAACAACCGGCGCAAGCGGATGGCGAAGAACGCCGCCCCGAAGCGCGAGCGGTTGAAGGCGATCATCGCCGACAAGACGCTGCCGATGGAGGAGCGGTTCGCCGCGACCCTGAAGCTGGCGGAAATGCCGCGCAATTCGTCGGCGACCCGCATCCGTCTGCGTTGCGAGCTGACGGGCCGCCCGCGCTCGAACTACCGCAAGAACAAGCTGTCCCGTATCGCGCTGCGCGACCTTGGCTCCCGGGGCATGGTCCCGGGCCTCGTGAAGTCCAGCTGGTAAGGAGGGTCGTTTAAATGTCTACGCACGATCCAATCAGCGATCTGATCACCCGCATCCGTAACGCGCAGATGCGTTCCAAGAACAAGGTCTCCACGCCTGGTTCGAAGATGCGCGAGAACGTCCTCGAGGTGCTGAAGAGCGAAGGCTACATCCGCGGTTACGCCACGCTCGAGCACTCCTCGGGCCGTAGCGAGATCGAGATCGAGCTGAAGTATTTCGACGGCGAGCCCGTTATCCGCGAGATCGAGCGTGTCTCCAAGCCCGGGCGTCGCGTGTACGCCTCGGTGAAGAACCTGCCGCGGGTCAATAACGGACTCGGCATTTCGGTGTTGTCGACGCCGAAGGGAATCATGGCCGACCACAGTGCGCGTGAAGCGAACGTGGGCGGCGAAGTTCTCTTCACGGTGTTCTGAGAAGGATTTTTGATCCATGTCACGTGTTGGCAAAAGGCCGGTAGCGGTGCCGTCGGGTGTGACCGCGACCGTCGACGGGCAGACCGTCAAGATGAAGGGGCCGAAGGGCCAGCTTCAGTTCGTCGTCCATAACGACGTCGAGGTGAAGCTCGACAACGGCCAGGTCAAGGTGAACCCGCGGGTCGAGACCAACCGTGCGCGAGCCCTGTACGGGACCGCTCGCGCCCAGGTCGCGAATCTGGTCGAAGGCGTCACCAAGGGTTTCGAGAAGAAGCTCGAAATCACCGGCGTCGGTTACCGCGCTGCGCTGCAGGGCAAGAACCTGCAGCTCGCGCTCGGCTACAGCCACGACGTGGTCTACGCGATCCCGGAAGGGATCACGATCACCGTGCCGAAGCCGACCGAGATCACGGTGACCGGCAGCGACATTCAGCGCGTCGGCCAGGTCGCCGCCGAGATTCGCTCCTATCGTCCGCCGGAGCCCTATAAGGGCAAGGGCGTGAAGTATGTTGGCGAATTCATCTTCCGCAAGGAAGGCAAGAAGAAGTAACGGAGCCGGTCATGTCGAAAGCCAAGGTTACGAATGCCCGGCGCAAGCGCAGTGTACGACTGAAGCTGCGCCGCTCGGGTGGCGGCCGTCCGCGCCTGTCGGTGTTCCGCTCGTCCAAGCACATCTACGCCCAGGTCATCGACGACCTGAAGGGCGAGACGCTGGCCTCTGCCTCGTCGCTCGAGAAGTCGATGCGCGATGGCGGCAAGACCGGCGCCGACATCGATGCGGCGAAGGCGGTCGGCAAGCTGCTGGCCGAGCGCGCCGCCGAGAAGGGTGTCAAGGAAGTCGTGTTCGATCGCGGCAGCTATCTCTATCACGGGCGCGTCAAGGCTCTCGCCGACGCGGCGCGTGAGAGCGGGCTGAGCTTCTAACAGAATTTGAGGATTGAGGCGTAAGCCTCTGAAGGACTGGAAAAACCATGGCAGAACGCGAACAACGTGGTGGACGCGATCAACGCGGCGGCGGACGTGAACGCAGGGAAGAGCGCGACAGCGAGTTCGTCGACAAGCTCGTCCACATCAATCGCGTCGCCAAGGTCGTCAAGGGCGGCAAGCGCTTCGGTTTCGCAGCGCTGGTCGTGATCGGCGACCAGAAGGGCCGCGCCGGCTTCGGTCACGGCAAGGCGCGCGAAGTGCCCGAGGCGATCCGCAAGGCAACCGAATCCGCCAAGCGCAACCTGACCCGCGTGTCGTTGCGCGAGGGGCGTACGCTGCATCACGACATCGCGGGCCGTCACGGCGCCGGCCGTGTTTACCTGCGCGCAGCTCCGGCCGGTACCGGCATCATCGCTGGCGGTCCGATGCGCGCCGTGTTCGAGACGCTCGGCGTCCAGGACGTGGTTGCGAAGTCGATCGGCTCGTCGAACCCGTACAACATGGTTCGCGCGACCTTCGATGCGCTGAAGCATCAGGATTCACCGCGCTCGGTCGCTGCCCGCCGCAATATCAAGGTGTCCACCCTCCAGTCCCGCCGTATCGGTGGCGACGCCGAGGCGGTTGCCGAATAACGGAAGCTTTTCGGAGTAGACGCCCATGGCCAAGAGTGCCGTTACGACCGCAAAGACGATCAAACTCGAGCAGACCGGCAGCGCGATCCGCCGCCATCACTCGCAGCGTTCGACGCTGATCGGCCTCAAGCTCAACAAGATCGGCCGCACCAGCGAACTGCCGGACACCCCGGCGGTCCGTGGCATGATCTTGAAGGTTCACCATCTCGTTCGCATCGTCGACGAGAAGTAAGCAAAGGCGCACCATCCCGAAGCGGAGACCCGTTTTCGGTGAAGGTCATGCGCAAGAAACAAGGAGCAGGGCGATGAAGCTCAGCGATATCGCCGACAATGCCGGCTCGCGCAAGAAGCGTATGCGTGTCGGCCGCGGCATTGGTTCGGGCAAGGGCAAGCAGGCCGGCCGCGGTGGCAAGGGCCAGACCGCGCGTTCGGGCGTGCGCATCAAGGGTTTCGAAGGCGGCCAGATGCCCTTGCATCGCCGTCTGCCCAAGCGCGGCTTCAACAACATCTTCCGCGTCGAGTTCGCCGAGATCAATCTCGACCGGCTCCAAGACGCGGTCGATGCCAAGAAGATCGACGCCGGCAGCGTCGTGAACGTCGAATCCCTGGTCAAGGCCGGCGTGCTGCGCCGCGCCAAGGGTGGCCTGCGGCTGCTCGGCCGCGGCGAGTTCAAGGCCAAGCTCAACATCGAAGTGCACGGCGCCTCGAAGACCGCGATCGCGGCAGTCGAGAAGGCCGGCGGCTCGGTGAAGATCCTCGCGCCTGCCAAGGAAGAAGGCGAGGCGGCGTAACAACTGCGTCATCGGCCCGCGGCTCGCGGGCCTTTACGCACGCGGGACGATGGACTTATCGAAGCCGTAGCCCCAGATAATGTCCGGTGTCCGGTATAATGTAGCCCGGCCGCGGGCATGACGGCGCAAAAAGCGGCGGGAGAAAGTCCAAGATGGCCTCTGCAGCGGAACAACTGGCAGCCAATCTCAATTTCGGTGCGTTTGCCAAGGCCGACGAACTGAAGAAGCGCATCTGGTTCACCCTGGGGGCGCTGCTCGTTTATCGGCTCGGGACCTACATCCCGCTGCCGGGCATCGATCCCAACATCTGGGAGCAGGTGTTCCGCTCGCAGGCGGGCGGCATCCTCGGCATGTTCAACATGTTCGCCGGCGGCGGCATTCACCGCATGGCGATCTTTGCGCTGAACATCATGCCGTACATCTCGGCCTCCATCATCATCCAGCTCCTGACCACCGTCTCGCCGCAGCTCGAGGCGCTGAAAAAGGAGGGCGAGTCCGGCCGCAAGCTGCTGAACCAGTACACCCGCTATCTCACGGTGATCCTGGCCGCGTTCCAGTCCTACGGCATCGCGGTGGGCCTCGAAGGCGCCGGCAACGTCGTCAGCGACCCCGGCATGTTCTTCCGTCTGTCCACGGCGATCACGCTGACCGGGGGCACGATGTTCCTGATGTGGCTGGGCGAGCAGATCACCTCGCGCGGCATCGGCAACGGCATTTCCCTGATCATTCTCTCCGGCATCGTCGCCGAGCTGCCCGCGGCGCTCGCCAACATGCTCGAGCTCGGCCGTCAGGGTGCGATGTCGACCGGCCTGATTCTGGTCGTCATCATCATGGCGGTCGCCGTGATCGCCTTCATCGTGTTCGTGGAGCGCGCCCAGCGGCGGCTCTTGATCCAGTATCCGAAGCGCCAAGTCGGCAACAAGATGTTCGAGGGGCAGTCCTCGCATCTGCCGCTCAAGCTCAACACCTCGGGCGTGATCCCGCCGATCTTCGCGTCCTCGCTGCTGCTGCTGCCGACCACGGTTGCGAACTTCAACGCGGGCAGCGGACCGGAATGGTTCCAGTGGATCAACACCCAGCTCGGCCACGGCCGTCCGCTGTTCCTGATCATGTATCTGGCGCTGATCGTGTTCTTCGCCTTCTTCTACACCGCGATCGTGTTCAATCCGACCGAGACCGCGGACAATCTGAAGAAGCACGGCGGCTTCATTCCGGGCATCCGTCCCGGCGAGCGTACCGCGGAATATATCGACTACGTGCTGTCGCGCATCACCGTGCTCGGCGCGGTCTATCTCGCGATCGTCTGCTTGATCCCGGAAATCCTGATCTCCTACGCGTCGGTGCCGTTCTACTTCGGCGGCACGTCGCTGCTGATCGTCGTCAGCGTCACCATGGACACGGTGGCGCAGGTGCAGGGCTATCTCCTGGCGCATCAGTACGAAGGCTTGATTCGGAAATCAAAGCTGCGCGGCCGCCGCCGTTAAGCGCGGCGTCCTCTCGGGCGGCGCGATTGCGCCGCCGAATCGCTGCGCGTGCAGCGCGCGCGGACGGCGAGCCGGCCATTCGGTCGCCTCGGCGGAGTCGCTCTTGCCGTCGTGCAAGCACTGATCTCCAAGCACTGATCTCCAAGCACTGATCTCCAAGCACTGATCTCAAAGGCTTCTTGGCGTCCGGCCATTTGCTCCCCTATGATATGGGTAGCGGTGCGGCGCTGATTATGATTTGCACTGTAACTGGACTTCAAAACACAGGCGCGCGACGTATCGCGCACCAATCGGGGGGCGTACGCCGATGAGAATTATACTTCTGGGGCCACCGGGATCGGGCAAGGGCACCCAGGCGCAGCTGCTGGTGCAGCGCTATGGCATCGTCCAGCTCTCGACCGGCGAGATGTTGCGTGCAGCGGTGGCGGCCGGAACGCCGGTCGGGCTCAAGGCCAAGGAGATCATGGCCAGCGGCGGTCTCGTGCCAGACGATGTCGTGGTCGGAATCATCTCCGATCGGATCGATCAGCCGGATGCAAAAAACGGTTTCATCCTCGATGGTTTCCCGCGGACCGTGCCGCAGGCCGAGGCGCTGGATGAGCTGCTCAAGCACAAGCACCTCAAGCTCGACGCCGTGATCGAGCTCCGCGTTAACGAGAGCGCGCTCCTGAACCGCGTCGAGACTCGCGTCGCCCAGATGCGCGAGCGGGGGGAGGAGGTCCGGCTCGACGACACCCCGGAAGTCCTGACCAAGCGGTTAGCCAGCTACCGCAGCCAGACGGAACCGCTGATTCACTACTATTCCGAGCGGCGGAAGCTCTCGACCATCGATGGTATGATGGCCATCGACGAGGTCACCCGCGCCATCCATCGCCAGCTCCTGGCGCTCGGGGCGGTCGAGCCCAAGACGCATGGCAAGACGCACGCCCGGGGTGCGACAAAGGCGGCCCCGGCCAGAAAGGCCAAGGCGGCGAAGAAATCGGCCAAAAAGCCCGCGAAGACGGCCAAAAAGGCCGCCAAATCCAAGAAGGCGGCCAAGAAGGCTACGAAGGCAGGCAAGAGAATCGTCAAGAAAGCCGCCAAGGAGGCGGGGAAGAAGAAGGCAGCCAAAAAGACCGCAAGGAAGGCTGTCAAGAAAGGTGCCAAAAGAGCCGCAAAAAAGGTCACGAAAAAGCGAGCTAAGCGCTAGCAGCGGTTGACGAAAGCCCCCTGAATCCCCTAATAAGCCCCGCATCCAAGTCGGATAGTTTCAAACGATGCCGGGCCCCAGGAAGACCAGGGGTGGGCGTCGTGTTCGCGTTTGTGAACACCTGCCCGAGAAACCAAGCACTTAAAGCACGATTCCTGACGAGGGATCGGCGACAGGAGAGAAGGCCGTGGCCCGTATTGCCGGCGTGAACATCCCGACCAACAAGCGCGTGCTGATCGCGCTCCAGTACATCCATGGCATCGGTCAGAAGATCGCCGGTGAGATCATGGAGAAGGTCAAGATCCCAGACGATCGTCGGGTCAATCAGCTCAGCGACGCCGAAGTGCTTCAGATCCGCGAAGTGATCGACCGCGACTATCTCGTCGAGGGCGATTTGCGTCGTGAGGTCGGCATCAACATCAAGCGTCTGATGGACCTCGGCTGCTACCGCGGCCTGCGCCATCGTCGCGGTCTGCCGGTGCGTGGCCAGCGTACCCACACCAATGCGCGTACGCGCAAGGGTCCGGCCAAGGCCATCGCCGGCAAGAAGAAGTAAGTTTTCGCATCCAATCACGGCGTGTGGCGGCCCGGGGATGACCCGTTCGCCACGCGCCTTTCGTTCCACAGGTGTAGCCGCTGGCATTACGGCGGCGTTTGAGATCTTCAGGAAAGGTAGTCTATGGGCAAGGAAGCCACCCGCGTTCGTCGTCGTGAGCGCAAGAACATCGCCTCCGGCGTCGCGCACGTGAACTCGTCGTTCAACAACACGACCATCACCATCACCGACGCGCAGGGCAACACGATTGCCTGGTCCTCCGCCGGCACGATGGGCTTCAAGGGCTCGCGCAAGTCGACCCCGTATGCCGCACAGGTTGCCGCCGAGGACGTGTCCAAGAAGGCGCAGGAGCACGGCATGCGCACGCTGGAAGTCGAAGTCGCCGGTCCCGGTTCGGGCCGCGAATCGGCGCTTCGGGCGCTCCAGGCTGCGGGCTTCACCGTCACCTCGATCCGCGACGTGACCACGATCCCGCACAACGGTTGCCGTCCCCGCAAGCGTCGGCGCGTTTGATACCAGATTGCGGGCGCATTGGCGCCCGCGATTACTTTTTGCAAAGCCGTGGAAATGATCTGCGGCCTTTCTCCAACGCCAGTGCCTGCAACAGCAGTCTGACTGGCCTGTATGGGTGAAACAGTGACGATCCAGAAAAATTGGCAAGAACTGATTCGGCCGAACAAGCTGCAGGTACAGCCCGGCAGCGATCCGACCCGTTTCGCGACCATCGTCGCCGAGCCGCTCGAGCGCGGTTTCGGCCAGACGCTCGGCAACGCGCTGCGCCGCATCCTGCTGTCCTCGCTCCAGGGCGCGGCGGTGCAGTCGGTGCACATCGACGGCGTGCTGCACGAGTTCTCCTCGATCGCGGGCGTCCGTGAGGACGTCACCGACATCGTGCTCAACATCAAGGACATCTCGATCAAGATGCAGGGCGAAGGCCCCAAGCGCATGGTCGTCAAGAAGTCCGGCCCGGGCGTCGTCACCGCTGGCGACATCCAGACCGTGGGCGACGTCGTCGTGCTCAATCCCGACCTGCAGATCTGTACGCTCGACGAGGGCGCCGAGATCCGCATGGAGTTCACGGTCGCAACCGGCAAGGGCTACGTGCCCGCCGAGCGCAACCGTCCCGAGGACGCGCCGATCGGCCTGATCCCGGTCGACAGCCTCTACTCGCCGGTCCGCAAGGTCTCCTACAAGGTCGAGAACACCCGCGAGGGCCAAATCCTCGACTACGACAAGCTGACCATGACGATCGAGACCAACGGCGCGCTGACGCCGGATGATTCCGTGGCCTACGCTGCGCGCATCCTGCAGGATCAGCTCAACGTGTTCGTCAACTTCGAAGAGCCGCGCAAGGAAGTCGCCCAGGAGATCATCCCGGACCTCGCCTTCAACCCGGCCTTCCTCAAGAAGGTGGACGAGCTCGAGCTGTCGGTGCGTTCGGCCAACTGCTTGAAGAACGACAACATCGTCTACATCGGCGACCTCGTGCAGAAGAGCGAAGCGGAAATGCTCCGCACTCCGAACTTCGGCCGCAAGTCGCTGAACGAGATCAAGGAAGTGCTGGCCCAGATGGGTCTGCATCTCGGCATGGAAGTGCCGGGCTGGCCGCCGGAGAACATCGACGAGCTCGCCAAGCGCTTCGAGGATCACTACTGATCCGAACGACGATAGGCTAAGGCGCGAATTCATCGCG
Organism: Bradyrhizobium sp. WSM4873; assembly: GCF_055811355.1. Taxonomy (NCBI): domain Bacteria; kingdom Pseudomonadati; phylum Pseudomonadota; class Alphaproteobacteria; order Hyphomicrobiales; family Nitrobacteraceae; genus Bradyrhizobium; species Bradyrhizobium sp. WSM4873. The sequence goes on along the minus strand of NZ_JBVVPS010000017.1, from coordinate 105,381 downwards.
CCTTAGCGGGCGAACGCAGGCAGCCCACCTGAGCAACTGTCCGACGAACCGTCGCGACGAATGAAATTCAAGGAATAGATAAAATGCGTCACGGCAAGGTTCATCGCAAGCTCAACCGCACCGCCGAGCATCGCCGCGCGATGTTCGCCAACATGTGCGCCGCGCTGATCAAGCACGAGCAGATCGTCACCACGCTGCCGAAGGCGAAGGAATTGCGTCCGATCGTCGAGAAGCTGATCACCCTCGGCAAGAAGGGCGGCCTGTCCATGCGTCGCCAGGCCATCTCCGAGATGCGCGACAAGGATCAGGTCAGGAAGCTGTTCGACACGCTCGCGCCCCGCTACAAGGATCGACAGGGTGGCTACACCCGCATCATCAAGGCCGGCTTCCGCTACGGCGACAACGCCCCGATGGCCGTGATCGAGTTCGTCGATCGCGACGTCGATGCCAAGGGCCAGGACTCCGGTCCGGTGCAGGAAAAGGAAGCCGAGGCGGCGTAAGCCGACCGCGGAGAGTTTTCAGAAAGCGGCGCCTTCGGGCGCCGTTTTTTTGTTGGCGCGGCTGCCTCTCATACCGCGCATCGTTTCGTTGAACGCGATTCCGGCCGGGGGGCTCTCGATGAGGATTGTGTCAGGGATTGCGCTGGCGCTGCTGATGTCGCCGGCCTCTGGCGAGACGCTGGTCGAGCGCGGCGCCTATCTCGTCAACAGCGTGATGGTTTGCCACAACTGCCACACGCCGCGAGGGCCGCAAGGGCTCGATCTCTCTCGCGCGCTCTCCGGCGGCAGCCAGGTTTTTGACGAGCCCGCCTTCAAGGTCTCTGGCTCCAACATCACACCGGACAAGGACACCGGCATCGGCAATTGGACCGACGCGGAGCTGAGGCGGTTTCTCGTCAGCGGCGTCAGGCCGAACGGAACCAGGGTCGCGCCGATCATGCCGACCGCGTTCTACACCGTGCTCACCACCCGCGATCTCGACGCGCTCGCAGCTTATTTGCACTCGGTGCCGTCGGTGCATCACGAGACGCCGGCGCCGGAGTACCGCATCATGCTGAAGCCGGAGATGCCGACCTACGCCGGCAAGCAAGCGAGCGAGGCTGAGCTGTCCGACAAGCTCGCGCGTGGGCGCTATCTCCTGACCATCGCCCATTGCCTGGAATGCCACACGCCGGACGGCCCGTCCGCCGTGCACGATTTCGCCGGAGCAAGCGGCAAGGGCGGTCGGACGTTCAAGGGGCCGTGGGGTGAATCTGTCTCTCCCAACATCACCGCGGATACAGCCGCGGGCATCGGCGGGTGGAGCGACGACGAAATCAAACGTGCGATTACACAAGGCATTGCACGCGACGGCCACAAACTGAAGCCGCCGATGGCCTATGCTGCCTATGCCAGCATGACGGCCCAGGATCTCGATGCCATCGTCGCGTTTCTCAGGACGCTTCCGCCTCACAACTGAATCCTCACGCGTCGGTGAGGAGCGATTGCACGCGCCCTTGCAGCTCACGATATCTCCGTCAGCTCTAATGGAGACATAGCATGAAGATCGACCTTTCCGGAAAGACCGCCCTCGTGACCGGCTCGACCGCCGGCATCGGCCACGCCATCGCCAGAGGCCTTGCCGGCTCGGGTGCGAGCGTCGTGATCAACGGACGCGGCCAGGACAAGGTCGATGCGGCCGTGCGCAAGCTGGAGGGAGCGGGCGGAAAGGTCCGCGGCATCGCCGCCGATGTCTCGACCGCTGCCGGCTGCAAGGCGCTTACCGCGGCGCTGCCAGACGTCGATATCCTCATCAACAATGCCGGCATCTTCGAGCCGAAGGACTTCTTCGACATTCCGGACGAGGACTGGAGCCGCTTTTTCGAGGTCAACGTGATGAGCGGCGTGCGCCTCTCGCGCGCGTACATGAAGGGCATGCTCAAGCGCAACTGGGGCCGAATCGTCTTCATCTCCTCGGAGTCCGGGCTCAACATTCCCGTCGAGATGATCCACTACGGCATGAGCAAGACGGCGCAGCTCTCGGTCGCGCGCGGCCTGGCGCAGCTCACACGCGGCACAGGCGTCACCGTCAATTCCGTGCTGCCAGGCCCGACAATGTCGGAAGGTGTCGAGACGTTCGTGAAGGATCTTGCCAAGCAGAACGGCCAGTCGGTCGATGAGGCCGCGGCCAATTTCGTCAAGCAGCATCGCCCAAGCTCGCTGCTCCAGCGCTTTGCCAGCGTCGACGAGATCGCCAACATGGTGGTCTATGCAGCTTCGAAGGAAGCCTCCGCGACCAACGGTGCGGCGCTGCGCGCGGAAGGCGGCATCGTCAACACGATTGCCTGAGATCAGCTCATGCCGGCCTATGTGATCTCGGAGGTCGAGGCGCGCGATCAGGCCGCAATGGAGGCCTATCGCACGCTGGCTGCTGCAACCATCGCGCAATATGGCGGCCGCTATCTCGTCCGCGGCGGCGCCACCGAGGTGGTGGAGGGCGGCCCGCCGCCTAAGACCATGATCATCGTGGAGTTTCCATCGATGAAACGCGCGCGCGAATGGTACGCCTCGCCGGAATACGCCGAAGCGCTGAAGCTGCGGCAGACGGCGCTGGAGCGGCGGTTGATGTTCGTCGAGGGCGCGGTTCCAGTCTAGCTGGTCTGCTCGCTTGCCTCTTCAATTCGCGGCGGGACCGGCTAAACCTCGGCTTCATGCTCTGGCCCCTGTCGACCCGCCACAAACGCCTGTTCAGGCTGACATCCGCGCGATGGCAGCGGCGGGCGATCTTCGTGCTCGGTGGGATCGGGGTGGGCGCCGCGGCGGTGGTGCTGGCCCAGCTCGCCGATCTGGCCCAGCACGCCTTCGCGCTGGTGTTGGCCAAGTCGCGCTACGCCGTGCTGGCGGTGACACCTCTCGGCTTCATGCTTTCGGCCTATCTGACCACCCGGCTGTTCCCGAACGCACAGGGCAGCGGCATTCCCCAGGCGATCGCCGCGCGGCATCTGACCGACCAGGCGGCGCGCGAGAGCCTGGTCTCGATCCGAATCGCGATCGGAAAGGTGATCCTCACCTTGTTCGGCCTGCTATGCGGTGGCTCCGTCGGCCGGGAAGGACCGAGCGTTCAAGTCGGCGCTTCCATCATGTTCGCGCTCGGACGCGTCTCGCCACGCCGCCAGCCCGGATTGATCCTGGCCGGCGCGGCCGCCGGCGTCGCGGCCGCCTTCAACACGCCGCTGGCGGGGATCGTCTTCGGCATCGAGGAGATGAGCCGTGCTTTCGAGACACGTACCAGCAGTCTCATCATCGCAGCGGTGATCGCGGCCGGTCTGACCTCGCTCGCGCTGATGGGCAATTACGCCTATTTCGGCAGCAGTGCGATGTCGCTAGCCCCCGGTGCCGACTGGCTGGCGGTTCCGGTGTGTGGCGTGGTTGGTGGCGTGGCCGGCGGCGTCTTCAGCCGTATCGTCATCGTGATGGCGCGCGGCTTCGCCCATCCGCTAGGGCGTTCGGTCAAGCGCCACCCGTTGTGGTTTGCGCTCGTGTGCGGCTTCGCAGTCGCGATCTGCGGCATCGTCTCCGGCGATACGATCTATGGCACAGGCTACCAGCAGGTAAAGACGGCCCTGGAGCAGGGCGCACCGCTGCCGCAGGACTTCGGCATCCTCAAGCTTCTCGCCACCACCTTCGCGGCAATCAGTGGCATACCCGGCGGAATCTTTTCGCCGTCACTCGCCGTTGGGGCCGGCCTCGGCAGCAATATCGCGTCCTTCTTCCACGACGCTCCGCTCGGTGCGATCATGTTGCTCGGCATGGTCTCGTATTTTGCCGGTGTGGTGCAGGCGCCGATCACCGCTTTCGTCATCGTGACCGAGATGACCGACAACCACGCCATGGTGGTGCCGTTGATGGCCGCCGCCCTGATTGCACATGCCACATCGCGGATGATCTGCGAGGAGGGGATCTACCACGCGCTCGCGAAGGGCTTTATCGAGCGGGCGACGCGTCCGCCTGAGACGAATGCGGCGCCCGCTTCGAGCTAAGACCTACCACCCCTCCAGCACGATCTTGCCGCGCGACTTGCCGCTCTCGAGCAGCGCGTGGGCCCGCTTGAGATTGGCCGCGTTGATCGTGCCGAAGGTCTGGTCGAGCGTCGTGCGCAGCACGCCCTTGTCGATGAGGTCGGCGACGTCATTGAGCAGATGATGCTGCGCGATCATGTCGGCGGTCTGGAACGAGGAGCGCGTGAACATCGATTCCCAATGCACCGAAATTGCCTTGCCCTTGAACGCGCTCACAGTGAATTCCGGGGGATCGTCGATCAGGCCGAACCTGCCCTGCGGCGCCATGAAGTCGGCGATGCTCTTGTAGTGCTGGTCGGTGAAGGTGAGGCTCGCCACCAGCGCGACCGGCGGCAGCATGAGCTTCTCGATCTGCTCCTTCATCGGTTGGCCGTGGTCGATCACCGCATGCGCGCCGAGATCGAGGCACCATTTTTGCGATTCCGGCCGCGTCGCGGTCGCGACCACCGTGAGGCCGGTGAGGCGGCGGGCGAGCTGGATCAGGATCGAGCCGACGCCGCCGGCGCCGCCGGTGATCAAGAGCGTGCGCGGATCGACACTCTTGCCGGGCACCGCACCGAGCCGATCGAACAACAGCTCCCAGGCGGTGATGGAGGTGAGGGGAAGGGCGGCGGCCTGCGCGAACGACAGGCTCTTCGGCTTGTTGCCGACGATACGCTCGTCGACAAGGTGGAATTCGGAATTGGTACCCTGGCGCAGGATCGAGCCGGCGTAAAATACCTCATCGCCCGGCTTGAACAGCGAGACGTCAGGCCCCACGGCATCGACCACGCCTGCCGCGTCATAGCCCAGAATCTTGGTCTCGCCCTCGGGCGGGGCGGCGCGCTTGCGCACCTTGTAGTCGACCGGATTGGCCGAGATCGCCTTTACGGCGACGCGGATATCACGGCCCTTGGGTTCGGGCTTGGCGGTCTCGAAATCGAACAGCGCGTCCTGATCCTCGATCGGAAGCGATTTCTTGTAGCCGACGGCCTTCATGGCTTGTCTCCTTCGAAAGTGTTGCAGGTGCTGGGTCCCGGGTTCGCGTTTTTTGCGCGCCCCCGGGACGACAGGCGAGACCTAGAACGCGAACTGCGTCCGCATCGCGACCGCATCGAACTTCGAGCCGACATCGGCGGTCGAGATCGGCGAGGCCTGCCTTGACACCGTGCCATGCAGATAGTCCAGCATGAAACGGACGTTGCCGTTGACGTACCAGTTCAGCGCCGCCGTGTAGACGGTCTGCCGGCCGCCCGCGATGCCGGTGGCGGTCCCGAGCTGATCGTTGAGGTCGATCGTGGAGAAGCGTCCCGCGACTTCCCACGCGCCCCAGCCGCCGCCCTCGAGCGAGAACGGGTGCGCCGGCTTGACGCCGCCATAGGCCGCATTCGCCGCATTATAGCTGCGACCCTCGCCCGTCAGCACGTAGCCGGCCTGCGCGTAGCCGCCCTGGAATTTGAGGCTCGGCGCACCCAGCGGCGGCAGGCCGGTGTTGGCGCTGCGATCGATGTTGTACCAGAAATACTCGCCTTGCAGGATCAGTGGTCCATAAGTGGCGGCCGCTTCGACGCTGTAGACCTGCGCGCCGGAGGCATTGGCGATTGCGCCGGTCGTGGCGAGCGCCGTGGGATCGATGCGCAGTTCCGGACGATCGTTAAGCGTCACCGTCTGCGCACCCGTCACCATGTTGCGCGACGGCTGGATCAGCCATTCGGCATTGCCGCCGAGATGGACTGAGTAGTCTTTGCCGCTGACGACCTGGCCGGCAACGCGGGCGACGGCGCCATACTGCTCGGAGGCACCGTTCGGTGCTGCGCTCGACGCCGAATGGATCGCGCCGGTCGAGGGCCCCGTGACGTAGCCGCCGATCCAGAGCTGGTCGTTGTACCAGCGCGTGCCGACAGCCGAGCGGAAGTCGCCCGCGGCGATGCTGGTCGCGATGATGCCGGCCGAGGCGCGCTCCATGAACATGATGTCGTTGGAGCTCGTGGCTTCATCGAGAGTGTAGGGCAGGTCCATGATGCCGCCTTCGATGGCCATCTTGCCGCCGAACGGTTTCAGGCCGGTATAGCTGAGATAGGCGTTCTCGATGCCGGAGACGCCGCCGCCGGGCAGCGAACCCGGAGCTGCGCCGCCAAACCCGTCGGAGGAGCCGCCGAAGTCGTAGACCAGCGCGAAATTCCAGTCGTTGAAGAACTTGCCGGCGAGACCGATGCGCGCGCGGCGGACGTTCTCGCCGCTATCGAGTTTCTGCGGCACGGTTGCGGCCGTGTTGGGCCGATAGTCGTAGCCGCCGGCGTCCCAATGCACGCGACCTGTGATCCCGACGCAGTTTGCCCCATCGGCAGTGCAGATGGTCGGCCGATTGTTCGGCATCGTCACGAGGACGCCGGAGGCAGGCGCCGGTCCCTTGAGCGGGATCGCCGCGTTGGCGTTGGCGACGACGGCCTTCGCTTCGGACCGCGCCTCAGCTTTCGCATCCGCCTTGGCTTCGGTCCTGGCCTTTGCTGCAGCGGCAGTGTTCGCCGCGGTCTGGCTCTGGAGCTTGTCGAGCTTCTGCTCCAGCATCTTCAACTGCTGCTTCAGGAGCGCGATCTCCTGGTCGCTGCTGCTCGCCGATTGAGCCTGGGCCTGCGAGGCTGCCAGCGCGGCGGCGAGACCAATCGCTGTGGCTGCAATTCTTGTCCTGCTCACGTCATGACTCCATCGGTTGACGAACTTCCCAAGTCGCTGGCGGAGAGCCTAGGTACGATCGATGACTGCTCCGCGACGCTGCGCCCGGTTGCGCGGTTCCCACTGGTGTAAATTCGCCGCAACCGAATCCGCCTAGCACCACCATGCAAGATGACGCACATCATGCCAATCGGCAGCCCCGGCAAATTGTAATTTCGCACGCAGAGCTTGCAGGCGGGACACACCAAAAAGGGGGTCGAATATCGCGCCGGGCGCCCTTCTATTGGCGGGCGAACGCGCCTATATTCCGGCGTCTTTTCCAAGAGGTAGGAATGTTTCGATCGACCTGGAGCGCCGTCGTCACGGCACTGTGCATAGCCTTTTCGGCCAATTTCAATCCGGCCGCCGCGCAGGACCGCCGAGTGCCGTCCTCGCCCGCCGAACTGCGGCTGTCCTATGCGCCGATCGTGCAGCGGGTGCAGCCGGCGGTCGTCAACGTCTATGCCGCCAAGGTGGTGCAGAATCGCAACCCGCTGCTCGACGACCCGATCTTCCGCCGCTTCTTCGGCGTGCCCGGCCAGCAACAGGAACAGGTGCAGCGCTCGCTTGGTTCGGGCGTGATCGTCGATGCGTCGGGACTCGTTGTCACCAACGTCCACGTCATCGAAGGCGCCGACCAGGTCAAGGTGTCGCTGTCGGACAAGCGTGAGTTCGAGGCCGAGATCGTGCTGAAGGACTCTCGCAGCGATCTCGCGGTGCTGCGCCTGAAGGACACCAAGGAGAAGTTTCCGGCTCTCGAATTCACCAATTCAGACGAGCTGATGGTCGGCGACGTCGTGATGGCGATCGGCAATCCCTTCGGCGTCGGCCAGACCGTGACTCACGGCATCATCTCGGCCTTGGCGCGCACGCAGGTCGGTATCACCGACTACCAGTTTTTCATCCAGACCGACGCGGCGATTAATCCTGGCAATTCCGGCGGCGCGTTGGTCGACATGAACGGCAGGCTCGCGGGCATCAACACCGCGATCTATTCGCGCTCCGGCGGCTCGCAGGGCATCGGCTTCGCGATCCCCGCCAACATGGTGCGCGTCGTCGTCGCCTCCGCGAAGGGCGGCGGCAAGGCGGTGAAGCGACCCTGGCTCGGGGCGAAATTGCAGGCGGTGACGCCGGAGATCGCCGAGAGTCTCGGCCTGCGTTCGCCGACCGGTGCGCTGGTCGCAAGCGTCGTTCCGAACGGACCGGCGGCCAAGGCCGGGCTGAAATCCTCCGACCTGATCGTCTCGATCGACGGCCAGACCGTGGATGATCCAAACGCCTTCGACTATCGCTTCGCCACACGGCCGCTCGGCGGCACGGCGCAGATCGACGTGCAGCGCGGCGGCAAGCCGGTCAAGTTGACGGTGGCGCTGGACGCCGCGCCCGATGCCGGCCGCAACGAGCTCGTCATCACCGCGCGCTCGCCTCTCCAGGGCGCGAAGGTCTCGACCATCACCCCGGCGCTCGCCGACGAGCTGCATCTGGACGCCGACACCGAAGGCGTCGTGGTCACCGATCTCGGCGGCGACAGCGCGGCCGCGAATGTCGGCTTCCAGAAGGGCGATGTCATCCTGGCCGTCAACAACCAGAAGATCAGCAAGACCAGCGATCTCGAAAAGGCGGCGGCCGAGCGCCAGCGCATCTGGCGCATCACGCTGGTGCGTGGCGGCCAGCAGATCAACGTCACGCTGGGCGGATGAGTCCGAAGCGACCACAGGAGACGCCAACTCTCTTCGCCGCGGCGGGGCTCGATCACGAGGCTCCGCATCCGCTGCCGGATCGGCTGCGGCCGCGCGCGCTTTCGGAGGTCGTCGGCCAGGATCACATCCTGGGTCCCGACGGCGCGCTGACGCGCATGCTGGAGACGCGCACGCTGGGCTCGCTGGTGTTCTGGGGCCCGCCCGGCACTGGCAAGACCACGGTCGCGAGGCTGCTCGCGGACGCCACCGATTTGCATTTCGAGCAGATCTCCGCGGTGTTCTCCGGCGTCGCCGATTTGAAGAAGGCCTTTGAGGCCGCGCGCGCACGCCGCGAGATGGGCAAGGGCACGCTGCTGTTCGTCGACGAGGTGCATCGCTTCAACCGCGCCCAGCAGGATTCGTTTCTGCCCGTCATGGAAGACGGCACGGTGGTGATGGTCGGCGCCACCACCGAAAATCCGTCCTTCGAGCTCAACGCGGCGCTTCTGTCCCGGGCGCGCGTGCTGGTGTTTCGCTCGCTCGACGCGGCCGCGATCGAAAAGCTGTTTGCGCATGCCGAGGAGATCGAGGGCCGCAAGCTGCCGCTCGACGAGGAAGCGCGCGCCGTGCTGGTGCGCATGGCCGATGGCGACGGCCGCGCGTCGCTGACGCTCGTCGAGGAAGTCTGGCGCGCCGCGCGCAAGGACGAGATTTTCGACGCCGCGCAGTTGCAGGAGATTTTGCAGCGCCGCGCGCCCATCTACGACAAGTCGGCCGACGGCCATTACAATTTGATCTCGGCGCTGCATAAGTCGGTGCGGGGCTCCGATCCCGATGCCGCGCTGTATTATCTCGCGCGCATGTTGGACGCCGGCGAGGATCCGCTGTTCCTGGCGCGCCGTGTCGTGCGCATGGCGGTCGAGGATATCGGGCTTGCCGATCCGCAGGCGCTGGTCATCGCCAACGCAGCCAAGGACGCTTTCGACTTCCTCGGTCACCCCGAGGGCGAGCTCGCGATCGCGCAGGCGGTGGTCTATCTCGCCACCGCGCCGAAATCGAATGCCGTCTACACCGCCTTCGGCAAGGCGATGCAGGTCGCAAAGCAGGCCGGCTCGCTGCTGCCGCCGAAACATATCCTCAACTCGCCGACCAAGCTGATGAAGTCGGAAGGCTACGGCGCATCTTACGAATACGACCACGACACGCCCGACGCCTTCTCCGGCCAGGATTACTTCCCGGAAGCCCTGGGCCGCCAGACCTTCTACGACCCGCCGGACCGCGGGTTCGAGCGGGAGATCAGGAAGCGGCTGGATTATTGGGCCAAGTTGCGCAAGGAGCGGGGTGGCTGAAGCCAAAATCGCCATTTCGCCGTGACGCGAGGCCGCTTTTGAGCTAGGCAGGCACCATGAGCCGCCGCATCAAAAGAACCGATCCAAAGCCCCGTTCGCGCGATGAGCGCAAGGAGGCGCGCCCGTTCCAGGCGCGCAGCGCGAAGCCTGCTGGGCTGCGGCCGGGCGGCAAGCCGGGCGCGAAGGCGCCGCGCTTTGCCAGCGAGCGCGTCGAGCGGCGCGCGCCCAAAGCCGAACCGGAAAAGGCTGCACCGGCAAAGCCCGTCGAGGCATTGCTGCCGACCAAAGTGCAGACCGTCAAGGTGACGGCCGACGAGAACAACATGCGCGTCGATCGCTTCCTTGAAGCGCACTTTCCCGGCCTGTCGTTCTCCCACATTCAGCGCGTCGTTCGCAAAGGCGAACTGCGCGTCGACGGCAAGCGCGTCGACAGCAAGGACCGGCTGGAGGAGGGCCAGAGCGTCCGCATTCCGCCGCTGAAGCTCGACACGCCGAAGGCACCCAACCCGCAGTCGGAGGCGGCGCAAAAGACACTTGCGGCGCTGAAGGAGATGACGATTTACGAGGACGACGACGTTCTCGTGCTGAACAAGCCGGCCGGACTTGCCGTGCAGGGCGGCTCGGGCATGACGCGACACATCGACCAGATGCTCGAGGTGATGCGCGACTCCAAGGGCCAGAAGCCGCGCCTCGTGCACCGCATCGACAGGGAGACGTCGGGCTGTCTCCTGATCGCCAAGACCCGCTTTGCCGCCTCGCATCTGACCGGCGCCTTTCGTTCGCGGTCGGCGCGAAAAACCTATTGGGCGCTGGTACCGGGGCTACCGAAACCGAAGCAGGGCCGCATCTCGACATTCCTTGCCAAGGAGGAGAGCGAAGACGACACCATCATGCGCATCGCCCAGCATGGCGACGAGGGCGCAAGCCACGCGGTCACGTACTATGCGGTGGTCGAGACCGCCGGCAACAAGCTGACCTGGGTGTCGCTGAAGCCGGTGACGGGGCGCACCCACCAGCTGCGCGCCCACATGGAACATATCGGCCACCCCATCGTCGGCGATCCCAAATATTTCAATATCGAGAACTGGCAACTGCCGGGCGGCCTGCAAAACCGGCTGCACCTGCTGGCGCGCCGCATCGTCATCCCGCATCCCCGCGGCGGCTTCATTGATGCCACCGCGCCGCTGCCGCAGCATATGCAGCAGTCATGGAACCTGCTCGGGCTCGATGCGAGCCGGTTTGATCCGATCGAGAACGCGCCGGAAGAGTAATCAAGTATGGCGCGCAAGTTGGCTGGCTACGTTCATTCGTACCGCCTTGCGAAACCGGTCAGACGCCACTGCTACGGTTGCGGCTCCGAAATTCGTACGAGGTAGCCCAAGAACAGGAAAAGCAGCCCGTCTCGCGCCAGATCGCCATGAGCAAAGCTTAGCATTGCCACGAAAAGGAAACCCATGAAGGCAAATCTGGCCTCGGCTCGTTCCAGGCGAGCGGTCATGGCAAGCGCTCCAAGCGCTATAAATCCAAGCAGCACGCCAGCCAGCCATCGAACTCAATGACAACCTGGGCAAGGCTGAGGTGGGTTTCCATGCCTAGGCACGTCATCTGGGTGAAGCTCGAAAGGCCGTGACCAAAGATCCCCGCGCGAGGTATCGCGCTGGCTACGTCGCTGATGAGCTTCTTTCGTGTCAGGACAGAATTATATTGTTTTAGGTCGCCGCACGCCGCTGTGCCGGCCTCACCTCGAGGACCGGCCTCAGCCTGAGGACCGGCCTCACCCCGAGGACCGACCTGAACCTGAGGACCAACCTCACCCCGAGGACCGAGCTCGCCCGGAGCGCCCACCTCAGCAGGAGAGCCCACCTCAGCAGGAGGAGACGCCGATATGGCGACGGCGAGACGCTCGGCGGTAGCGACGCGAGTATAGTACCCGGCGGCCCAGGAGGTCGAAACCACCAAGATGGCGACGAGTGCCTTAGCTCGCGTGCGGCGAGAGATAGCAGCTTCGCAGGCTAACGTGCATAGCAGCGCCACAATGGAAAAACGCAGGAGTGACGCCGCCAAGATGGCAAATACCACGCCGGCAGATATGTAGCCGATAACCAACCATAAGCGATTGAGGTGTGAGGCGACGAGACCAGCCAGCAGAAGAGCAAAGCAAACGGAAATCTGGGCCGGAGCGGCATCAAAAGTGCCGAAGACCAATGGTTTCCCGTGGAGATCGCTCCATTGATCTCGGAGCGCCACTACGATGCACGCCAGGCCAAGGAACCCGACCAGACCGAGCACCGCGAAAAATGGCCGCCCGGTCGTGCCAGACAACCGAGCTGCGGGATAAGCCGCCAAGGCGAGGATAAGTAGGGCTTCCTCCTTCAGAGGCCCTGGGCCGTTGACGACGGTAGAAATGCCAAGCCAAAGCACGAACAGGAGGAAAACGGAATCCCAGATCGTATTCCGGAAGTGGCCCATGGCGACAAGACCGACCAGCGGGCAAATTAGCACCGCGGCGCTTGACCACGATCCGAGCCCGATCCCGTGCAAGAGGATCATGATGGCGCCGGAACACACCAAAATGCCCAACAGAACGGACCTGACGGGCTGCTTATTTCCCGACCATTCCTCTAGCGGCTGCAATAGCCATTTGCTCGATGTCTCCTGGTCCATCCTCTAGCAAATCATCCAAAGCTGACTCGTTCGTGCCCATGACATGGTGGGAGCAACCAAAACTAGCCCGGTCTGACGTCGACTGTGGCGGCCATCAGTGAAACTCACCGGCATTGATCGTCCACCAGTTCTTTTCCAACCTTTAGTGGCTCTCGCGCGCAACGTCTATTGCCTTGGCCAGATCGACGGCCTTGGTCCCGTGACTTTGGCCGTTCCCGCCGACGGAACGGGAGGCGCTTGGCCGGGATCTCGGCGGAAGAAGTCTCTTCTTGTGTGTTACCTGCCGGGACATGCTGACGCAACCTGCCGCACCTCAAAGACGCTCCATCGAAGCAACTGAGCAGCCGACGAAGCGGCAGATCGGATAGACCTACCTCAATTCCGAAACTGCTCGAGAAACATCCGCAAGCTGTCGTGCGGGCTCTCGACATCCGTGATCAGCCAGCCCTCCGGGCCGTTCACCAGGATGAAGTTCAGCCTGAGCGGCCGGCCGCGGTTGTCGAAATTCGCCGCGACATAGGTCTTGTCGTATTGCCTGCGAACGACCGCGATCGCGACCGGGCCGAGCTTCCAGCTCGGGCTCTGCACCAGGAAATCGTAGGGCTCGACTCGCGGCGCGGACCACACCTTGCGCAAGGAGGGGTCGAAGAATTGCCGGGCGGTGGCGGCATCCCGCGGCAGGCCTTTTGAGAGCTCCGGCGCGCCCTGGCCGTAATGAGCGTAGACATTGCGGACCACCGATTCCGGAGTCCGAAATCCGGCCTGCGCCGCGGCCGGCCAAAACCCGGCGAACAGAGCCACAATGCCCGCAAGTTCCCTCATACCTGCCGCTCGCTTTATCGGTCGCCGCTCTTACCTTACAAGCCTAGCATTGAGTGATCAGGGCCGAAAACCAGATGCGCGAATTGTTCGATGAAGTTGCGGGGCGATCCCCGCTCGATCCGCAAGAGGCGGTCCGCCAGGCCTTGCGCGTGCCGTTGCGCAAGCGTTTCTATAAGGAGGTTCGGGTAACCGAGGCCGAGGGCGGCTTCGCCATCACCCTCGATGGCAAGCCGGTCCGAACGCCCTCTGGCCGCCAGGTGGTGATCCCCTCGCGCGCGCTAGCCCACGCAGTGGCCGCGGAATGGGCGGATCAGAAAGAGACGATCAATCCGTTGACCATGCCGCTGACGCGGATCGCCAACAGCGTGGTCGAGGGCGTCGTCGACCGCGTCGATCTCGTCACGGACGACCTTGCAAAATATCTTCAGTCCGATCTGCTGTTCTATCGCGCCGGCCATCCCGAGGGACTTGTCGCCCGGGAGGCCGCGCATTGGGATCCCGTGCTGTTCTGGGCCGCGGAGACGCTGGGCGCGCATTTCATCCTGTCCGAAGGCGTCATGCATGTGACGCAGCCGGAGGAGGCGCTCCAGGCCGCGCGTGCGGCGCTGCCGGGAGATGCCTGGTCGATCGCCGCCCTCCACGTGATCACCACCCTGACCGGCTCGGCGCTGCTGGCGCTGGCACTGGCCCATGGCGTGCGCGACGCCAATCAGGTCTGGGCGGCGGCTTATGTCGACGAGGACTGGAATGCCGAGAAATGGGGCGTGGACGACGAAGCGGCCGGCCGCCGCGCCGCCCGCCTGCGGGATTTCGAGGCTGCCGTGGCGGTTTTGACCGCGGTGAGGCCGCCAGCGGTCGGAGGTCCTTAACGAGAGGTTTACGAGGCGGCCTTAGGGTAGGACCTGCGCTTCCCGGGCCCCTCGCGATGCCGACGCCGATAAGTTCGATCGTTCCCGTCAGTGCCGCCAGCCCTGTTGCTGACGCGGCGACGCCCGATCTTGTGCTGCAGGCCGGCAGCGTGGTCGACGCAAGAGTCGTCAGCGTGCTCGCCGATAATCTGGTGCGGATCGCGATCGCCAACCTCTCGATGGATGTGATGTCCGAGGTGGCGCTGACACCGGGACAAAATCTCCAGCTTGCGGTGTCGCAAAACGGCGGCACGATCCGGCTCGCCGTCATGGGCGGGGCAGGCGAGGCGACCGCCGATCAGGTCACGCTGACGCCGGCTGCGGCCTCCCTGGTGGACAGCCCGCCGATTGCGCCGTCAGCGGGCGCGGCCCGCAATACCCTGACCCCGTCCGAACAGGCTGCTGTCACGACGGCCTCGGCCGAGGCGGTCACAAAGCAGGGCAGCCAGGCGCCGCTGTTCGCCAATCTGGCCGCGGTCGTCACCGGCAGCGATCTTCCAGTGGGGCTGAAGCAGGCGATGCTGGGCGTGCTGGCGCAGCAGACGCCGCTCAACACCGGGCTCGACGGCGGCGACATCGAATCCGCGTTCCAGAAGTCCGGGCTGCTCCTCGAGGCCTCGCTCGCCGCAGGCGTGACTCCGTCCTCCGGAACGATGCCGGATTTGAAAGCCGCGCTGCTGGTGCTGCGCCAGACGCTGACGACGCTCGAGGCGACCGCGCCACAGGCGCAAGGTGCCGCCCTTCCAGCTGGTACCGTGGCGACACCGCAGCTTGCTGCCGCGCAGACGCAGGCCGCGCAGGCCGCATTGCCGACAACCGAACCCGAGATCGCCCAACCACCGCAAATGCCGCACAGTGTCAATCTCGCGGCCTCTGTGTTGGCGGACATCGCTGGCAGTGCTCCGCAGCCCGCGGTGCCGCGGGCCATGACCGAAGGCCTTGCCGCGAGCCTCCTGCAAGAACTCACGCAAAACCTGCCGCGCATGACGGGTAATTTGCCGGGCTCGAACAAAGCCGTGCCCGACGGACATTTTTTCGAAGCCGCCGCGCGCGCGACGCCACCACCGGTTCGCGGAGCGTTGCCGTCGCCGCAATACATCGCCTCGCCGTCACTCGTACCAGATACGCCGCTCGCTGCGACCGTGCGTCGCCTGCTCGACGACACCGATGCCGCGATCGCGCGCCAGACCTTGCTGCAGGTTGCTTCGCTCCCCGATCGCACCGACGCCAGCGGTCACAGGATTGATCCGACCGTGCCGCAGTGGAATTTCGAGATTCCGTTCGCTACGCCGCAGGGGACGGCAATGGCGCAGTTCGAGATCTCGCGCGACGGCGGCAATGAATCCGCCGACCCCGCCAGGCGCGCCTGGCGCGCGCGGTTCACACTCAACGTCGAGCCGGCCGGACCCGTGCACGCTTTGATCACGCTCAACGGTGACAAGACCTTCGTGCGGATGTGGGCGGAGCGGCCGACGACCGCACAGCAGCTTCGCGCCGGAATCGGTGAGCTCAACCAGGCCCTGACCAGAGCCGAGCTCAAGCCCGGCGACATCCTGGTCCGCGATGGCACCCCGCCACAGCCCACTCCGGCCCGCGCTGGCCACTTCCTGGATCGCGCCACATGAGCGACCCGTCGAAGCTTGCGATTGCGCTTCATTACGAGAAGGGCAGCAACGCGCCCGTCGTCGTCGCCAAGGGCAAGGGCACGATCGGCGAAAAAATCGTCGAGATCGCGAAGGCCAACGACATCCCGATCGAGGAGAACGAGATCCTGGCCGGCGCGCTCTCCAAGGTCGAACTCGGCGAGGAGATCCCGCCCGACCTCTACAAGGCCGTCGCCGAAGTGCTGGTGTTCGTGCTGCGGCTGTCGGGGAGGCGGTAGCTGTCATCGTTTCACCACGAAAGCGGTTGCATGGTCGGGCCTTCTTCATCGCGTAAACGGACACGCCAGTGCTCACCCGCCGTTCCACCCTCGGCCTTCTCGCTGCAGCTGCCGCTTTGCCATCGCGCGGATTCGCCCATGTCGCGCCGCCGCGGAACGAGATTCGTGACAGCCTCGCAAAGCGCTTCACCGACCTCGGCACGGCCGGGACGTTCGTCGGCTACAAGGTCGAGGATTATCTGATCGTTGCGAGCGACAAGGAACGTTCGGGCGAGGCGAAGCTGCCGGCTTCGACCTTCAAGATACCGAACTCGCTAATCGCGCTCGAAACTGGCGTCGTCGCCGATCCCGACAAGGACGTATTTCCCTGGGATGGCGTGAAGCGTCCGATCGAGGCCTGGAACAAGGATCACACGCTGCGCAGCGCGATTCTCGTGAGCGCGGTGCCGGTCTATCAGGAGATCGCGCGCCGCATCGGGCAAGAGCGTATGCAGAAATACGTCGATCTGTTCGACTATGGCAACCGCGACATCGGCGACGGCATCGACCAGTTCTGGCTCACCGGCGCCTTGCGCATCGATCCGGTCGAGCAGGTCGATTTCGTCGACCGGCTGCGCCGCCGCGCGCTGCCGATCTCCAAACGCAGCCAGGATCTCGTCGCTGACATCCTGCCGGTGACCAAGGTCGGCGATAGCGTCATTCGCGCCAAATCCGGGCTGCTTGGCGCCGAGCGCGGCGAGCCGTCGCTTGGCTGGATGGTGGGCTGGGCCGAGAAGGGCGAAGCGCACACCGTGTTCGCGCTCAATATGGACTGCAAGGAGCCGCGTCTGGTCGGCGAGCGCATGCCGCTGACGCAAGCCTGCCTTGCCGAGATCGGCGCCGTCTAGCGCACACGCGCTGGCGCCGCTCGACTAGCATCCTCCGGGTCAAAGAAAAACCGGGAGGACAACATGAACTCAACGCCGCTCTGGCTGTCGTCGCTCACGCTTGCCGCCACGGGCGGCTGGCTCGCCGCCACGATGTTTGCCGGCCCCGCCAGCAGCAGGGAGCCGCGCTTTCCGCAACTCACGATGGACCAGCTCGACGCGAAGCAGAAGCCGCTCGGCGAGCAGATCATGAAGGTCTCGAGCGTCGGCATCGGCGGTCCCTACAATCCGATGATCCGCAGCCCGGTGCTCGGCCAGCGCCTGTTCGACCTGTTCCACTATCTGCGCTGGGAAACCTCGGTCCCGACAAAACTCAACGAGTTCGCGATCCTGATCATCGGGCGGCAATGGCGCTCGCAGGTGGAGTGGTACGCCCATGCGCCGCTCGCCGCGAAGGCGGGCCTGTCGCCCGACATCATCGCGGAGCTGAAGGCCAATAAGCGGCCTGCGAAGATGGCCGAGGACGAGGCCGTCGTCTACGACTTCGTCACCGAGCTCACCACGACCAGGAAGGTTTCTGACGAGACCTACGCGCGGGCGAAGAAGGCGTTTAACGATCAGCAGATCGTCGATCTCACCGCGGTCGCCGGCAATTACGTGATGGTCGCGATGCTGCTGGCAATGGCGGAGGAGACCGTGCCGCCGGACAAGCAGGAGCCGTTCAAGGCGGGCGAGCCGTAGGGAAGGTTCGTTGTGGCTATCCTTCGAGACGCCTGCTTCGCGGGCTCCTCAGGGATGAGGTCTTGTTGTGCGGCAAGAAGTCAGACCCTCATGGTGAGGAGCCCGCAAAGCGGGCGTCTCGAACCATGCAGGCCGAGCTGCTTCTCAGCTCAGCTTGAACAGCGCCTGCAAAAATCCCTCCACGGCCTTGCGCGACTCGGCGGCTGTCGCTGGATTGCCGCCGACATGCGGATTGAGCTCGACGCAGGAATCCTGGTAGGTGAACGGCGCTTTCGTATCGGCATTCATCAGCACGCCACCATCGCCTTCCTTGATCTGGCAATTGCGCACGGTCTGCGCACCCGTGGACACGGCAACCGTCTTGACGCCGAGCAGCCCACTGTCGAAGCCGTGCGCACTGTCGGGATATTCGGTCAGCACCACGTCGCGGCCGCCCGTCTTGAGCCGCTCGACGAAGGCCTTGCAGCTCTTGACGGGATTGTAGTCGTCGGGGGTGCCGTGGAAGATGCGGATCGGGCGCGCGGCGACGTCCGTGTCGTTCTGATAGGTCGTCGAGCAATCCGGATAGAACGGAATGTAGGCGGCGAACTGGATGCCGGACTTGTTCCAGAGCTTGTGGAAGCGGTTGAGGCTCGCATAGAGCGTCGCTTGTCCGCCGCGTGAAAAGCCCATCAGCACGATGCGATCTGGATCGACGCGGGGATGTTTTGCGAGGATCTCCAGCGAGCGATAGATGTCGATGACGAGGTTGAGCCGGCCGAGCAGGGCCTGGTTCGGCCCCACCACCGTCAGCCCGCGGCCGGTAAAGCCGTCGATCACGAAGGTCGAGATGCCCATGGCGTTGAACGCGTGCACCCAGGCTTCGGTGGTGGCGCCGACGCCGCTCGAGCCGTGCATCAGCACCACGACGGGGAGTTTTCCGCTGCCTTGCGCCACGCGGAGTTCGCCGGCGACCGTCACCGGCCTTCCGGCCGCGGCGTCGCCGCTGAGGAATTGCTGGTCGGAGAGGGTGAGCGAGGGGATCGGGTAGATCTCGGCGCGGGTGGCGACTTCCCTGGGAAGCGATTGCGCGTTGGCGCCCATGCCGGCGAATAGCGTTGAAATGCAGAGCGCCATGGCGGCGCGGAATGCCGTCGGCATCGGATCCTCCCCCGTGATTTTCAGTGAGTAGAACAACAGGCCTGCGCGCTGTCAAATTGACGCAAGCCGGCGGTTCGCCTCAGGCGGGATCGGCCTTCTTCACCGTCAGCGCCTGGTCGATGGCAAAACCGCCAATCTCGCTCATCGCCTGCGAGATGACGTCGCCCTTGCGCGCAAAGCCGGCGGAGAGGAAATCGAACTGGGTGCGCGCCAGCCGCAGCACCTCGATCGGCACGGAGATTGCGGTCTCGTTGAAGCTGTCGACCGAGGCGTGCAGCGTTTCCAGCTCGCTTGTGAGCTGGCCGATATGGCTCTCGGCGTGCTGCATCAAGCCGAGCAGCTTGCCGCGCTCGGCATCGAATGCCGCGCGCTCGGCCGCCGCGGCGGCGGTGACTTCGGCAAGCTGGCTGCGCAGCCCGTCGATTTGCTTGACCATGGCGTCGGACGTCATCTCACCGGCCTCGCGAAGCTCGCTGTTGCGCGTGTTCTCCTCGTGCTCCCGGTGATAGAGGCGTTCCGCCGACATCGCCCGCTGCGTCAGCGACTCGATCAGCACGGCCGCGCGCAGCAGCATCTCGCCGTTCCGCCCCGACACCATGCTGGCCATGCGCCGCAGGAAGTCGGTGGTTTCGGACGACGAGTTCGGCGGCAGGGGAACGACCGTCGCGGACATGGGGTGATGCTTGCAGCCGGAAATGATGACCGCCGCCGTACCGACTGAGCCCACGCAACATTCGGCGCCTGATCGCAAGCCTGGAGCAAGCCTGAATCGCCGCGCCCGGTCAACCGGCCGGGCCGCCAAATTTACGGGCAGCGCGCGGCGGTCAGGTATCCTTCTGCCGGCCGATCCGGCCGAGATGGGTGAAGCCGAACCCGGCCGAATATTTCAAGCCATAGCCCAGCGCCCGGTCGATGCCGATATGGGCGAGCCAGATCAAGGCGATGGACAGGGTGAGCGGCGAGGCGAGGCCGAAGCCGAGCGTCAGCAGCGCGACCGGCGCCATGTAGCTGTGGGCGGCGTTGTAGACCATCGCGCCGAGTTTGGCGTCCGACAGGTATGCCAGGAAGCTGAGATCGGGGACGAAGAACAGCAGGGCGAACACCAGCCATGAGCCGTCCCAGGCCCAGTAGAGCATCACCATCCCCACAAACAGGGTCAGGCCCTCCAGCCGCAGCAGGATGTTGACGCCGCCCGTCGCAGCGCCAATCTCCGCCGTTCCTTCGGTCATGCTCGTCTCCCAGGCAAAACTTTGAAATTCCTTGCGCTTTCCCGCTGCGGCAAGGCAGCCCTGCGGGACCGAAAGCCGCTTCCCGGCCCGCAAAATGCCGTGTTAGAACCCCGGCAATCGCATTTAGGTTAAGAACTGGCGGGAGCAAATGAAGAATATCCTGGACGCCCTTGAAGACCGTCGCGCCGGCGCAAAGCTCGGCGGCGGGGAGAAGCGCATCGAGGCGCAGCACGCCCGCGGCAAGCTGACCGCGCGTGAGCGTATCGAGCTCTTGCTCGACAAGGGATCGTTCGAGGAATTCGACATGTTCGTCGAGCACCGCTCCACCGAGTTCGGCATGGAGAAGAACAAGGTGCCCGGCGACGGCGTCGTCACCGGCTGGGGCACCGTCAACGGCCGCAAGACGTTTGTCTTTGCCAAGGACTTCACCGTGTTCGGCGGCTCGCTCTCGGAAACGCACGCGCTGAAGATCACAAAGCTTCAGGACATGGCGATGAAGGCGAGGGCGCCCATCATCGGCCTCTATGACGCCGGCGGCGCCCGCATCCAGGAGGGCGTCGCTGCCTTGGCCGGCTATTCCTACGTGTTCCGCCGCAACGTGCTCGCCTCCGGCGTGATCCCGCAGATCTCCGTCATCATGGGCCCCTGCGCCGGCGGCGACGTCTATTCGCCCGCGATGACCGACTTCATCTTCATGGTGAAGAACACCAGCTACATGTTCGTCACCGGTCCCGACGTGGTGAAGACCGTCACCAACGAGGTCGTCACGGCCGAAGAGCTCGGCGGCGCCTCCGTGCATGCCACGCGCTCCTCGATCGCCGACGGCGCCTTCGAGAACGACGTCGAGACGCTTCTGCAGATGCGGCGTCTGATCGACTTCCTGCCGTCCAACAACACCGACGGCGTGCCGGAATGGCCGGGCTTCGACGACATCGGCCGCGTCGACATGTCGCTCGACACGCTGATCCCCGACAATCCGAACAAGCCCTACGACATGAAGGAGCTGATCCTGAAGGTCGTGGACGAGGGCGACTTCTTCGAGATCGCGGATGCCTTTGCCAAGAACATCGTCACCGGCTTCGGCCGCATCGCGGGCCGCACGGTGGGCTTCGTCGCCAACCAGCCGATGGTGCTGGCCGGCGTGCTCGACTCTGACGCTTCGCGCAAGGCGGCACGCTTCGTGCGCTTCTGCGATGCCTTCAACATCCCGATCGTCACCTTCGTCGACGTGCCGGGCTTCCTGCCGGGCACCGCGCAGGAATATGGCGGCCTGATCAAGCACGGCGCGAAACTACTGTTCGCGTACTCGCAGTGCACCGTGCCGCTGGTCACCATCATCACCCGCAAGGCTTATGGCGGCGCCTTCGACGTCATGGCGTCCAAGGAGATCGGTGCCGACATGAACTACGCCTGGCCGACCGCCCAGATCGCGGTGATGGGCGCCAAGGGCGCGGTCGAGATCATCTTCCGCGCCGACATCGGCGACCCCGACAAGATCGCCGCGCGCACCAAGGAATACGAAGACCGCTTCCTGTCCCCCTTCATCGCCGCCGAGCGCGGCTACATCGACGACGTCATCATGCCGCACTCGACGCGGAAGCGGATCGCGCGGGCGCTGTCGATGCTGAAGGACAAGAAGGTGGAAACGCCGGCGAAGAAGCACGACAATTTGCCGTTGTGAGGGCACTTGTAGCCCGGATGAGGGTAGCTACATCCGGGTTTCTATCCAAGTCACGCATGTCGCTTCGCTCATGTGGGCTACCGATTCTGTTTCTGAGTTGGCATCCTCGATCCAAATCCAATGACCGAAGACGATCCGACCGACGAGATTTCAGACATCGAAGCGCGTATCGAGGCCTTGGCCGAGGTCGCCGAGCGCTGCCGTAAGTACATCCTGGCATCCAAGCTCGCGATCGGTGGCGGGGCTGCGCTGTTGCTGATCACGATCCTCGGCTTGTTCGGGATGGGGCAAACGGCCGCGCTCGGATCGATCGCCCTTGTGCTCGGCGGAATTGTCTCGCTTGGTTCGAACGTCAGCACGCTGCGGCAGACAGAGAGCGCGATCGGTGACGCGGAGGCGCTTCGGTCTCAACTGATCAGCCGCATCGACCTTCGCGTGGTCGCCGACACGCCGATGAAGCTCGCGTAATCGAGCAGCCTTACGCCGCAGCCTTGCGCGAAAGCACCTGCAGCTCCTCGCGGCATTCAGCTGCGAACGCCTGAAGCTGCTCGGCGGTTTGCCGGTCGAGGATCGCCTTTGCCAGCCGTTCGGCGCGGGCAAGCTGGTCTCTGAGATATGCGATGCGGGCCATGTGTCACCTTCCGCAGGGGTTGATTTGATGGCTGTGAGCCTAGGGCCGTCGCCGAATTAATTATGTGAGGCACGTCACACCTCACGCCGCGTCAGCGCGTCGCGTCCGCCGCAGCGAAATGCGCCATCTGGTCGGCGTGGGCCTTGGCGAAGGCGGGGCGGGCGGTGGCGCGCGCGACGTAGGCGCGGCAGGCCGGATGCTCCGTGAGCCCGTCAAAATGATCGACGAGGCGCAGCACGTCGGCCATCAGGATGTCGGCGACGGAGAAGGAGACCGTGAGCCATTCACGGCCGGCCAGCACCGGCTCCATGTGCTTGAGGCGGAGCTTGAGGAAGTCGTCGAAAAACTTCACGGCCGGTGAGCCGTCGTTATTCCCGGTGAACCTGAAAAGCGCCCAGGGCAGGCTCGCCATCTCCACGGAATTGAGCGCGGCGAATATCCATTCCTTCGCCTCAACGCGGCCGCGTGGATCCGTCGGCATCAGCTTCGCGCTGAGCTCGCTAAGATGCAGCAGGATCGCGCCGCTCTCGAAGATCGAGAGATCGCCGTCGGTCAGCCACGGCACCTGGCCGAACGGCTGGTGCGCGAGATGCGCGGCGCCGCGGTCGTCGAACGGCGCGCTGGCGACGCGGTAGGGCAAGGCGGCTTCTTCCAGCGCCCAGCGCACGCGAAGATCGCGGACGAAGCCGCGGGGCAGTTGGGGAACCCAGTTGAAGGTGGTGAGGGTGAGGTCGGCCATGGGACGTCTCCGTGCTGTCTTACGCATAGGACGGATGAGGGGCGCGCGGTCCGACACCGCTGCCAATCCTTTTTTGTCGTCGCCGACGTCATCGGCTAGTCTCATCCCAAACAACAGGAGGAAATCCGATGCCGTCAGCCTTCTTCGTCGTCCGCGCCATCATCACCGATGTCGGCAGGCGCGCCGCCTTCGACAGGTGGTACGAGACGGAACATCTGCCCGACGCGATGAAGGCGTTCGGTGCGAGTAAGGCCTGGCGGTTCTGGAGCCTCGACGATCCGTCACTGCATCAGGCGGTGTATCAGTTCGAGAGCGAGGCTGCGCTGCGCGCCATGCTGAAGGGCGATGCGCTGACGCAGCTGGTGGCGGATTTCAAGCGCGACTGGCCCGACGTGACGCGCACGCGCGAGTTGCTGGTGCTGGCGCAGGAGTTCGGGAAATAGAGCATCGGGCTACGGTGCTGCGAATTCTCCTGTCACCTGCGCAACGAAGCTGAACGCGCGATTCAGCTTCGGTTCATGTCGTCACCACGACACTCGCCTCTGCATCACTGGCACGACCATCCAAGAGGAAAGAAGTCATGGAGCGCCGGAACTTTTTGAAATTTGCAATCGGTGTCGCGGCCGGAGCTGCCGCGTTCACGACCGCCGCGCAGGCTGCGCCGCTGGCGCCGCAGTCGCTCGGTGATCCCAGCACGCCGCAAGGCAATCCCGACGCTCATCCCGCAGTCACCAGCAGCGAAGAGGTCGCGCAGTTGAAGCCCGAGCAGGTGCACTGGCACGGCCACCACCGTCATTGGGGTTGGCGCCGCCGTCACTGGGGCTGGCATCGCCGGCGATGGCACCGCCGTCATTGGTAAGCTTCGCGCACCAGGCTTGAACGGGGACCGCGATCGCGGTCCCCGTTTTGATTCGAGACATCCCGGTGCGGCGTCAGGCGCTCAAAAAGAAAATGGCCGCGCAGGCTTTCGCCGCGCGGCCATTTAGCTATGCAAAAAACGAGATCAGAACGGGCGGCAGCGGCCGGCGTACCAGCGGAAGCCATACGGGCACACGCGCGCGCGCGGCACGACCACGACAGGGGCCGGCGCAACCACGATCGGACCCGGGCGGACAACGACCGGACCGCGCATCGGGCGGCAGCCGCCATAGGCGCCGCGATACCAGCCGGGGCCGCAACCGCCGGCGGCGCTGGCCGCCTCGCTGAAACCAACGACCGCGCTGGCGAGCATCACGGCGGCGAACAGGTATTTCATTTGATCTTCCTTCTCGTCTTTGGGGGCAAGCTTTGGGGGGCAGGTTTTGGGGGCAGGATTGGGGCAGCTTCTAGGAGGGCTTGGCGCTTTCGGCGCACCATGAATCAAAAGACACGATTCGACACGTTAAAATCGCAACATGCCGACACGACGCCAGCCAAATCTGCCAATCATGACCTGAATGCGGCATGAACATTCCCCGCACGCGGCTCCGGACGACAGCAATGTCGCTAGCGGCCGAGAAAGCCCAGCACCAGCTCCTTGTACTTCTCTGGTGATTCCAGGAAGACGAGATGGCCAGTGTCCGGGATCACCTCGGCGCGCGCATTCGGCATCTTCGCCGCGAGTGCCTTCGCGAGCTCGGCGTTCTGCCCCATTTTCGCGCGCAGCGCCTCGGGCGCGTTCGGTCGGCCCGGTGCGTTGTGGTCGTCGGCGCCCATGATGAACAGCGTCGGCTCGGTGATCAGCGCGATCTCGTGCGCCACCGGCTCCCGATAGATCATCTGGCCGGAACTGACGAAGGCGCGCAGCCAGCGCGGATAATCCGGGCTGCCCTTGATGTTGAAGCGGGCGTCGATGAACTGCGTGATCGCCTCCGCCGGTAGCTTGATTGCATAATTGGTCTGGAGCTGCTTGCGATAGCCATCGGCGGTGAGCTTGTCCTCGGTCTCGATGATCTTCTCGGTCGGCGTCGGCGGCACATAGAGGCGGTAGTCTTCCAGCCCGATCGGGGCCGTCAGAACAAGATGAGCGACGCGGTCGGGATAGGCGCGCGCGATGCGGACGCCCAGCATGCCGCCGAGCGAATGGGCGACGATCTCGGCCTTGTCGATCTTGAGGTGATCGAGCAGTGCGATGGTGTTGCGCGCCAGATTGTCGAAATGCAATTCGCCGATCGGCTTGGAGGATTTGCCGAAGCCGATCTGGTCCGGCACCACGACGCGGAAGCCGGCCTCGCTCAGCATCTTGATAACAGGCGCCCAGTAGCTCGACGGGAAATTGCGCCCGTGCAGCAGCACCACGGTGCGGCCGTTCGGCTGCGCAGCCGGCACGTCCATATAGGCCATGCTGAGCTGCTCGCCGTCATTGGTCAGGGGCAGCAGGTGGACGGGATAGGGATAGGCAAAGCCTTCGAGCGCGATGCCGTAAGGCTCGCGCGGGGCGGCGTCGGCGGCGCGGGATATAAGAGGAGCGGCGAGAAGAGCCGCGCAAAGCACGGTCGGGAGGAGGCGGATCATTGAAGGCTCTGAGTCATGTTGGCGCTAGGAGACACATTCTCCGTCATGCCCGAGCTTGACCCAGGCATCCACGTCGTGCCGCGCAAACTGCACTAAAGATTGGGATGGCCGGGTCAAGCCCGGCCATGACGACGAGACACGCTTACACGCGCTTGTGTTCAGTCCTTCGCAGTCCCGAACAACGCGGCAAACTGCTTCTCGCCGGTGCGGGTGAAATTCACCACGCGGCTGCCGGGCGTGGCGTCGCGGGCGGCCCATTTCAGCTCGGCGAAACGCTGCATCATCGCGGCGCCGAGCGTGCCGGCGAGATGGTGGCGCCGCTCGCTCCAGTCGAGGCAGGCCTTGCACACGGGGCGGCGGGGATGGCTGAGCATGTCGGGCGAGATCTGCAGATGCTTGGCCAGGAAGCGCTCGCCCTCCGCCGTCAGCTCGATCTCCTGCTTCTTCTGCCTGACCAGGTTTTTCGCACGCAGGGTGTCGAGCATCTGCACGCCGAGATCGCCGGCGAGATGGTCGTAGCAGATCCGCGCACGCCGCAGCGCCGGATCCTTCGGCCCGGTGCGCACGCGCATGTGGCCGGTCCGCGCGGCGAGGCCCGCAAGGCCCTCCAGCACACCGGCGACATCGTCGTCGGTGAGGCGGTAGTAGCGGTGGCGGCCCTGCTTCTCCGGTTCGATCAGGCCACCGGCCTCGAGCTTGGAAAGATGCGAGCTCGCGGTCTGCGGCGTGATGCCGGCCTCCTGCGCCAGCTCGCTCGCGGTGAGCGCGCGGCCGTTCATCAGCGCCGTGAGCATGTTGGCGCGTGCGGGATCGCCGACGAGCGAGGCGATCATGGCGATGTCGGGACCTGATTTCATGCTTCGATGGTAGCCGAAGCATTGCGGTGAGGCAAGCGCGTAGCCTGTGTCCCGCAAACACGTCCTTGCGAGCGAAGCGAAGCAATCCAGTGCTTCAGCGGCGACGATGTCGCTCGCGTGTCTCGCACGATAAATCAGGAGCCCATCATGTCCATCACCGTCTTCATCCGCTACCAGCTAGATCCGTTCAAGAGGGCGCAGTTCGAGGAGTATTCGAAGCGCTGGCTTACCATCATCCCGAAATGCGGCGGTGATCTGATCGGCTATTTCATGCCGCAAGAGGGCACCAACAATATCGCGTTTGCGCTGATCACCTTCGAGAGTCTCGCTGCGTACGAGGCCTATCGCGCCCGGCTGCGTCAGGATACGGAAGGCATGGCGAACTTCCACTTCGCCGAGGAGCACAAATTCATCCTCGCGGAAGAGCGCACGTTTCTGCGCCAAGTGGTTTTGTAGGTGGTATTGTAGGCCATCAACTCAAGGAGAGACGTCCATGATCGCCGTGATCTTCGAGGTCTGGCCGAAGCCGGAACACCGCCAGGATTATTTCGACCTCGCGGCCGACCTCAAGCCGATCCTGCAAACCATCGACGGCTTCATCTCGGTCGAGCGTTTCGAGAGCCTGACCGACAAGGGCAAGATCTTGTCGGTGTCGTTCTGGCGGGACGAGGCGGCCGTGCAAGCCTGGCGCAACAGGATGGAGCACCGCCGCACCCAGGCCAAGGGCCGCGCAAAAATCTTCGCCGATTATCATTTGCGGATCGCCAGCGTGATCCGCGACTACAGCATGAATGATCGCGAGCAGGCGCCAAAGGACAGCCGCGCGGTGCACGACGCGCACTAGCGCGCGCGGCGGCACGTCCCCATCTCTGCGCGGCCAACAAGGGAGAGAAACATGCACGTGACAACTGCTGACAAGCGCGCGACCTTCAGGAAGCTGCACGAGAGCGGCTGCTTCATCCTGCCCAATCCGGTCGACGTCGGCAGCGCGAAAGCGTTGCAGCATCTCGGTTTCAAGGCACTCGCGTCGTCGAGTGCGGGCTTTGCCTGGACCATCGGCAAAGCCGACAACCATGTCAGCGTCGAGGAGGTCTGTCAGCATCTGGCGGCATTGAGCACGTCCGTCGATATCCCGGTGAACGCGGATTTCGAGGGCGGCTTTGCGGTCGAGCCGGACAAGGTCGCGGACAATGTCGAGCGCTGTGTGCGCACCGGCGTTGCCGGCCTGTCGATCGAGGATTCCACCGGCGACAAGGACAAGCCGATCTACGATCGCGCGCTCGCAGTCGAGCGCATCAAGGCGTCGCGCAAGGCGATCGGCGACAGCGGCGCGCTGCTGGTCGGCCGCTGCGAAGCCTACCTGTGGGGCGTGACCGACCTCAAGCTCGTCATCGACCGGCTCACTGCTTACGCCGATGCCGGCGCCGATTGCCTTTACGCGCCGGGCCTGAAGAGCCGCGAGGACATCGCCGCGGTGGTGAAGGCTGTCGCACCCAAACCGTTCAACCTGCTGATCGGCGGCTCCGGACTGTCATTGCAGGAAGCTGCCGATCTCGGCGTGCGCCGGATCAGCGTCGGCGGTTCACTCGCTCGCGCCGCCTGGGGCGGCTTCATGCGGGCCGCGAAGGAAATGGCGGATAAGGGGACGTTCACCGAGCTCGGTACCGGCTACCCCGGGGGCGAACTCAACAAGATCTTCAGCTAAAGACAAACGAAAGCGGCGGGATCTGAAATCCCGCCGCTGTCGCATATTGTTGCAAATCGTTACTTCGCGCCGTCAGCCGGTGCGGGCGTATCCGGGGCCGGCTTGCTCGGCGCGGCGCCCGTGGTCACGCCCGGGCCGGTGTTGGTGCGCGGCGTCACGTCACGCATGCCGGGAGGTGCGGCCGGATTGGTGGCCGGCGCCTGCTGGGCGGTCTGCGTTGCCGGCGTGGTGCTCGCCTGGTTGCTCGTGCCGGTGTTGTTCAGGCCATAGAATACGGCACCCAGCACCAAGGCGATTGCCACTGCGAACAGGGCTACTTTGCCGCTGGAGGCGGGGCCTTCGCCAAGCTCGGGGTCGACCTGAAGCTGGGCATCCCGTCGCGCCGCATTACGATACTCATCATCGGCGAGATTCGGGCGGTACGGATCGTTGATAAAACGGTCGTCAGCCATCGATTGGTTCTCCTCGATTATTGCGGCTGGACAACCCTTAGATGCGAGCTTCTGTTCCGCCCTCCTTAGTGCTTTCGTCGTATGTTGCGCCCGCGGCGGGAATCGGGAACCTGTTCGCTGGGGTGCCTGAAGCGTAAGCTCCGCTGACGGAAGGGAACAAAGCGATGTGGAGCTTGCCGCCGAGCGATAGCGTGCTGCATCTGTTGTCGCTGGTCGCGGTCGCGGCGCAAGGCATGACCGCCGCGCTCGCTGCGGGGCGCCGCAGCATGGATTGGCTTGGCGTCTGTTTCCTTGGCTGCATCACCGCGCTCGGCGGCGGCACCTTGCGTGATGTCTTTCTCGGCCATTATCCCCTGGCTTGGGTGCAAAACCCCATCTACCTCGCAATGGCCGGGGGCGCCGCCTTCCTCACCATCCTGATGGCGCGGCTGGTCCACCGGCTCAAACTGGCCTTCATCGTGCTCGATGCCATCGGCCTCGTCGTCTTCACCATGACCGGCTGCGACATCGCCTGGCAGATGGACGCCACGCTGCCGATCGTCATCGTCTCCGGCATGGTGACCGGTTGCGCCGGCGGCGTGTTGCGGGACGTGCTCTGCAACGACGTGCCGCTGCTGTTTCGCTCCGAGCTCTATGCCAGCGTCTCGGTGGTGACGGGGCTGTTCTATGCCACCGCCTTCGGCCTCAAGCTGAACGCCGAGCTCTGGACCATTTTGACGTTCGCCCTCGGCATCAGCTTCCGTCTCCTCGCGGTGCGCTACAAATGGGAGATGCCGAAATTCGTCTTCACGGAAGAGGAGGAGCGGGGGCCTTGAGCTACGGCTCCTGCTTCCGCGCCCTTGCCACTTGCGCCGGCGTCACCAGCGGTGCGGCGTTGCCCCAGGAATTGCGGATGTAGTTCGTCACCGCCGCGACCTCTTCGTCGGAGAGCTGGTTGGAATAGGCCGGCATCTCGCCGGTGTTGGGCGCGCGGGGCGTCGTGACGGTGTGAGCGCCGTCGAGGATGATGCGCAAGGTCGAGGACGGATTGACCGATTGCAGCAGCGCGTTGGCGGGTAGCGGTGGATAGATGCGCGGTGCGCCGGATCCGTCGGCCTCATGGCAGGCGATGCAGAGCTTGGCGTAGACGGCTTGGCCGGCCTTCATCTCGGGATCGTCAGGCGGCGTCACGATTGTCTCACGCCGCGCCGGCGGCAGGTCCTTCAGGTAAACCGCGATCGCGCGCACGTCGGCATCGCTCATCTTCGAAGTCGAGTTTACGACCACCTCTGCCATCAGCCCGCTGGCGTGGCTCCTGGCGTTGCGCCCACTCTGGAGATATTCCGTGACGTCCTCGACGCTCCACGATTTCAGCCCGGTGCGGGCGGCGCCATCGAGCCGTGGCGCGTACCAGCCGCCGACCTCGTTGCCCGCGAGTGCCTGCGCCTGCTTGTCCGCGCCAAAATAGTTCTTCGGCGTATGGCAGGCGCCGCAATGACCGAGCCCGGTGACGAGATAGCCGCCCCGATTCCACGCCGCGCTCTGGCTCTGGTCCGGCTCGAACAGGCCGGGTTTGAAATAGACCATTTTCCAGATCCGCATCAGGCCACGATAGCCAAACGGCCAGCGTAGTTCCGGCGGCTTGTTGCGGCTCGTGACGGCCGCGAGCGTTCCGAGATACGCCCGGATCGCCAGTGTGTCGTCCTTCGTCATCCGCGTGAAATAGGGGTAGGGAAACGCCGGGTAATAATTGGAGCCGTCGGGCGCGACGCCGGCGCGCACGGCGCGGGTGAAGTCGGCGTCGGTCCAGGCGCCGATGCCGGTGTCGCGGTCCGGCGTCAGGTTCGGCGCGTAGATCGCGCCGAACGGCGTGTCGATGCGCTTTCCGCCCGCGAACGGTTTGGCGGGATCGGCGGTGTGGCAGCCCGCACAGTCGCCGGCCTCCACCAGCGCCTTGCCGGTGGCGATCAGCTCCGGTGACGGCTCGGCAGCGACGGCCGCGTTCCCAACCGCACTGCACAACGCCAGACCCACGAGAGCCAGGCCAGCCAGAATCGTCCGCATCGAAAGCCTCTCCTGCGACCCATCGACGCCGTCCCGCATGATCGGGCGTCAATTCGTTGCGCGACGGCGGGGGTATGGTGACACAAAATGAAAATCGCGGATGCCAATGCAGCCACGAAATTGCGATTTTTACCCGGCGCTGGCTTTGGTCCAGAATTGTGATGCGGAGCGTGAAATATCCGACATAGAGTGGCGGAAATGGTCGGCGCGCCCTAGCTAAAAACAACGGGCAGGCAACGGCTTAAGCAGCCAGGCGCTCAAAAGGGCGGAAGAGGACATAATGGGCATCAACCAGGGTCCGATCAGTCTCGATCAGAAATACACCCAGGACACCGGACATATTTTCACGACCGGCATTCAGGCCCTGGTCCGCCTGCCGATGGCCCAGATCCGGCGCGACCGTGCCGCAGGGCTGAACACCGCCGGCTTCATCTCCGGCTATCGCGGCTCGCCGCTCGGCGGCTACGACCAGCAGCTCTTCGCCGCGCGCAAGCATCTCGAGCAGTACAACATCAAGTTCCAGCCCGGCGTGAACGAGGATCTGGCCGCGACCGCGGTCTGGGGCTCGCAGCAGCTCAACCTCTCGCCCGGCGCCAAGTATGACGGCGTGGTCGGCATCTGGTACGGCAAGGGCCCCGGCGTCGATCGCTGCGGCGACGTCTTTCGCCACGGCAATGCCGCGGGCTCCGCCAAGAACGGCGGCGTCTTATGTCTCGCCGGCGACGACCACGGTGCAAAATCCTCCACCGTCCCGCATCAGTCCGACCACGCCTTCATGTCGGCGCTGATGCCCTATCTCTACCCGTCGAGCGTCCACGAGATGATCGAGATGGGCCTTCTGGGTATCGCGATGTCGCGCTACTCGGGCTGCTGGGTCGGCATGAAGGTGATCACCGAGACGGTGGAGACCACCGCCGAGATCGATCTCACCGACGAGATGACGCCGTTCGTGATCCCGACCGATTTCGAGATGCCCGAAGGCGGCCTCAATCTGCGCTGGCCCGACGACCGCTTCGCCCAGGACCGCCGCCTGCAGGACTACAAGGGCTTTGCCGCGATCGCCTTTGCGCGCGCCAACAAGGTCAATCGCATCACGATGGACTCGCCCAACGCCCGCTACGGAATCATGGCGTCCGGCAAGAGCTACGAGGATATCCGGCAGGCGCTGCGCGAGCTCGGCATCACGCCCGAGGTCGCCGCCAAGATCGGACTTCGATTGTACAAGATCGGCATGCCCTGGCCCCTGGAGCCGGAAGGCGTCAGGCAGTTCGCCGTGGGCCTCGAGGAAATCTTCATCATCGAAGAGCGCCGCGAGATCGTCGAAAATCAAGTGAAGCAGGAGCTGTTCAACTGGCGCGACGACGTCCGTCCTCGGATCATCGGCAAGATGGACGACCACGACAAGCGCTTCCTCCCTTTTGCCGAAGAACTCAGCGTCGCCTCACTGGCGAGCTCGCTGACCGAGCGCCTGCTTCGACTTGATCTCAATCCCGAAATTGCAACGATGCTGCGCTCGAAGGCCGATTGGTTCAACGGCCGCCAGGCGTCGCAAATGCAGGCGACCGCGCCTGTCGCCCGCACCCCGTATTTCTGCTCCGGCTGCCCGCACAACACATCGACCAAGGTGCCCGAAGGCAGTCGCGCCTTTGCCGGCATCGGTTGCCACTTCATGGCGCTGTGGATGGATCGCTCCACCGAGACCTTCACGCACATGGGCGGAGAGGGTGTGCCGTGGGTCGGCGTTGCCCCCTTCACCAAGGAAGAGCACGTGTTCGCCAATCTCGGCGACGGCACGTATTTCCACTCCGGCAGCCTCGCGATCCGCCAGGCGATCGCCTCCGGCGCCAACATCACCTACAAGATCCTCTACAACGACGCGACCGCGATGACCGGCGGCCAGCATGTCGACGGCGAATTGTCGCCGCAGCAGATCACCTTCCAGCTTCACAGCGAAGGCATCCGCGAGATCTATCTGGTCTCCGAAAATCCCGACGCCTATCCGGCCAACGAGATCGCGCCCGGCGTCAAGACAGCGCATCGTGACGAGCTCGACGCGGTCCAGAAAACGTTGCGCAAGGTCAAGGGCGCGTCCGCGATCGTCTTCGTGCAGACTTGCGCCGCGGAGAAGCGCCGCCGCCGCAAGCGCGGCACGATGGAAGATCCGGCGCGCCGTGTGCTCATCAATCCCGCGGTGTGTGAAGGCTGCGGCGATTGCTCGGTGCAGTCGAACTGCATTTCGGTCGAGCCGCTGGAGACCGAGTTCGGCCGCAAGCGCGCCATCAACCAGTCGACCTGCAACAAGGATTATTCCTGCGTCAAAGGCTTTTGCCCGTCCTTCGTCACCGTCGATGGCGGCAAGATGCGCAAGCGCGCGCCTGCGGGCGTCGGCGATATCGGCGCGCTGCCCGAGCCGGCGTCGCGCCCGAACCTGGACAAGCCCTACAACATCGCGGTCGGCGGCGTCGGCGGGACCGGCGTGCTGACCATCGGCGCGTTGCTCGGGATGGCCGCGCATATCGAGGGCAAGGCCTCGATGATCCTCGACATGTCGGGCCTGGCGCAAAAGGGCGGGGCGGTGCTGAGCCACGTCCGCCTGTCGGATCACCCGGCCGAGGTGACCTGCTCGCGCATCGTCACCGGCACGGCCGATGTCGTGCTTGCCGCCGATGAGGTGGTCGCGGTTGCCAAGGACACCATCTCGCTCTGCGACAGCAGCCGCACCCGCGGCATCATCAACAGCCACGTCATCCCGACCGCTGACTTCGTCCTTAATCGCGATTTCAACTTCCAGACCCGCAAGCTGAACGGGTTGCTGGAGACCGCGCTGCACAAGGACTCGGTGTTTTTCGACTTCACCAAGCCGGCCGAACAGCTGCTCGGCGACAGCATCGCCACCAATATGATGATGATGGGCTACGCCTATCAGAAGGGCTTGCTGCCGTTGTCGGCGGAGTCGATCGAGCAGGCGATCGAGGTCAACGGCGTCTCGATCAAGATGAACAAGGAAGCCTTCCGCCTCGGCCGGCTCGCGGTCGCCGATCCGGCACGTCTTGCCGACATGCTGAAGGGCACTGACGAGGTCGTTGCGCCGAAGACGCTTGAGGCAATGACGCTCGACGAGCTCGTCGAGCACCGCGCCAAGCATCTCACCGCCTATCAGAACGGCCGGCTGGCCAAGCGCTACCGCAGGCTGGTGGACCAGGTCAGCGATGCCGTCAGGCAGGGCGGCTATGATGAGGCGCTGACGCGCGCCGTTGCGGTCAATTACGCCAAACTGCTGGCCTACAAGGACGAATACGAAGTCGCGCGGCTTTACACCGAGGGCGCGTTCGAAAAGCAGCTTCGCGACCAGTTCGAAGGCGACTTCAAGTTCAACTTCAACCTGGCGCCGCCGATCCTCAGCCGTGGCGTCGATGCGCTCGGCCGCCCGAAGAAGCGCGCTTTCGGCCCATGGATGCTTCCGGTGTTCCGCGTGCTCGCAAAATTCAAGTTCCTGCGCGGCACGCCGCTCGACATCTTCGGTCGTAGCGCCGACCGCAAGCTCGAGCGCGATCTGATCGCCGGCTACGAGAAGGACGTCGCCACCGTGCTCGGCCTGCTGTCGCCGCTCACGATCGACACCGCGGTTGAGCTGCTCTCGTTGCCCGACCGTATCCGCGGCTACGGTCCGGTCAAGGAGAAGGCCGTCGCAGACGCCAAGGCCCGCTACGCCCAGCTCGCCGCCGATTTGGCGAACCCGCCGCCGGCGCCGCGGCAGATCGCAGCGGAGTAGAATTTGTTGGGTGGGGTCCGCTGATCCACCCCACAAATTTCTGTTTGAAATCAATCTCCTTTCTACTGTGCATGGGGTTGTTTTCGCAGAAAAGGGTTTTTCGATAAAGCGAAACCGCTTGTGCCGTCGGGCAAAACACCTTTAGGGTTCTGCCCGTCGTTCCCGTCATTGCGAGCGCAGCGAAGCAATCCAGAAATGCGTCCGCGGAAAGATTCCTGGATTGCTTCGCTGCGCTCGCAATGACTGCTCCGGAAGCAGAGGCGCTCCGACCGACCGTCCACTTGCGCGGACCCGCTGCTCTCTCGCCCGGCGGAATATTTCCGCGCTTGCCAACAGGGCGGCAGCGGTTCAGAAAAAACCGGACGTGAGACACGCCAGCGGAGACCTTATTTGACCATCAAGGGCAAGGCCTACATTGCCGGGATTTTTGAACACCCGACCCGGCACGCGCCGGACAAATCCACCGCGCAGCTCCATGCCGAGGTCGCCAAGGGCGCGATCGAGGATGCCGGGCTCAGCAAGGACGATGTCGACGGCTATTTCTGCGCCGGCGACGCCCCGGGCGGCGCCTGGCCGATGGTCGATTATCTCGGGCTGAACACCAAGAAACTCCGCCATGTCGATTCCACCGAGACCGGCGGCTGTTCCTACATCATCCATCTCGGCCATGCCGCCGAAGCGATCGCCGCGGGCAAGTGCTCGATCGCGCTGATCACGTTGGCCGGCAAGCCGCGCACCGGGGCGATGCCGCCGCGCGCGGCCGGCGCCGAGGCCGATTTCGAGACGGCATACGGCGCGACCACGCACAATGCCTACGGCATGTGTGCCATGCGCCACATGCACGACTATGGCACCACGAGCGAGCAGCTCGCCTGGATCAAGGTCGCGGCCTCGCACCACGCGCAATACAATCCGCATGCGATGCTCAAGGATGTGGTCACCGTCGAGGACGTCCTGAACTCGCCGATGATCTCCGATCCCTTGCATCGCATGGATTGCTGCGTCGTCTCCGACGGCGGCGGCGCGCTGATCGTGACCACGCCCGAGATCGCAAAAAGCCTGAAGAAGCCGCTGGTCCGGTTGATCGGTCACGGCGAAGCGATGAAGGGCCCGCGCGGCGGCAAGGATCTCGACCTCACTTACTCCGCCGGAATCTGGTCCGGCCCGCGCGCCTTCGAGGAGGCCGGCATCACGCCGAAGGACATCAAATACGCATCGATCTACGACAGCTTCACCATCACCGTCTTGATGCAGCTTGAGGACCTCGGCTTCTGCAAGAAAGGCGAGGGCGGCAAGTTCGTCGCCGACGGCAATTTGATCTCGGGGGTGGGCAAGTTGCCGTTCAACACCGATGGCGGTGGCCTCTGCAGCAACCATCCCGTCAACCGCGGCGGCATGACCAAGATCCTCGAGGCTGTGCGGCAGCTGCGCGGCGAGGCGCATCCGAAGGTGCAGGTCAAGAATTGCGATCTCGCCATCGCCCACGGCACCGGCGGCTTGCTCGGTGTCCGCCACGCCGCCTCGACTGCCATTCTGGAGCGCGTGTGATGAGCGAAGCCAAGAAATATCCGGCGCCGGTGACCAACCCTGAGACCGCCGCGTTCTGGGACGCCGCCAAGCAGGGCAAGTTCATGATCAAGCGCTGCACCGCCTGCGGCGAGGCGCATTACTTCCCGCGCGCGATCTGCCCGTTCTGCTACTCCGACAAGACGGTGTGGGAGGAGTCTTCGGGCGAAGGCACGATCTACACGTACAGCTTGATGCGAAAGTCGCCGACCGGTCCTTACGCGATCGGCTACGTCACGCTGAAGGAAGGCCCATCGCTCCAGACCAATTTCGTCGATTGCGATCTGACGACGTTGAAGATCGGCCAGAAGGTGAAGGTGGTGTTCAAGCCGACCGATGGCGCGCCGCTGCCGTTTTTTACGCCGGCGTAGTTTGCTTCTTCCTTCTCCCCTCATGTCCGCCGAAGCCTTGGCGAAGGCGGATGTGGGAGAAGGTGGCGCGAAGCGCCGGATGAGGGGTATCGCTCCGCGGAGAAAGCTTTCACTGCGGAAGCAACCCTCACCCAAACGAGTTTGCCGCACGACTCGTGCAGCCCTCTCCCACAAGGGGAGAGGGCACTTCGACTGGCAGCGGCGCATAAGAATCCGGGGAGTAACAATAAAATGTCCGCCAGATACGACGAACTCAAAGGCCTCAAGAACCTCGGCCAGAAATATGCCTACACCGACCGTGAAGTGATGCTCTATGCCTACGGTATCGGCCTCGGCGCCGATCCGATGGACGAAAACGAGCTCGCCTTCGTCAACGAGGGCACGCTGTCGCCGCGGCCGCTCAAGGTGGTGCCGACCTTCGCCTCCGTCGCGGCATGGGGCGCGGGGCCCGGCGAGATGAACCTCAACCGCGTGATGGTGGTGGACGGCGAGCGCGATATCACCTTCCACCAGCCGCTGCCGGTCGCCGCGCACATCACCGCCGACTCCTCCGTCGTCGAAGTCTACGACAAGGGCAAGGACAAGGGCGTCGTCATCAGCCACCAGACCGTGCTCAAGAACGAGAAGGGCGAGAAGCTTGCGACGCTGGTCGCTTCGCGCTTCGCCCGCGGCGATGGCGGCTTTGGCGGGCCGAACCTGACCCAGCCCGATCCGCACAAGATCCCGTCGCGCGCGCCCGACACGACCATCGACATCGTCACGCGCCCCGATCAGGCGCTCGTCTATCGTCTGTGCGGCGACCGCAACCCGCTGCACTCCGATCCCGAGTTCGCAAAGAAGGCCGGCTTCCCGCGTCCGATCCTGCACGGCATGTGCACCTACGGCATCACCTGCCGCGGCGTGCTGCAGACCTATGCCGACTACGACGCCTCCGCCTTCCGCCAGCACGTCGCGCGGTTCTCCTCGCCGGTCTATCCCGGCGAGACCGTGACCATGGACCTCTGGAAGGACGGCAGCGTGATCTCGTTCGAAGCCAAGGTGAAGTCGCGCGGCGTCACCGTGATCAAGAACGGCAAGACGGTGCTGGGTTAGTCGGGCACCGGCGTTTCACTCCCTCGCCCCGCTCTTGCGGGGAGAGGGTGGGGTGAGGGGCTCTCACCGCGAGCCAAGACGGTGTTGAGACCTGTACCCCCTCACCCGGATCGCAAGGGCGATCCGACCTCTCCCCGCAAGCGGGGCGAGGTAAGAAAAACAAAACCAGGGAGACGCCACCATGGGATTACTCGACGGCAAGGTTGCGCTGATCACCGGCGCGGGCGGGGGGCTCGGTGAGGCCTACGCAAAGCTGTTCGCGCGGGAAGGGGCCTCCGTCGTCGTCAACGACCTCGGCGGACCTCGTGACGGCACCGGCGCCGACACATCGATGGCGCAGCTCGTGGTGGACGCGATCAAGGCCGAGGGCGGCAAGGCGGTCGCCAACGGCGCCGACATCTCCACCATGGAAGGCGGCCAGTCGGTGTTCGACGACGCCATCAAGCATTTCGGCCGTGCCGACATCCTCGTCAACAATGCCGGCATTCTGCGCGACCAGACCTTCGCCAAGGCCTCTGAGTCCGACTGGGACAAGGTCATCAAGGTGCATCTGAAGGGCACCTTTTGTTGCACCATGCCGGTGTTTCGCTGGATGCGGGAAAACGGCGGCGGCGTCATCGTCAACACCTCCTCGACCTCGGGCCTGATCGGCAATTTCGGCCAGAGCAATTACGGCGCGGCCAAGGGCGGCATCTGGGGCCTGTCCAACGTGCTGGCGATCGAGGGGCGCAAATACAACATCCGGATCTGGACGCTTGCGCCGGGCGCGCTGACCCGCATGACCGCAGACCTGCCCCGCTATAAGGAGAACCCCGGTGCGGCGCTGGGGCCGGACGGCATCGCGCCGGCCGTGCTATACATGGTCAGCGACTTGTCGGGCGACCAGACCGGCAAGGTGCTGGGCGTGTCCGGGCCCCGCGGCGTGCGCGAAATGCGGATGATGGAAATGGACGGCTGGAAGCCGCCGCACACGGCCTGGAAGGCCCAGGACATCGCCGATCATGCCAAGGAGATCTTCTTCTCCGAAGAGCAGATCAAGATGGGGGCGCGGCGGTTTTGACAGGCCGTCATCCCGGGGCACACGAAGCGTGAGCCCGGGATCCATGGTACAGCACGCGCAGCAGATAAATGGATTCCGGGCTCGTGCTTTGCA
Source organism: Bradyrhizobium sp. WSM4873 (assembly GCF_055811355.1). Classification (NCBI taxonomy): domain Bacteria; kingdom Pseudomonadati; phylum Pseudomonadota; class Alphaproteobacteria; order Hyphomicrobiales; family Nitrobacteraceae; genus Bradyrhizobium; species Bradyrhizobium sp. WSM4873. The sequence continues at coordinate 66,798 of NZ_JBVVPS010000017.1, read as the reverse complement.
CGCCCCGGAATGACCGAGGAAGAGAGACCCAATGAAACTCACCGCCGACGCCAAGGGCACCTTCGCAATCGCGCCGACGCCGTTCCACGATGACGGCCGGATCGACGAGCGCTCCATCGACCGCCTGACCGATTTCTACGAGGAGGTCGGCTGCGACGGCGTCACGGTGCTGGGCATCCTCGGTGAGGCGCCGAAGCTCGATGCCGCCGAGGCCGAGCGGGTAGCGGTACGCTTCGTCAAGCGCGCCAAGACAATGCAGGTGATCGTCGGCGTCTCCGCGCCGGGTTTTGCCACCATGCGCTCGCTGGCGAAGGCATCGATGGAGGCCGGTGCAGCCGGTGTGATGATCGCGCCGCCGCCGTCGTTGAGGACCGACGACCAGATCATCGGTTATTACAAGCAGGCGGCCGAGGCGATCGGCCCCGACGTGCCCTGGGTGCTCCAGGACTATCCGCTGACCTTGTCGGTGGTGTTCACCCCTGCCGTGATCCGCAAGATCGTCATGGACAATCCGAACTGCGTCATGCTCAAGCACGAGGACTGGCCGGGGCTGGAAAAGATCTCGACGCTGCGCAATTTCCAGAAGGACGGCTCGCTGCGGCCGCTCTCGATCCTCTGCGGCAATGGCGGGCTCTTTCTCGACTTCGAGATGGAGCGCGGCGCCGACGGCGCCATGACGGGCTACGCCTTTCCCGAGCTTCTGATCGACGTCGTGCGCCTTTCGAAGGAAGGCAAGCGCGACGCCGCCCATGATCTGTTCGACGCACATCTGCCGCTGATCCGCTACGAGCAGCAGCCGGGCGCGGGCCTCGCCGTGCGCAAATACGTGCTGCAGAAGCGCGGCATCATCGCCTCCAGCGCCCAGCGCAAGCCCGGCGCCACCATTACGCCTGCGGCGAAGGCAGAGGTCGAGTACCTGCTGTCGCGCGTCGCCCGAATCGACAAGCGCGCCAATCTCGGTCCGCAATCCAGCGCGGCAGGTTAGTCGAATGGCCGAGGCATCAGCATCACGCCCTGCGTCGACGATCCTCCTGCTGCGCGACGGCGTGAAGGTCGACGGCAAGAGCCGCGACGAAATTGAAGTCTTCATGATGGTCCGCCATCATCAGATCGAGTTCAATTCGGGCGCGCTGGTGTTTCCCGGCGGCAGCGTCGATGCCGGCGATCAGGAGATCGTCAAGCGCTCCGACCTGTATTCGGGAGGCGAGGGCTTGAGCGAAGCCGACCGCGGATTTCGGATCGCCGCGATCCGCGAGACCTTTGAGGAAAGCGGCATCCTGCTGGCGCGCTCGAAGGATTCAGGCAGCCCTGTTGACGCCAAGCGCGCCGGCGAAATCGCCGATGCGCATCGCGTGGCGCTCAACGAGCACAAGATCAGCTTCCTGAGCATTCTGGCCGATAACGGCCTCCAGCTCGCGCTCGATACGCTCGTGCCTTACGCGCACTGGATTACGCCGGAGGGCATGCCAAAACGTTTCGACACCTGGTTCTTCCTTGCGGCGGCACCGCCCGACCAGCTCGGCGCCCATGACGGCAGGGAGTCCACCGACTCGATCTGGGTCTCGCCGCGCGAGGCGGTGGAGGGCGGCGAGAGCGGCCGCTTCAAGCTGCCGTTCCCGACCACGCGCAATCTGATCCGGCTTGCCAAGCAGGGTAGCGTGAGCGCCGCGCTCGACCACGCCCGCGGGATGTCCGTCGTGACGGTGATGCCTGTCATGACCAAGACCGAAACCGGCCGTCAGCTCCGCATTCCCCGCGAGGCCGGCTATGACGGCGACGTGTTCGAGGTCGGAGCGATCGGCTAGGACACTTCGATACAAAACGAACTATTGACGAGGGCAGACGCGCTAGGTTCCGTCCCTGACGACGGGGCGGAGCGCGCGACATGGACGACCGGCAGGACAACAACATCGCCGTCGAGCTTGCGCTGCTGCTCGCACTCGCAACGCTCTGGGGCGGCTCCTACACCTTCATCAAGCTCGGCGTCGCCACCATTCCGCCGATCACGCTGATCGCGGCGCGCACCACGATCGCGGGCCTGCTGCTGCTCGCGATCATGTGGGCGCGGGGCATCAGGATGCCGACGGATGCCGCGACCTGGCAACGCTTTGCCTTCCAGGCCGTGCTCAACAGCGTGATCCCCTGGACGTTGATCGCCTGGGGCGAACGCCACGTCGGTGCCGCGCTCGCGACCATCCTCAACTCGGCAGGCCCGATCTTCACCTTCCTGCTCACGGCGGTCGTGACGCGTCACGAGGCGACGACACCGCGCAAGCTGGTCGGCGTCGTTGCCGGCATGGCCGGCATCCTGCTGATCGTCGGCGTCGATGCGTTCCATGATGTCGGAAGCGGCCTCGTCGCGGAGGCCGCCATCGTTGCCGCCACCATCTGCTACGCCTGCGCCGCCATCTTCGGTCGCGGCTTCAAGGGCCTCGATCCCATGGCGCCCGCGGCCGGCTCGCTGCTGGCGGGGGCGGCGGCGCTGATCCCGGCTTCGCTGATCGTCGAGCAGCCCTGGACGCTGTCGCCCTCGCTGAGTTCCGTGCTGGCGCTGGTCGCGCTGGCGACCTTCTCGACCGCCGCGGCCTTCGCGATCTATTTCCGCCTGATCCAGACCCTGGGCTCGGTCGGCACCACCGCGCAGGCCTATCTCCGCGTGCCGATCGGGGTTGCCATCAGCGTCGCCTTCCTCGGCGAGAGCCTGAGCCGGACCGCCTGGATCGGCCTTGCCTGCGTCGTCCTCGGCGTCGCCGCCATGACCATCCCGGCCCGGCGGCCGGCCGGCGTCAAAACGTCATAAAGCCGGGGCCAAGGAGGGCGGCAGGGCTTCAATATTAAGGATATTCGGCGGCCAGACGCATGTTCCCCCGGGACCGCAATACGTCGTATATTGGAGCTCCAATAGCCCGGTCCTCACATCACCAATGTCCGCCGAATTGACGCCGACCCCTGAGAAAAAGCGAACATTCTCGCTCTCCATCGGCCAGCTCACGTTCGGCAGCTTCCTTCTGGTGCTGGCGGTGATCATCGTCACCTCGACCGCGAGCGTGATCGCGATCCGGCACATCGACACGACCTTTGCCGAGCTGCAGCGGCTGCAGAGCGTCGGTGATCTCGCCGAGGACATCGACCGCCGCATGAACGAGCTGCGGCTCGCCGCGCGCGACTTCGTCACCGACCCCGGCGCTGGCATCCAGTTCAAGCAGGTGGGCGAGGCGGCCTCGACGCTCAGCGACATCCTGAAGAAGACCCGCATCGAGCTCGTGCCCGAGCAGCAGGATATGATCGACGGCGTCAGCGAGCGGCTTGCCACCTATCGCAGCGGGCTGGAGCGGATCTCGACGCTGATCGACCGCCGCGCCCAGCTGCTTGCCGGCCTGCCGCCGCTTCGCGACCAGTTCGACGCGGCTGTCTCCGGCACCGCGGACCGCGAGCTGGCGTCCCGCCTGTCGGAAGCGCAGAGCCGGATCGCGCTCGGTTTGCTTGCGCGCAACCCGTCCGCGGCCGAGCAGGCGGCGCAGAGCATGCGCGCGATGGGCGTCGCTGATCCCAAGCTCAGATCGGCCGTCAACGACTACGCCGAGGCGATCATCGCGGTCGCGGTCCGCGAACGGCAGATCGCCGACATTGACCGCGAGGTGCTGGGAACCGAGGGCCGGCTGATCGGCCGCGTCACCGAATTGCTGCGCGAGGTCAGCGCCCGGCGCGGCCACGTGCTGTCGCGCGACTTCGCCCGCACGCTGACGGAGGCGCGCTGGCAGAGCATCGTGCTCGGTACCATCGGCGTGCTGATCGGCATTCTCGCGGCCGGTTTCGTGGTGCGGCGGACGGTCCGTCCGCTCGCCCAGATCGCGCGGTCGATCCGCGCGCTCGCAGCCGGCGAGAAGAACACCTCGATCCCGTCCGCCGACCTCGACAATGAGATCGGCGACATTGCGCGGGCAGCCGAAGTGTTCCGCCGCGCGCTGGAAGAGGCCGACACGGCGCGCGAGGCGGCGGTGCGCGCACTGACCGAGCAGCGCCTCGCCGAAGAGAGCTATCGGAAACTGTTCGAGGGCTCGGTCGACGGCATCTATGTCACGACGCCTGCCGGCGACCTCCTCAACGCCAATCCGGCGCTGGCGCGGATGATGGGCTACGATAGCCCGCAGCAGCTGATCGACAGCATCAACGACATCGCCCACACCATCTACGTCAATCCCGAGGCGCGCGTCGAATATCAGCGGCTGATGGCACGCGACGGCATGGTGCGCGAGTTCGAGTACCAGGTGCGTCAGCGCGGCGGCGACATCCTGTGGCTGTCCGACAGTGCCACCGGCGTCCGCGACGACGCCGGCAACATCGTCCGCTACGAGGGCACGCTGCGCGACATCACCGACCAGAAGCGCGCGGAAGACGCCATCGCTGAAGGACGGCGCCTGCTCCAGCAGGTCATCGACACCGTGCCCGCGGTCATCAACGTCAAGGACCGCGACCTGCGCTACGTGCTGATGAACCGCTACATGGCCGGCATCTTCGGAATCGAGCCCGGCGATGCGCTCGGCCGCACCACGGCCGACCTGATGTCTCGCTACGGCGCGGCCAAGTCCGACGAGAGCGACAAGCGCGTGCTGACGCTGCGAAAAGGTCTCGGCTTCTACGAAGAGGAGTACATTGATTCTTCCGGCCACATGCGGCAATGGCTCGTCAACAAGCTGCCGCTGCTCGATGCCGAAGGCGAGATCGAGCGGATCGTCACCGTGGCGCTCGACATCGGCGAGCGCAAGCGCGGCGAGCAGGAGATGCGGAAAGCCAAGGAATCCGCCGAGACCGCGCTGCGCAATCTGCGCGAGACCCAGGCCTCGCTGATCGAGGCGGAGAAGCTGGCGGCGCTCGGGCGCCTCGTCGCCGGCGTCGCGCACGAAGTCAACAATCCCGTCGGCATCAGCCTCACGGTCGCCTCCGCGCTGGAGCGCAAGACCGCGATGTTCACCGCCGAGGTCGAGCGTGGCGAGCTGCGCCGCTCCGCGCTCAACGACTTCCTCCACACCAGCCGCGATGCGTCCTCGCAGCTCGTCTCCAATCTCAACCGCGCCGCCGAGCTGATCCAGTCGTTCAAGCAGGTCGCCGCCGACCGCAACTATTCGGACCAGCGCAGCTTCGATCTCGGTGACCTCACCGAGCAGGTGGTGATGAGTCTGCGGCCGGGCCTGCGCAAGCACAATCTGACACTCAACGTCGAGTGCCAGCCTGATCTGACCATGAACAGCTATCCCGGACCGTACGGCCAGGTGCTGACCAATCTGTTTCTCAACGCGGTGGCGCACGCCTTCCCGGACGGCCGGCCGGGGACCATCGACATCCAGGTGCGCGAGTCCGGCAAGGACAATGTCGAGATCATCTTCTCTGACAATGGTTGCGGCATGTCGCTCGACGTCCGTCGCCGTGCCTTCGATCCGTTCTTCACGACGCGCCGCGACCAGGGCGGCACCGGTCTCGGGCTGCACATCGTCTACAGCATCGTCACGAACAGGCTCGGCGGACGGCTCGATCTGGATTCCGAACCGGGCAGCGGCACACGCATCCAGATCATCCTGCCGCGCGTGGCGCCGCTCGAGCAGGCCGCGGAATAGCTCGAGCATTTTCGAGCGAACTAGATGCCGGTCCGCGTGAAGAAAACCCGTCGAAACAACAATTGAGAGATTCAGTTCTGATTCAATCAGAACCGAAGCTCTAGTCGGCCTCCGCAAGCTTGTGCAGCGTTGCGCCGAAAATCTGGCTGGCCTTGCCGACCAGCGCGGTGCCCGTCATGTCCCCGCGCGTCTCCGTGAAGGTGCCGCTGACGCCGATGCCGACCGCGGCAGGCCCGCCGAACAGCGGATTGTCGTCACCCCGCGGCGAGGTGTGACGCTGGACCAGCACCTCGCCCTTGAAGGTGTTGTCCTTCACCGTGTAGCTGCCGGTGTAATAGAGGTAGGCATCGCCGCCAAGAATCTTGCCGTCGCGAAAAAGAATCACGCCGCTGCCCTTGCCGACCCGACCATCGAGCAGGTTCACGTGAATCGAATAGAGGCCGTTCTTCATAACGTCCCGAGGCCGGCCGCCATCGCCCAATGGCGTAACCGGTAGGGCATTTATGCCAAAGGGCATGCGCCCACGCAACGCGGGAGTTTGGCCGCCGGCCTTGCGAGCCTGCCCGTGAGCCGTAGTTGTCCCGGCTTGTCTATGACACCGCCATGACCGTCTGATCATGAAGCGAGGCCAGTCGTTGCGAATCAAGTTGGCCCGCGAAATGCATAACCATTGTTGCACTGGCCGCGGGGTGCTGGAGCAAGACAAACGTGAGCAACTGGATCGATTCCGGCGGCGAGAAGCCGCGTCTGTACAGTGTGCGTCCCACGATTTGCGAAACACGAAAACGGCGGATTGGCGGCGCGGCACGCTGGCGAAGCGTGGCGAGCCTCGCTTGCGTCCTGGCCCTGATAGCACTCGCAGCCCCGATCGGGCACGCGCGCGACCGCGGCCAATTCGTCAACACCAATGCCGAATTGAAGGCCTGGTTCGACGGACTGCGAAGCGGCAAGGGGCCTTGCTGCTCCGACGCAGACGGCTCGGCGCTCTCGGATACCGACTGGGACAGCAAGGACGGGCACTATCGGGTCCGCGTCCCGCGCTATGGCTACGTGATCGACGGCCGGCCGCAGGAGCTCGTCTGGGTGGAGGTGCCCGAGGAGGCCGTGATCTCGGAGCCGAACCGGGTGGGGCGCACCATGGTCTGGCCGATCTACGGCTACATGGGCGTCGCCATCCGCTGCTTCATGCCCGGTAGCATGACTTAGGCGCACCGGGCGGCACATGACCGGTGAGCCGATGCGGCTCGCGCGGTATCAGGTATATTTCTTGTCGCGCTCGAGCAGCTCGATGGAGATGCCTTCGGGGCCGCGGATGAAGCAGATGCGCACGCCGGGGCGGATCGTGGTCGGTTCGCGCGTGAAGGTGACGCCCTTGGCCTTGATCTCGGCGGCGACGGCGTCGATGTCCTTCACCGTGAGACCGAAATGGTCGAGGCCCTGATGCGGGTGCGGCGGCGGCGGGTTGACCGCGTTGTCGCCCTCGAGTGGCGCGATGAAGATCCTTGCGCCTCCAAGGTTCACGTCGATCCGCCCGGGTGCTTGCACGATCTCGCCCCCAAGGATGTCCCGCAGCCAGGCCGCCGTGGCCTCCGGATCAGGGCTGCGCAGATGGACGTGATCCCAAGTGACGACTGGCATTTCATGTTCTCCCGACGGGTCTTGATGTTGCAGCGCATGTTAGCGGCCTCGGCCGGTGACCGCCACCGCTCTTGCCGACTCGACAGCTGCGCGGGAACCTTAGTTCGTCTTCCGGATTAAGGTAAGCAGTGGCCGAATCCGTTGTCGAACGTGTTTCCGCGGGGATCGGTGAGGCAGCCATGAACGCTGGGTTTGACCGCATCGGGTTAGGGCGTTTCGCCGGGACCGGCGAACGACTGGTGTGGGCGGTGACGATCGCGAGCGTTTCATTTGGGCGAGGCCTGCTGTGGCTGTTGGCGGCCATCATCGTCGGTTGCGGCACCTGGATGCTGCTCCCTGTTTCCAGAGGCAACAGTGCCGAACCGGTGAGGTCTGACGTGGCAGCCGTCGAGACGGCTCCTTCGCGCGATGTGGCCGCCGTGTCGTCGCCATCCGAAGCTCAGATTCCGACAATGGCAGAACTCGGTCGGATCAGGATTTCATCCCAGACCTGGCGCCGCGGCGGCCTTGGCTCCAAGGCGCTGGTGACGCTCACGCTGCGCAACGACAACGACTATGCCGTCAAGGATGTCGAGATCGTCTGCGCTTTTGCGCGGCGCGATGGTAGTCATCTCACCGACCGCAGCCGCGTTCTGGCTGATACGGTCGGCATGAAGAGCCGCAAGACTTTTGCGCGCATTCCCGTCGGCTTCGTCAACGTGAATGCCGATCAGGCAAAGTGTTCGCTTGTGGCAGCACGTCGGACATAAGGCCGGCATTGCCTGATAGCGGAAAAGTTACTGTCCCGGGGACTTGGCCAAGAAACTTGGCGTCGCCATTTGAACCGAACGGCTGGGCCAGGAACCAATTAAATGATCGCCTGTTAAGGTGGAGAGCCCACGCGGGGATGCGGGGGGCGGAGCGTGGCCAATGCCCATCTTTCGGTATTTCTTCTTTGTCGGTGGAGCCTTGCTGGCACTGCTGTTCGCGGCGAACTACGTTCTGCCGACTTCGCCTGTGACGCAGGCTATCGCAACAGCAAGCAACGAGCAGCCGTTGATCCGGATCCGGTCCGATCGCCACCTGCCGGAGCGAATTGTGCTCGACACCAGTCAGCCGACGCTTGCCGCCCCTGCGGTGAGGATCGCCGCAGTCGCGGCTCCCCAGCCGGCCGTGGAGGGCATGTCACCGGCTTTGGCCGAGATATCAGCCAAGGCGCGGGTCCGCGAGACGTTCGCTCAATTCACGCCGGCCGCGAAGGCCGATACCGCTGCGGCCAAGAAGACCGAAGCCAAGACGCAGATTCAGGCGCAGGCCCAGCTTCCTCAGGCTCAGCCCCCTCAGAGCCAGACGCAGCAGCCCAAGCGCAAGCTCGCCAGGACGCATCCGGTGCCGCAGCAAGGTCGCCCGATGATGGTGATGGCCCAGCAGCCGCATTTCGGCTTCTTCAACAGCACTTGGTAAGATCAGGTCCGCCCCCCTCTCGAATCGGGGCGGGAAGGGCTTTTTATTGGCCGGTCTCTCTGCTAATTCGAACCCATCCGAACGTCGTCCGGCCTGCTGGCTCGCCAGCAGCGATCTGAGGCGTGTCGGCTGCGGCCCAATGTCGGGGCCAGGGCGCTCGTAGCTCAGCTGGATAGAGCATCGGATTTCGATTCCGAGGGTCGGGAGTTCGAATCTCTCCGAGCGCGCCACTTCCGGATATGTTCCGCTCACAACGACGACCGCCGCGGCGGCCTGCCCCCGTCAGCCAGCCGTCGGACCGGCTTGCCGGCCTCGTGCCAGCGTGTCGGACGGCGCTTCGTGGAAGATCGCGCGGTAAGCTGCGGAAAACTCCCCCAAATGGTGAAAGCCTTGGGCGCGCGCGCATGTGGCGACGGTGGCGCCGCTGCCCTTGAGAAGGCGAGACCGGGTCGCCCACAATTTTTTCAGGCGAATGTACTGGTGCAGGCTCATGCCACGCACTTTGCTGACGGCGCCGCCGAGCGTCCGGATCGAGACGCCAAACTCGCCGGCGAGATCGGCGGTATAGATCGGAGCAGTCGGATGTGCTGCGACGTAATCGTCGATCCGTTGCACAAGTTTGATCGACCGCTCGCCCTGGACGGAGGCACTCCGGTCCGAGAGCGAATCGATGCGAAACAGATCGTCGAGCGCGAGCAGCAGGCCTTCCTGGAGATGGGCGGCGACCTCGGTCGTTTCGAACAGGGCCGGCTGCACCGACGCGGTACGCAGAATGTCGAACAGGAGCTGGCGTATGTGAAGCAAAGCGGGGCGGTTCGCGCTATAGGCCCGCAACTCGTCCGCCTGATCGAACCAGCCCCGGTCACTCAGGCCGAGTGAGAAGATGATCATCGCATGATGATTGGTCCGGCGCTCGACGAAATGGCATTCATCGCTGCCTCGGAGCGCGATGAAGAAACGCGCGTCCAGATCCATGCCCTTGGAATTGACCTGAAGGTCGTCCGTCATGGGCAGGATCACCATCCCGCCGGGCATCCGATAGGCGGCGTCGAGGATGCGCGCGAACGAGCGCATCATGACGATGCGGCAGCCGGGCAGGGAGACGACAGCGCGAGCCGCTGCGAAACTCCGGACGTCGAGCGGAATGCTTCTCGCATCCTCCATCGACTCGATCGGCCGAAACGCATCGACGTCGGCAAAGCCAATCAATTGAAGCGCCGAGGATGGGGCGAGGGCGTCGAACAACATGCGTATGGCCCGCTGTCGCAATGTGACAATCAAATGAACGTCAGTACATCGCCATCAATGGCGAAACATCGTGCTTCAGTAAACCGGATTCCGGGCCGTAGTATTGCGGACATCATGGCATGAGCCCGGCGGATCGATGTCGCCGTCAACGGTCCCGAGTCATCGGCTGGCCGGAAGCGAGGTCGATGAAATGCAGCCGCGTGCAGGCGGGACAGGCGAAGGAGGCAAAGCTCTGGGCCTCCTGTCTCTGTTGCTTCTCAAGATGTGTCTGCACGTTCATGCCCGTCTGGGGACATCGAAAAACGATCAAATCGACCATCGTCGGAGAATGACGGCGTCGCGGATTTCGTCTTTGATCTAGATCAGTTTTGGAATGACTCCAGACCAGCATCCTTGATCTCGCAAAAAGCGAAGGGGCCCCGGAGGGCCCCTTTAGAATCACCAGCGGCGGTAGCGAGGTCCGTAATAGCGAGGGCCGCCATAAAAGCGCGGTGCATATCGGGGACCGTAGTAGGGCCGCGGCGCGTAATATCCATAGTAGTTCGGACGCCAGAAACAGCGTCCCCACGCGTCACAGACCATGCGGACCTGCTCGACGTCGGAAACCTGCGGCGTCGCAGGAGCAGGCGCGATGGGCATGGCGGACGCCGCCGGTGATGCGACCAACGCACCCAGCAGGGTCGCGGCGACGAGGCCAATTCTAAGCTTCATGATGTCTTTCTCCGCTTACGCAATACAGGGATATCGAAGTTTGTTCTGATCAAATTGTGGCGGGACCGAAATGTAATGCTGATGAACAGGTCTTCAGCCAGCCCGCCGCAGGCCTGACCTTTAGCTCCGCCAGACTATCGCAGGTTCGCGCTCTTGACCAATGCTGTGCTTGCGTTGCGCTCCGCAGGACATGGCCGCCATCCTTGATCCCGCGCAACTCATCGGTGCAGCTTCGTCCCTAAGCTTGGCGTCGTGGCCAGCCTTTCGAGCATTTCGAAGAGCAGGCTCGCGAGGTCGCTTTGGAGCTGTGCAATGGACAAAATGAGAATCGACAAGGGTGACTGGCTGGTCGTGTGCGACGGGCGCAAGGCGCTCATTCTGGAAAACCTCGGCGACGGGATGTTTCCGAACCTCCACACCAGGGAGGTGCACGAGCAGCCCAATCCCTCGACCGGTGCGCAAGGGACCGACGCGCCGGGCAGGCTTCATGGCGCGGCCGGCACGCGCAGCTCGGTGGAGCAGACGGATTGGCACGACGAGGCCGAGCGCGCCTTCCTGCGCGGCCTGGCCGGACGGCTCAATGCCGCCGTCAGCTCAGGCGAGACCTCGGCCTTGACCATGGTGGCCTCGCCGCGAGCGCTTGGGATGATCCGCGCCGATTATTCGGACGTGGTGCGCAAGGCTCTCCAGGGCGAGGTCGGCAAGGACCTCGTCAAACTGCCGGTCTACGAGATCGAGAAGCAATTGCTGCTGTCGGGCACCGCCAAATAGCCGCCCCTCCCGCAGAGGACGCGCCTGCGCCCCTCAGAAGCAGGGGTGCCGGCGGCGGTCCTGGCCGACATAGGCGGCTGCGCTCTGGTAGCAATGGTTGGTCGATGGGCCGTCGTAAAAGGCGAACGTCCCGGGCGTGATGCCGGGCCCGTAATTGTGCAGATAGCTGATCGGGTAGGGCAGCGGGTTCGTGTAGTGGCGGTGATACCGGTGATGTCCCCGCGCCTCTGCGAGGCTAGGGGCAAGGATTGCGGCCGACAGGGCAGCAATCGCGGCTACAAGCTTCAACTTGCTCATCTCGAATCTCCGGAACCCGCACGAATAGGTCAGCCGTTTATAGCCAGTTCGAGCGGCCGGAACACCCGTCTGCAGCCCGGAAACCGGGGCCAATCCGGCAGATTTCCGGGTGGGTGTGACAGAATTGCCGGTTCTGTGGCCCAGACTTGCCCATTTTTGGCCTTTTCGAGATGCTTAACGAATTCCCCACACAAGTGTGACCAAAGAGAATTAGCTCAAGACTCCTGTTGCCGGCTTCGTGGGGTCCATAGGCCGGTCCATTCCTGAAGGCTTTCGCCGTCACCTCGCCATGCGCATCACGCTTCTGAGCCTGCTGTTGCTCTCGGTCGTCGCCGCCGCGCCGGCGCGGGCCGAACTGCACATCACCCGCGACCACGGCGGCTATGTCGAGGAGTACAAGGCCAAGTACAAGCGCGTCCGCGAGAAGGGCGAGCGCGTCATCATCGACGGCATCTGCAACTCGGCCTGCACCCTGGTGCTCGGCATCGTGCCGATGAACAAGATCTGCGTGACGCCGCGCGCCAGCCTCGGCTTCCACCAGGCCTACTACGACAAGGCCTTCACCTTCGGCATCAAGGTCACCAGCGCGGAGGGGACGTCCGACCTGATGGCCTACTACCCCGACACGGTGAAGGACTGGATCCGCCGCAATGGCGGGCTCACCACCGACATGAAAAAGATCAAGAACGGCGTCGAGCTCTGGAAGATCATCGATCCCTGTCCGGACGAATGGTGAGCGGCTGAGCCGTCCGGTCCATCGCAGCGCAGCATCGTCCGGACGGCACTGGCCGAAATTCGCATTGCCGCATTGGCCCCCGGTGGGGCAATGAGGGCGGCAATGAACCATAATCAAGAAGCCCTGACCGCCCGTGCCGCGCCGATCCTGTTCGTCCTGCTCTGGAGCACGGGCTTCATCGGCACCAAATACGTCGTCAACAATGCCGATCCCTTGACCTACCTCGCCATCCGCATGGCGTTCGTGGTTGGTCTGATGGCAATCATCGTCGCGATTGCGCGACCGAAATGGCCGGACCGTATCGGCATCGCGCACAGCGCGGTCGCCGGCATTCTCGTCCATGGCTTCTATCTCGGCGGCACCGCTATCGCGATTGCTCACTCGATTCCGGCCGGGCTCTCCGCGCTCATTCCGGGCCTCCAGCCGATCCTGACCTCGACCATCGCCAACCGATGGCTCGGGGAGAAGGTGACGCCGGTGCAATGGGCGGGGCTCGTGCTTGGCCTCGGCGGCGTGGTGCTGATCCTGCACGGCCGTCCCATGACCGGCGAAGCCGGGCTCGGCTGGCTCGCCTCCGTGGTCTCGCTGATCAGCATCACGCTCGGCACGCTCTATCAGCGCCGCTACTGCAACCACATCGACTGGCGCGCCGGCAATCTCGTGCAGTACGTGTCCGTCACGATCTTCTTCGCGATCGGCGCGTTCCTGTTCGAGGACCGCGTGGTGCACTGGACGCGCGAGTTCATGCTCGCGCTGGCCTGGCTCGCCGTGGCGCTTTCGATCGGGTCGATCGGGCTGCTGTACTGGCTGATCCGCCACGCCGCCGCCACGTCTGTTGCAAGCCTGTTCTATCTGGTGCCCGCCGTGACGGCGCTGATGGCTTATCTGCTGTTCGGAGAAATGCTCGATGCGCTGGCGATCACGGGCATGGTGATGTGCGCAGCCGCGGTGTTCGTGGTCAACCGACGCTTTTAGGATCGGCGAGCCGGGCCGCCGGAATACATCCCTGACGTGTGGGGTGTTGGTGTTAGGCTTGGGGCATTTCAGCCTCCTTTCACGTGGTGATTTCCATGAAGAAAGCGCGTCGTGCACCGCTCGGCAGATCTCTGAAGCCAGTCCGCATTGCCTGCATCAATTATGCAGAGGAGATGATGAGCGAGCGGATGATGGCGCGGCTCACGGCCGCGCTGTAGAAATGCTATGACGAGCACTTCCTGCCGGTCTGGGCCTACCCCGTCGATCTCGACGTTACCCGCAAGCCGAAGCCCGCCGACTGGCAGCTGGTCTATTTCAACGATGCGACCCACAAGAATTTCCTCGGGCGGCATGAATTGACGCATCGGGGACAGCCGATCTCGAAGATCTTCGTCAAGGCGCTGGGCGACGAGCCCGTCAGCGTGGCAGCCTCGCATTGAGCTGTTCGAGACGGTGCTCGACCCCATGGCCAATCTCTGGGCCGACAAGACCCGGCACACCCAATATGCCTACGAGGTCTGCGACGCAGTCGAAGAGGACGCCTTCGTCGTCATCGGCTTCCCGATGTCGAACTTCGTCTATCCCTCCTGGTTCGAACCCTTCAAGCATCCCCGCGGCACGAAGTTCGACCACATTGGATCGCTCAAGGAGCCGTTCTCGATGACCGAGGGCGGCCACGTCATCAAGAAGGTGAACGGCAGGAGATTGATCAAGCAGTTCGGCTCACCCGAGAAACGGCGGCGCTTCAACGCCGAGGACCGGCGCGGCCATCGCAGCGAATTTCGCGATCCGCAAGGCGAGCATCACCCGGGCCGGCGCGCAGCCAAGCGGCGAGGGTAGGGTATCGCTGGAGCCGTCTCCGGGCGCGTCCGCCCCCGGAGACTTCAGCGTTGCGATCAGCGCTTGGCCTTCTTTTTCGACTTGGCAGCTTTCTTGGTGGCCTTCTTTGCTGTTTTCTTGGCCGCCTTCTTCGACGACTTCTTTGCAGCTTTCTTCGAACTCTTCTTGGCCGCCTTCTTCGAAGTTTTCTTCGGAGCCTTCTTCGCAGCCTTTTTGGCTTTCTTCTTGGAAGCCTTCTTCGGCGCTACTTTCTTCGCGGCCTTCTTGGCGGCTTTCCTGACCTTCTTCACCGCAGTGACAGCGGCGTCCTTGGTCGCTTCCACGGCGGTGGTGATCGTGTCCATCGCCTGTTCGGTGATCGGCTTGTCGTCGTCCATATCGTCCCCCACGGTTTGCATGGAGCGATGACGATAGCGCGTTTCATAATTGTGTCAAAGCAACGCTCAACCTTTGCGGATCTTTGCGTAGGCGGCGAGCGCGCGCTCTCGTCCCTTGGCATGATCGACGATCGGCTGCGGATAGCTCTTGCCGAGCGTGACGCCGGCGCTCGCAAGCTCGATCGGCGTCGTCTGCCAGGGCTGGTGGATGAGCTTGGCTGGCGCATCCTTCAACTCGGGCACCCACCGTCGCACATAGGCTCCATCCGGGTCGAACTTCTCGCCCTGGAGCACCGGATTGAACACGCGGAAATAGGGCGCCGCGTCGGCGCCGCAGCCGGCGACCCACTGCCAGTTGGCGGGATTGCTGCCGGCATCCGCATCGACCAGCGTGTCCCAAAACCAGCTCTCGCCGGCGCGCCAGTCGATCAGGAGGTGCTTGACCAGGAACGAGGCGACGACCATTCGCACCCGGTTGTGCATCACGCCAGTGTGCCAGAGCTCGCGCAGGCCGGCGTCGACGATGGGATAGCCGGTGCGGCCGTGCTGCCAGGCGGCGAGCGCCTTGGCGTCGGGCTTCCATGGGAAGCCGTCGAAATTCGTTTGCAGGTTTTCGGTGGCAAGGTTGGGATGGTCGTGCAGCAGGTGCCGGCAGAACTCACGCCAGCCGAGCTCGCTCAGGAACTTGTCGATGCCGGATCCGATCGCGGGATTTTCTGCCGCGGCGAACCGCGCGGCGTGCCAGACCTGGCGCGGGCTGAGCTCGCCGAACCTCAAATGCGGTGACAAATGTGAGGTGCCCTCCCGGTCCGGGTGGTCGCGGTCGCCGACATAGCCGCGTGCGGTGTGCTTGAGAAAGTCGCGCAGGCGGGCGCGGGCGGAGGATTCGCCGGGGGTCCATGTCTCGCGCAGGCCGCCGGCCCAGTCGGGCTTGCCGGGCTCGAGCTTCCAGGTCTCCAGCGCGTCGCTGGCGACCGTCGGCGCCGGACGCAGCTCCTTCGGTGCCGGCAGGGGCTTCGGCGGATCGCCGAGCGCCAGCACGCGCCGCCAGAATGGTGTGAACACGCGCAAGCCGCGGCCTTCCTTGTTGCGGATTGCCGCGGGCGGGACGAGCAAGTCGCCCGGGAAACTTTGCGAGTCCACGCCGAGCTTTGCCAGCGCTGCTTCGAGCTGCCGCTCGATCGCCTGATGCGGCGCCTGTGCGATGCCGTTCCAGTAGACGGTGCGGGCTTCGCTGTCGCGGACCACCTCCGCGATCACCCTGACCGCCGGCCCCTTGCGCAGGATCAGAGATCCGCCGCGGGTAGCAATCTCGGCGCCGAGCGCCCGCAGCGACTGCGCCAGCCACCAGCGAGCCGCGGCGCCCGGCGCTCGCCCGGCCGCGTCGTCGAGCACATAGAGGCAGATCACCGGCGCGCCGGTCTTCACAGCCGCCTTGGCGGCAGCGTGGAGAGCGGGATGGTCGGACAGGCGGAGGTCATCGCGAAACCAGACGATGATGGGCGGAGCGCTTGGCGTAGTCCTTTGCGTAGTTCTGGGCGTGGTCAGGATGTCCTCGTTAACAATTTCGAAAGCATGTCGCGGGGCGTCGATTGGAACCGCCGTTAATGTGACCGTAAGCCGATTGCATGAATATGCAGGAATTACAGGAGTCATTCCATTCATGTCCGACCTTGCAACGGCGAAGTTTCTGCCGCAATTCAAACTTGGCACCAAGGCGCTCCTCTGCGCGGTGCTGCTGATCGCCATGAATACGGCGCTCGTGGTCGGCGCCGGCTATTGGTCGCTCAGCTCCGCTTTCAACGATCGTGCGCTCCGCGACATCGAAGTGAGTTTGCGCACGCTGGCGCTGGCCTTTGCCGAAATCGTTCCGGATGCGAAGATCACGATGCGGGATGGCGCGGTCGCGCGCGCCGAGATTCCCAAGATGCCGGAATTTAGGGATCACGCCATCGTCGATCGCGCGGTGTCCTATGTCGGCGGCAACGCCACCCTGTTCGTATTCGACGATGCGAGCGGGCAGTTCGTGCGGCGCTCGACCAACGTGAAGAAGGAAAATGGCGACCGCGCCGTCGGGACCCAGCTTGCCGCCGATCATCCGGCGCAGGCGCTGCTGCGTCGTGGCGAGGCCTACAAGGGCCCGGCCACGCTGTTCGGCAAGACCTTCATGACCGCCTATTTCCCGATCGCCGACGCCAGCGGCAAGGTCGCCGGCATCCTCTATGTCGGCATCCCGATGGCCCAGTTCGAGAGCATGCTGGCCCACACGATCGAAAGCATGGCGATCGCCGCCGGGCTCGCCGCGCTGTTGGTGCTGGTCCTGACCTTGCTGGTCGTCCGCCGCGTCACCAAGCCGCTCACCTCCGTGACGCGCTCGCTGACCGCGCTCGCCGAAGGGCAGAGCGACGTCGAGATCGATTGCGAGGATCGAGGCGACGAGATCGGCGAGATCGCCCGCACGGTCGCGGTGTTCAGGAGCAATTCGCAGGAGCGGGCGCGGATGCGCGGCGAGCAGGCGGCCGCTTCGGCTGCAGCCGCCGAGCAGCGCAAATCCGACCTGCGCAATTTCGTCGAAGAGTTCCGCGGCGGTGTCGGCGGCATTCTCGACAAGGTGCTGACATCGTCAGGCGAATTCGAGCGGACTGCGCGGCAGCTCACCGACGCCGCGCGCTCGACCGCCGATCTGTCGGCGCGCTCGGCCGGAGCTTCCGAAAACGCCTCCGAGCACGTGCGTTCGGCGGCGTCGGCCTCGGACGAGCTGTCTCAATCGATCTCTGAAATCACCCGGCGCGTGCAGGAATCGAACGTCATTTCCGCTGAGGCCGTGCGGCAGGCCGAGGCGACCGATCAGCGCATCGCGCAGCTCTCCGAGGCGGGCGCGCGCATCGGCGATGTCGTCAAGCTGATCACCTCGATCGCCGAGCAGACCAACCTGCTGGCACTGAACGCGACCATCGAGGCCGCGCGCGCGGGCGATGCCGGCCGCGGTTTTGCGGTGGTGGCCCAGGAGGTCAAGACGCTCGCCGGCCAGACCGCCAAGGCGACCGACGAGATCTCGAACCAGATCGCCAGCATGCAGCTTGCGACCGAGGAATCGGTTGTCGCCATCAAGGCGATCAGCCAGACCATCGAGCGCATCAGCGGCATCGCCGGCTCGATTTCGGCTGCGGTCGAGCAGCAGAAGAGCGCGACCCAAAACATCGTCGCCAGTGTTCGCGCGGCGGTATCGGGCACGGCCGATGTCGCCGTCAACGTCCGTCAGGCCGCCGAGGGTGCGAACGAGACGGGTGAGACGTCCAGCCGGATGTTTGCCTCCGCCCAGGCGTTGTCGGGCGAGAGCCTGCATCTGAAGGCCGAGGTCGAGGGCTTCCTCGAACGCGTGCGCGCGGCGTAAGAGCTAACATCGTCATCCCGGGCGGCGCTGACGCATCGCCCGGAATGACAGTTGGGTTATTTCGGCTGCGGCACGATCCGGATGTAGGGCTTCGGCTCCTTCCAGCCTTGCGGGTAGATCGTCTTGGCCTCGTCATTGGAGACCGAGCCCGCGATGATGACGTCGTCACCCTGCGACCAGTCGGCCGGGGTTGCGACCCGGTGCTTGGCGGTGAGCTGGAGCGAGTCGATCACGCGGAGGATCTCCTGGAAGTTCCGGCCCGTCGTCATCGGATAGACCAGCACCAGCTTGATCTTCTTGTCCGGCCCGATGACGAAGACGTTGCGGACGGTCTGGTTGTCGGCGGCGGTGCGGGTGAGGGGATCGCCCGAGATGGCGGCCGGCAGCATGCCGTACAGCTTGGAGACGTTGTAATCGGTGTCGCCGATCATCGGATAGTTCGGGGCCGCGCCTTGCGTCTCCTTGATGTCCTCGGACCATTTGGCATGGCGGTCGACCGGATCAACCGAGAGGCCCATCAGCTTGACGCCGCGCTTGTCGAATTCCGGCTTCAGCTTGGCGAGCGCGCCGAGCTCGGTCGTGCAAACCGGCGTGAAGTCCTTGGGGTGCGAGAACAGCAGCGCCCAGCTATTGCCGATCCAGTCGTGGAACTTGATCTTCCCTTCGGTGGTCTCGGCTTCGAAGTCGGGGGCGGTGGTGCCGATCGGAAGCGTCATGGTTCTACCTCATGCTATTGAATTTGCTTATGAATTCATCTTTGACCGTCGGGGCCAGTATAGGGGCTCCACGACCTCAAGTGAACGCTAACTGAACCGCTTCAAGTAAAATGTGAATTCCTTCTTCGAAGGCCTGATTTCCTAGCACCTTTTTGTTACAGCCGCGCCTGCGGCGAAACATCTCCACCGGGGCTATACGGGCGCGATTGCCCCGAGAAAGCCTTTTATGACCCCCATCACGCTCGCCCGGCGCTTGCCAGAACCAAACTGGTCCTGACAGCGACCAATTGGCAACCATTGAGAAAAGTCGCGATCCCCGTACCGAATCATTAACCACCCCTTTACGCCGGCATGAAAATGCTGGCCGATCAGAAGAAATCTGGAAGTGAACTATGTCTGCCGCTGCGCATAAGTCTGTTGAGTCGCCGTCCCTCGAACCGTCCTGCCTCGAACCGTCCTGCCGCGATACCTCGGCCCATGCACTGACCATCGTGCGCGACGGCGTGATCACGGGCGAAGGCCCGACCACCAAGGGAAGGGTGCACTTCTCCCGCTCGCTCGATGCCGATGACACCGCCTGGTGCGCCCGCATCCTGACCGCCACAGCCGTCAACGACCAGCCGATCAGCCGCACTGAGGCCGAAGTGCTGTTCGAGATCAATGAAGCCGCAACCGAGCGCACCGATGGCGGCCGGTTCGACGATTTGCTTGCTAAGGCTGTGGCCCACTATGCCGCCAGCGCGTCTGGCCTGAAGGTGCCGCCGCGTAGCGTGGCGCTGTCGGCCGAGTCCGACATCGAGAGCTGGGCGCCGTCCTATGCCTCCAAGGTCAACAGCGAAATGCTCGAGTGGATCGCCGGCCAGATGCGCGGCAAACGCCACAACAACCGTCGCCTGATGGCGATGGTGGCGACCTTCCTGGGCGCCACCGCGCTGCCTCTGGCGGGCCAGCTGCCGAACGTGTTCGACATAGGCATGTAAGATTTTGGGCATGTAAGATTCTGCGCCTCTCACGAGGACGCATTTGAACGGCGGGGTTATTTCCCCGCCGTTTTTTGTTTGCCGGCGTCCGGCTCCAGCCCAAGCGTGCGGCCCGGGAAGCCGGCAGTGTCGAAATAGCGCTGGCTGCCGACGCGCTGGAAGTTCAGCACGGTCTGCAGGCCGTTCTCGGACTTCTTCGACTTCTCGACCCCCTTGTACGCCTTCGGCACGATGCCATTGGGCAACGCTTCCGACATCACGCGGCCGAGGAGGCCGCCGTTCTGCGATGCGCGCAGGCCGAGCAGCTGGGCGGCGGTCATGCCGACATCGGCATTGCTGACCGGAATATCGCTGACATAGCCGGCTTTGAAGTCCGGCCCGATCGCGGCCATGAAGTTCATGGTGTCGCCGCGGCTGAAGCTGCCATGCATGCCCTGGCCCTGGCGCAGCACGGTGTCGGCGACCTGCACCGAGCAGTTGGTCGGCGCCTCGCCGCAATCGCTGGCGTAGGAGCGGAAGTTGACGACGATCGCCGGCGTCGGCGTCGCCGCCTTGCCGCGCAGATTGATGCTCGACAGCGGCAGGGTGCCGGGGAAGCGGCCTAGCGAGTCGTCGACGAACAGGCCCGAGACGTAGTCTTGCTCGAGCAGCGTCTTGATGGTCCTGGCCGCCAGCTTCTTGTCCTTGTTCGGCAAATAGATCAGGTCGGAGCCGCCATTGGTGGCGACGACGAGATCGGGCTTTTCCGGATCCTTGCCGAGCACGCCGTTGCCGGCCTTGGGATGCTTGTTGCCCTCGACCTTGGCGTTCTTGTCGTTGGGATCGAACAGCGGCAGGTCGAGCGCCTTGGCAAGGTCGAGCGCCAGAAAGCCCATTGGCAAAAAGTCCTTCGGCGTGTCGTCATAGCTGAGCTTGGCCGAGGGGCTGGTTTTGCTTTCCTTGGAGATGGTCGAGAAGCCGTGGTCGGCCTGGACCATGATGTTGGTGTTGGCGGCAAGGCCGAGCTCGTCCAGCGCCTTGCGGAGCTGGGCGAGGTTGTTGTCGGCATTCTTGATGCCGGCCATCGAGGTCGGCCCGTTGATGCCGGGCATGATCTGGTTGAGGCTGTCGCCGGTGTTGTGCTGACTGCCGTCCGGGTCGCGCGACCAGAACACCAGCACGAACGGCTTGTTGCGCGCCTTGAACATCGGCAGCACGACCTTGGCCGCGACGTCGGCGAAATAGGCCTGCTGCGCGACATTGGCGACCGTGGTGCCCGGCGTCTTGGCATCGCCCGCCTTGGAGTTGTCGCCACGCGGCGGCGTTGCGAGGGGCAGGCCGGCCTTGGTGAGAGCGGCCTTGACCTCGTCCGACAGCGCCACGCCATTTTTGCCGCCGGCATCGTCGAACACGACCGAATGCAGGCCGGCCTTTTCGGGCTTGTCGGTGTGGTCGAACTGATAGGTCGGCCCATGCTTGCCGAGCGCGGCGGTGCTGTAGCCCTTGTCGCGGGCCAGCTTCAGGATCGTGTCTTCATTGAGATAGTCGCCCTTGAAATGCTCGTCGATGTCGCCGAGCACGGCGTCGTTCTCGATGAAGGGGACGACGGTCTCGCCGGCGGGCACCGAGGTATAGTTGGTCCAGATCGTGTTGGAGAACACGCCGGTGTCGCCGAGATAATGGCCGGTCGACATCGCCGAGCCGTTGGCCATGGTGAAGGTCGGGAATAGCGAGTGCGAATTCTTGAAATTGACGCCCTTGTCGCGGATTTCGGCCATTGCGGGGGCAGTCTCGGGTGTGACCTTCAGCGCGCGTAGACCGTCCGGAATGAACAGGATCAGGTTACGGGGCGTGTTGTTCTCGGCGGAGGCAGGTCCGGTCGAAAGTCCGGCGGACAACACTGTCAGTCCGGCTGACAGCAACACCAGTGAACGGCGCATCAAAATCTCTCCCTGCGAGGCGGCTTGGCCGCCAACCGCGGCCCCCGGTTCGTTTAGTTTCGCTGCATGACGGTTTTGTTACAAGAGCGGAGCGGCACGCAAAGAAGGGTGGCGGCCGCTCGCGTGTCCCGGACGCGCTGCAGCGCGTAGCGGTGCTGCGCAGAGCCGGGACCCAGCAGGTCCCACGGCACGCTGTTGCATGGGCCCCGGCTCTGCAGCGCACCGCCAAGAGGCGCTGCGCTGCGTCCGGGGCACGAGACCGTTGTTGGACAACCGACATGGGATCGCAGCCTCGCGGCGCATTTCGCCCGAGCTTTGCTTCGTCGCCTCACCCTCGATTGAAAGAGGGCGCAGGGAAGGCCGGGTGCCGGCTGGCACCCGCGGTCCACTGTGCGAGATTGTCGTAAGAACAATGCACAGCGGCATACAGGTGAAGCCCAACACACGGCCTTCCCTGCGCAGTGGCTTTACGGCTTATGTCGTGATCTCCCCGGGGAGCGATGCACTATTGCCCCCGTCGCCTTGCGGATGGCTGACGCGTGTGCCCGGTTGGGCAACCACATCACCACAAGACTTGACGCACAGACCCCGGGCGTCAGGACCACACGATTTTGCCGTACGCCGGTCACACCGGTCGTGTGCGCGACGCTTTCGCTCACGGTTGCCCGCCCTGCGAAACCCTTCGCGCCGATGTGACCAACGTCCACCGCCGTCCGGCCCGCGTTCGTGACGATCGCGATACGCCCCTCTTCCTTGGGCCGGGTCGAGAAACTCCTAACAAAAATCCGAATTCTAATAAAGAGAAATATTTTGTCGCCGGTCCGTTGACCCCGGACTTGGGTGTTTCGCCCGAAATGACGCAAGGGATTGTGGCCGGAGCCGTCAGTCCGGCGCGGTCGGGACCGGCGTATTCTGCGCGACCGCCTTGGCCGGCGCGGCCGTCATGGAATTGCGGCCGCCATTGGCGAGGTTGCGGCGAAGCGATGGCGGCGCCGCTTGCAGGGCGAAGATGATCGCGATCTGGGTCCGGTTCTGAAGGCGGTATTTGCGCATGATGTTGCCGATATGCGCCCGCACCGTGTTCTCCGAGATCTTGAGCTCGTACGCGATGTTCTTGTTCTGCATGCCGCGTGCGATCAGCATCATCAGGTCCCGCTCGCGTGGCGTTGGTGTGATCGAATGTTTCGGATCCGGACTCATGACTGCTCCTCCGTGGCCTTTGGTCGACGCGAACACCCCAGCATGTTCTCACTCCGTCTTGAGTGCCTCGATCGGACTGAGCTTGGATGCCTTGTAGGCGGGATAAAAACCGAAGATCAGGCCGGTCGCGATCGAGAAGGCGAGGGCGAGGCCGATCGCCTGGCCGTCGATCGAGGTGATCCATCCTGCCATGCGCGCGACCGTCATCGAGAGCGTGACGCCGGCACCGACGCCGATCGCGCCGCCGAGCAGGCAGAGCACGAGCGCCTCGCAGAGAAACTGAAGACGGATGTCCCGCATCCGCCCGCCAAGCGCGCGCCGAATTCCGATCTCTCGCGTGCGCTCGGTGACCGACACGATCATGACATTCATGATGCTGATGCCGCCAACGAGCAGCGAGACCGAGGCGATAGCGACGAGCAGGAGCGCGACGGTGCGGATCGCTCCCTGCTGCGCTTCCATGGCGGCGGCCGGATCCTGGACCTTGAAGTCGTCTTCCTGACCAGCGGGGATACGGTGGCGCTGCCGCAGCAGGTTTTCGATCTCCGTTCGCGCCCCCGCCATCTGTCCGTCCGCAGCCACCTTGGCGATGATGTAGGCGACCGAATCCCGGTTGATGTTGCTTGCGCTGCCGAGGAAGCGCAGCTTGGCGGTGGTGAGCGGCACGAAGGCGACGTCGTCCTGCGCCGGTCCCTTGCGATCGAGAACGCCGACCACTTCGAGCGGCACCTTCATGATCCGGATCTGTGCGCCGATCGGGTCTTCGCCGGGCGCGAACAGCTCCTGCGCCACCGTGCTGCCGAGGATCACGACCTTGCCGGCGCCTGCCTCCTCGGTGCCGGAAAAATAGCGCCCGGTCGCAAGCTGCCAGTCGCGGACCATGAAGTGCCCGGTCGTCGTCCCGTTGATGGTCGTGTTCCAGTTCTTGCTCTCGTGAATGACCTGCGCCGTTCCTGCAATCGAACCCGCCGCTGCCTGGATCTCGGGGATCTGCTCGAGGATCGCCTGCACGTCGCTCTCGGTCATGGTCAGCTTGCTGCCATCCTTGAGACGCACGCCGCCCTGGTAGACCGCGCCGGGGTTGATCATCAGCACGTTGGCGCCGATCGAGCGGATCTGCTCCTGGAGGCGAAGCTGCGCGCCGGACCCGATCGCAAACACGGTGACGATGGAGGCGACGCCGATCACGATGCCGAGCATGGTGAGGATGCTGCGCAACGGATTGAGGCGCAAGGCGTGCAAAGCGATCTGAAAGCCCTGGAGCATCGTCATGGCGCAGCGTTCCGTTTCGGCAGGATCGGGACCAGCGTTTCGTCAGCGACGAGCTCGCCGTCGTGCAGGCGGATCGTGCGCCGGCACTGGGTCGCGATGCCGGGATCATGCGTGATCATCACGATGGTCTGGCCGGTCCGGTTGAGCGCGGCGAACAGGGCCAGTATCTCGGCGCCGGTACGACTGTCGAGCGCGCCGGTCGGCTCGTCGGCGAGCACGATCAGCGGAGAGGCGATCAGGGCGCGCGCGATCGCGACGCGCTGCTGCTCGCCGCCCGAGAGCTGCCGCGGGAAGTGGTGGGCCCGGTGCACCATGCCGACGGCCTCCAGGCTTTGCTCGGCGCGGGCCAGGCGTTCCTTGCGGCTGATGCCGCAATAGACCAGCGGCAGCGCGACGTTCTCAATCGCATTGTGGCGCGCGAGCAGATTGTAGGACTGGAATACGAAGCCGATGCTGCGGGCGCGCAGGGACGACCGGTGGTCCTCGGAGAGATCGGCGACGTCGGCTCCCTCGAGATAGAGCGCGCCCTCGCTCGGCAGGTCGAGCAGCCCGATCATGTTCATCAGCGTCGATTTTCCCGAGCCGGACGGTCCCATCACCGCGACGATCTCGCCTCGTTCGATGTCGAAGCTGACATTGCGCACCGCAGTCACCGCTACTCCGTCGGCGCGATAGGTCCTGGAGACCGACTGCAGGCTGATGAGGGGCTGGGGGGCCGTCATGATCCGAACCTGATGCCGAGAAACTCCATGCCGGCCGGCCGGATGGCCTGACCCACGGCGACCTGACTGCCCTCGACGAGGTCTCCGCTCCTGAGCGCGACCTGTTCGGTGCCGGCCGCGCCGACGGTCACGGGAATACGCCGGAGTGAGCCGCTTGCAGTGCGCGCCCACACCCCGCTGCGCGCCGCGGCATCCGGCTGCGTGCCGGAGGGCTGGAAGCGCAACGCGGCAAGCGGCACTTTCAGCACGTCGTCCTGCCGCTCGATCACGATCTTCACCAGGGCGGTCATGCCGGGCAGCAGCGCGCCGTCGAGATTGGAGGTCGCCAGGACCACGGTGTAGGTCACGACGTGCTGCTGGTTCTGTGGTGCCTTGCGCACCTGCCGCACCACCGCCTCGAAGCGGCGGTCCGGGTAGGCATCCACCGTGAAATGGGCGCGCTGGTCGGGGGCGATTCGCCCGATATCGGCTTCGTCGACCTGGGCGTGAATTTCCATGTCCTCCAGTCGGTGCGCGACCACGAACGTCGTGCGCGATTCCAGTCCGACCGCGAGCGTCTGGCCCTCGTTGACGAACCTGCCGACGACGACGCCATCGATCGGCGAGCGGATCACGGTGCGGTCGAGATCGGCCTGGGCCGCAGCGAGAACGGCCGCCTTCTCCGGCACGGCCATTCGTGCCTGCTGCAATTCCGCCTCGATCCGGCGGATATCGGCCTGCGCGCCGTCGACTGAGTAGGCGTTCAGGGACATCAGGACTTCGGCTTCGCGCTCTTGGGCAAGCC
This sequence comes from Bradyrhizobium sp. WSM4873, assembly GCF_055811355.1. Lineage (NCBI taxonomy): Bacteria > Pseudomonadati > Pseudomonadota > Alphaproteobacteria > Hyphomicrobiales > Nitrobacteraceae > Bradyrhizobium > Bradyrhizobium sp. WSM4873. The sequence continues at coordinate 41,163 of NZ_JBVVPS010000017.1, read as the reverse complement.
TCGCGGTGAACTCCGTCTGGGCGTCATCCACCGCCGTTACCGCCACGACATTTTGTGACTGTAGAGCCAGCTTGCGCTGCAAGGTCTTCTGCGCCGACGCCTTGACCGCCTGCGCGCTGTCGAGCTTGGCCACGAGTACGTCTCTGCTGCCCCTGGCGTTTTGCAGATCGATCCTGGCGCGGTCGAGCTTGGCCCGCTCGATGTCGACAAAGGAGTTCGCCACCGCCACGGCCGCCCTGGCTTCGTCGACTTTGGCCGCAAAGCTGCGCGGATCGATCAGGGCGAGCGGCTGATCCTTCGTGACTGTGTCGTTGAAATCGACATAGACCCGGGCGAGCTGCCCGGACAGTTGGGAACCGACCTCGATCGTCTTGACCGGCTGCAGGGCGCCGGTGACGGTGATGGTCTGCTCGATGCTGCCGCGCTGGATCGAGGCATAGCGGAATACGGGGGCGTCCGATCCGAAGGTCCGTGTTTCCCGCCCGACCGGTCCGAGCAGCCGCTGGGTCGATTCATAGGCGCGGGCCGCCTTCTGCGCCGCGGCCCCGGCGGCGTCGCTGATCACGGCTGGCCGGGCGGCGTAGATCGCGGCGAGGCCACATGCGGTTCCGAGCAAGGCAATAACTGGCACAAATCGCATATCAAAAACCCGCCTCTTGAAATGGCATCGTTGGCGGCACGGAGAAAGATCGCGCTATGGTTGTAAATCTTAGAAAGCGCAGTCGATCGTCAGTGTGTCGCCGCTGCCGGGGCGTCGGTCGGGTGCGCTTGATGATCCAGAAGTAAAGTCTTCGGGTGCTATTTTTCGTGACTTGCCGGAAATGCATACGGAGCGTATCGATATGATGCGCGCGGTATCGAACTCGACAAGCTGACTTAACGTCCCGTCTGTTCTGGCTGAAGCGGCCAGCGCCTGGCGTTCAAGTCGGCACGTGGGTGGCGACGCCATGACGCAGCGGGCGATACCGAAGTTCCAGATCGTCGCATTGTCGATATCGCGCCTCGCTGTGATGCCGCAGCTCCCAAGCGCGAATCCCCGCAATCACGAAACCCGATATGTGAACACCTTCACTCGTCTTGAACGGGTGTTGGCCCTAAGACGTCGAAGCGGCGGATCGGAGCGACTCGCCCGATCCCCGCGAATTCATCCAAGCACCTTGATCTCGCTTGCAAGAAGAATGGATGGCTCGTTGCGTGTTCATCGAGCCCCAAGCCGGGGAGCCCGTTGCCATGAGTTCAGGTCAAGCTACAGTTTATATCATTGATGACGAAATTCAGATTCGAACTGCGATAGGAAGTCTCTGCGAGGAGACCGGGCATCAGGTAAAATTGTTTGCATCGACGGACGAGTTCGTCGCGGGCAGTATTTCCGGCGGACCTTCATGCCTCGTGCTCGACGTCCGCTTTCCCGGCACGGCGCCGACCGGCCTCGAGCTTCAGCGCCGGCTCGCCGAGACGGGCGTGCTCATCCCGATCGTCTTCATCAGCGGCCATTCCGACGTCCGGGTCTCGGTCGAGGCCATGAAGCGCGGCGCAGTCGAGTTTCTTCCAAAACCGTTTCGCGAACAGGAGATCCTCGATGCGATCAGGCATGGCATCGAGCGCGACCGCAGGCGGCTCGAACGCGAAGATAGCGTGCGCGAGGCGCGCCAGCGCGTCGAGACGCTGACGGCAAGGGAGCGCGAGATCATGCTGTTGATGGCCGAGGGTCTCGTTGCCAAGCAGATCGCGGCGAAGCTTGGGGTGAGCGAAGTGACGGCCAAGGTCCATCGCGCCAGGATGATGCGAAAGCTGGAGCTTCGCTCGCCGATCGAGGTGGTGCGGTTGGTCGACAGCATGGGACGCGAAGACGAGACGACACGAATTGGCGCGGGACAACCGTACAGCTAGTACTGCGGGCACCAAGGCGCCGCGCAACGTCTAGTCCGTACCGATTAGCATGAACTGCAGTCTGTCGCACGCAGCACGATCGGTTCAAAGTCGGTCCTGCGATGTCGGCCTCCTCCAAGACGGCATCCGAACCCAGTCAGAGATCTTAGCCAGAAAGGATATTCCATGCGCAAATTGTTTTTTGCTTCCGTTGCCGTGCTCGCCCTGTCCTCCGCCGCGCAGGCCGCCAACACCTCGACCACCGTGCAAGTGGGCCTCGTGAACGGTTCCAGCGTCTCGCAGCAGGGCCTCACCAACGACACCTCGTCGACCAGCCAGCTCGGCCTCGTCAACAGTGCGACCACGATGCAGGGCACCAGCGCGGCCTCGCTCAACAACGGCAGCACGGTCAACCAGATCGGCGTGCAGAACTCGGCGACCACCGGCCAGGTGGCGTTCGGCAACAACGGCAGCTCGATCACCCAGAACTCGTTCGGGCCTGCCCCGCTCCAGAACAACGCCGCCGCCGTCGGACAGCTCAGCGTGTTCGGCGTTAACGGCAGCACCGTCTCGCAGACGGCGCACTAAGCCAGCCCCGTTTGGCCGGACGCGCCAATTGCGGCGCGTCCGCGCCATTCTTGAAAGCACCGCCTCGGGCAGGACGACTCGGTGAGAGGTTGTCCGCCGACTTTTGCGGAGGAAATGTCATGCATCAAAAATATCTCGTTGCCACGATCGTCGCGTTCAGCCTGTTGACCGCCGTCGATGCCCAGGCCGGCAACTCGGCCAGCGTGCTGCAATTCGGCACCACCAACAACTCCTTCATCTCGCAGAGTGGCGGCACCAACAACAGCGCCACCACGATGCAATTCGGCGCCACCAATACTGCAACCACGTTGCAGACGGGTTCGCTCCTCACCGTCAACACCTCGGTGATCGGGCAGGGCGGTACGACCGCGACGGCGTCGAACACGGCGCTGGCCGGCCAGGCCGGTGGCTTCAATTCGAGCCTGATCGGCCAGATCGGCGCGAACAACGCGGCCGGCGTCGGACAGCTCGGAATCCTGAACGGCTCGACGATTTTGCAGCAGACTCCGTGATCGCAATCCTTTTCGATAGCGAGGCATTTCATGAGACATTTTTCAGGCGCCGCCTGTGGCGCATTTCTTACCTTGTGTTGCGGGGGCGCCGGCTCGGCCGGTGCCCAGACTGCCGATATCAAGACCATCGTGTCGCTCGGCGGCCCGCCGGTGGTGCTGAACCAGAACAGCCAGCTCAACATGGCCGGCGTGTTCATGATCGGCGGCAGCACCAGCGCGACCGTCACTCAAAACGGCACGAACAACGCGACCGGTATCCTGCAATTCGGCGGGACGACGTCGGCATCGGTCGGGCAGACGGGCATGAATAATCTTGCGTTTGTCGGCCAGGCCGGCCAGTCGACCAGCAGTTTCCTGTCCCAGTTCGGTGCGTTCAACTCGGCGACTGTTGTCCAAAATAGCCACTGAGCTGAGTGCGACCTCGCCGTCGTCAGAAATGTAATGGGGGCAAGGCAATGAAATGCGCTAGGCTACTGCTGGCATTGGCGGCATTGCTTGCCGTCGTCAGCGTCGCGTCCGAGGCATCCGCCGGATCCGTCCAGCGCGGCGTGACGAACCGGAACGTGAGCATCGAGACGATCGTGCAATTCGGCAACGATGTCCAGCCGGTCACGATCGAAGAGAACAGCCGCATCAATATCGCGCGTGTCATCCAGATCGGTGGCACGGGAACGGTCGATGCGACGATCATCCAGAACGGCACGCGAAATTATGTCGATGTGATCCAGGTGGGTGGCACCACCAATGTGGCGATCGGCCAGTCGGGCGTGAGCAACATTGCCGATATCACGCAGGTCGGCAATTCCACCAACGCCCTCCTGCTCCAGATCGGAGACATGAACACGGGAACGGTGCGACAATTCGGGCGCTCCAACTGGCTGTCGATATTTCAGTTCAGCCGGTGATCGTGAATGCGAGGTGCAACATGAGATTCATCGTACTTGCAGCAGGAATGAGCATCATGACGGCGATGACAGCCGGGCCGGCCGGAGCTGGCGAGTCCGACGACGGCCATACCACAATCGTTCAGGACGAGAACGGCACGTCCGTCATTACCCAGAGCGGCGATCCGGCGCAGGCCGAGGTCAAGATTGAGAAGGAGCCCGGGCGCACGACGGTCTATCGCCGCAGCGGCGGCAACACCGCCATCGTGTCGCAGGGCACCGGAAATCCGCAGGACATGCTGGACTGGCTGCGCAAGCAGCAGGGCCGCTGACGAACGAAGGCCCATCGTCCGTGACGGACGATGGGCCTCGGCGTGAGCGGGCGTTACCAGCTCCGATAGACGCCCGTCAGGGTGCCGTTGTTGTTACCCTCCGGGCCGACATCGCCCTGCGTCGAGCTCGGCGCCGGATGGTTGGTGCCGTTGAGCGCACCGTAAGGCCCCGCGACATCCGGATAGTACGCGCGTGGCTGAACCGGTTGGTAAGCGGGGGCCGTGCGGTCCCATCCCGCGCGCGGTCCGTTCCAATCATAGCCCTGGGCCGAAGCGGCCGCCGTGCCCGCGACGAGTGAAGCCGTGATCAGGCAGAGGAGTTTCGATTTGTTCTGCATTGGACATGCTCCTTGCTGGTGTCGGGAGCCAACGACCGCAGTGCGGGAGCGTTCCGGGCGTTGTCGGCCGAAGCGATCAACTCCGATCAACTGGTTATGAAGTCCGTTTTCCCGGAACACGTGCGACATCAGCCGGAATCCCGGGCGTCTTGCCGCAGCTTGTTCCCTATCAATCCCGTGCCTTAACCAATAATTAATTATACGTTTGCGGGTGGGCGACAGCCCGGCCTAGCGTGCGGTGGGGAGCCGCTATCCGCGAAGCCAAACGAGTTGGTGCGTATCATGATGTCCAGATCATTTGGGGCGTTGCTCGCCTCGCTCAGCGCAGCCGCGCTGCTCCTTGCCCCCAGCGACAGTTTTGCCCGACCCGGCGGCGCCGTCGCACATGCCGCCACGCCTTCCGGTCCGGCGGCGCGTCCGCCGATTGCGCCGGGCGCCAGGTTCCGTGGCCGCAACACGCCCTGGGTCTACTGGCCCGGCGGCGGCGGGTTCTACTATGACAATGCAGGCTACGGCCAGCCTTTCGCCGAGACCGCCCAACCCGTATCGAACGACGTGCGCTACACCTACACGTACGACGTTCCCTGGGATTGGACGCATCGCTTCCCGCCGAACGTGGTGCCGTCCGACCGGCCCTACGTGCCGAGCTGTCCGACGGAGCAGGTCACCGTGCCCGGCCGCGGCGGCGGCGAGCACACCGTCAACATCATGCGCTGCTACTGAGCAGCGCGTTCGGCTCAGCTAGCCCAGCTCAAAACTGGTCACGCCGAAGACGCGGTCGATCCGCAGCGGCGCGATCGGCCCCGTGTACATCCGAGCCGTCTCGAACACCGGCTTCAGCCCGAGCTTTTCCGCGAGTGCGATCGCCTCGCGATTGACGGCGGGGACGTCGAGGAAGATTTCGCCGCCGCTTGCGCTCGCCAGCAAGGCCTGCACGATTGCGTCCGCCGCCGCGCGGTCGTCGGCGACGAGCGGGCCGATCTTGCGGCCGGTCCGGCACGGCCGGATCACGCCCCATGCGGTGAGCTTGCCGTCGCGCAGCAACGCGCGACCAACATGTCCTGATGTGCCGATCCAGGCACGCAGGAAGGCACCGCGCGGAGCCGGGAACACCGTCGCATCGTCGGCTTCAATGAGCGCGAACGGGATCGTGTCGAGCGCAATTACGTCGGCGGGCGGCTTCGGTGGCGCGGCGACGATGCCGCCATAGCGAATATTGGCGTAGGCAAGCTGGAAGCCGGACTTTCTGTAATTGTCCTGCTGCGCGACCACACCGTCGAGCCCGATCACGCGGGGACGCGCATGGGCGATCGCCGCGTTCCAGATGCGCAGGCCGTGGCCGCAGCCGCGAAAATCTTCGCGCACGATGTAGAAGCCGAGAAATGCGAAGCGATCGTCGTAATTGACGCAGGAGACGGTCGCGACCGGCTCGCCCTCGATCTCGCCGACGAAGAAGCCCTTCGCGTCCGGGATCGCGAAACAGGCGGCATCGGAGAGGCCCGGATTCCAGCCCTCGGCCGCGGCCCACTCGACGGCGGTGGCGATCTCCTCGGGGCGCAAATTGCGGATCTGCAAATCGCTCATCTTTCAAGTCGCTTTCGACGGTGGACCTTCCGGCCGGTCCGGCGGTAGAAGGCCTCATGACAGGCCGGGCCTGCGGCTCGCCTCCACGATATCACAAAGGATGATCGCTCATGGCAGCAGAGATGGCAGCAGAGAAGGTCGCACTCGTGACCGCCGGCGGTAGCGGCATGGGGGCAGGGGCCGCGCGTCGGCTCGCAGCCGACGGCTTTCGCGTCGCCATCCTGTCTTCTTCCGGCAAGGGCGAGGCCCTGGCGGCTGAGCTCGGCGGGTTAGGGGTCACCGGTTCCAACAAGTCGCACGACGATCTGAAGCGGCTTGTGGACGGGGCGCTTGCCCGATGGGGACGCATCGACGTGCTCGTCAACAGCGCGGGCCATGGGCCCCGGGCGGCGATCACCGAGATTACCGACGAGCAGTGGCACACCGGCCTCGACACCTATCTGCTCAACGTGATCCGTCCGACCCGGCTGGTGACGCCGATCATGCAGACGCAGAAGGGCGGCGCGATCATCAACATCTCGACCGCCTGGGCGTTCGAGCCGAGCGCGATGTTTCCGACCTCTGCGGTGTTCCGCGCCGGCCTTGCCGCCTTCACGAAGATCTTCACCGACACCCATGCCGCCGACAACATCCGCATGAACAATGTGCTGCCGGGTTGGATCGACAGCTTGCCGCAGCTGGATGCACGCCGCGACAGCGTGCCGATGCGGCGTTACGGCAAGGTCGAGGAAATCGCCGCGACGATCTCGTTCCTGGCGTCCGACGGCGCGGCCTACATCACCGGACAGAACATCCGCGTTGACGGCGGACTGACGCGTTCGGTCTGAGCCGGACCGATTCGAATCGCGTTCTCGCGGGGTGTCGCGATGCGACAGTGGTGTGTGTGGCCCGCCGCTGCCGAAGGGTGATGCGTGGCCCCTCCGTCACACCCGTCACGCGTTCGCGCGCCGCACGACTCACACTACGTCACAGCCCCTATGAACTTCGCCGCAGCCCAAGACGGCGAGGGACCGGCAGCCTATGCCGGATCTGCGCCGGACAACTTCCGCCCGCGCGCATTCGACACGCGAGACCGATCGCGTGAGGCAAGGAGACTGGAATGAAGAAGTTTTTGCTGGCGGTGGCCGCGGTCCTCTTGGGCACCACATCCGTGCAGGCGGCAGACCTCGCGGCGCACTACACCAAGGCACCGATGATGGCGACGGCCTACAACTGGACCGGCTTTTACGTCGGCGGCAATGTCGGCGGACAATGGGGCAGCGCCAATCCCGCCAGCTCGACCGCGGTTGCTCCCTTCGGCTATTTCGCGGACACGAGTGTCACTGCGATTGCTGCGGTCGGCGCCCAGCGCGTCAACAGCTCCAGCGTCACGGGCGGTCTCACCGCCGGCTACAACTGGCAGGTCAACAATGCCGTGCTCGGCCTAGAGGGCGACATCAACCATTTCGGCTTCAAGGGCAGCGGGTCCGGGTCGGCGCTCTATCCCTGTTGCGCCCCGACCGGCTTCACCGTGTCATCTTCGGTCTCGGCCGACTGGCTCGCCACCATCCGCGGCCGCATCGGCTTCCTCGCGGCTCCGACCTGGCTGCTCTACGCCACCGGCGGCGCGGCCATCGCCGAGGTGAAGGGCAATTTCAACTTCACCGACACGTTCGCCGCGGCGACGGAGTCGGCCGCGATCCGCGACACGCGCCTCGGCTGGACCGCAGGTGTGGGCACCGAATATGCCGTCGGCGGCGGCTGGTCGCTCAAGGCGGAATATCTCTACGTCGATCTCGGACGCAGTACCGTGACCAGCACCAATCTGCTTGGCGGCGCGTTTCCGACCAGCGTCTTCACCCACTCGGTCGATATCAAATCGAACATCGTGCGCGTCGGCGTGAACTACAAGTTCGGCGGACCGGTCGTCGCGAGGTACTAAGCATCCCGTTTCCATCCTGGCGCCGAAAGCCCCGGTCTGGCCGAGGCTTTCTGTTTCGGCGAGGCGGGGTCAGTGCGAAGCCACGAGGCGCGCCAACGCCGGCAGGATTTTATAGCGCGCGATCTCGTGGGGATATTCGCCCCGATTGGCGAGCAGCACGATCCCGATCCGCTGTGCCGGCACGAGGCCGATATAGCCGGAGGCGTTGTTGAGCCCACCCGGCTTGTCGACGACGGCGACGCCTGGAAGACGCACCGTCTCCCAGGCCATTCCCTGTCCGAACTTGTCGTCGACGCGGAAAACCTCGTGCTGCGTCATCCGCAATGCCTCGCGCAACTGCGGATTGATCGACCGCCCGTCGACGCAGGCAGCAACGAATGTCGCGAGATCCCGCGGCGAGGAAAACATCTGGCCCGTGCCGGGGAAATCAAAATAACTCTGCTGGTTGCCGATGGGGCCGATCGCCATGCCCTGATCCGAATAGCCCTGGACCGCGCGCTGCATCCAGGCCTCCTCCATGACGGCACGGCCGTCCTCGCCACGTTCGGGCACGGAGGTCGCATTCATGTCGATCGGCTTGAAGATGCGTTGTTCGAACAGGCGTGCGATCGGAGCGCCGTAGCAGCGCTCGAGCACCAGTTGAAGCAGCACGTAGCCGGCATGGCTGTAGACGCGCTGCTTGCCCGGCACTTCGCCGGCCTGCGGTCTCCAGCTGTTGAACATGTCGATGAGCTGTGCGCGCGAAAAAGTGTCGCTCGGCCACGGCGGATGGTCGGTCGGCAGCAGCATGCCTGAGGTGTGCGTGACGAGCTCGCCGACGGTGATGCCGCGGACATAGTCGCCGGTGAGCTCGGGGAGATATTCCGCCAGACGATCGTCGAGCCGCAGCTCGCCGCGGAGGGTGCCGAGCGCGACCAGCGTCGCCTCGAACGGCTTACGCAGGGAGCCGAGGTTGAACAGCGTATCCGGCGTGACCGGCCTTCGCGCGGCGTCGTCGGCAAAGCCGTAGGTGAAGAATTCGAGATGGCTGCCGGCATAAAGCGCGGCGGCCAGACCGCCCGGCTGGTCCGGCGTCGCGGTCGGCGCCAGCTCGTTCGCGACGATGTCGCGCATCTGTGCGATCATGTCTGAATCCGCCGCGGCGTAGCGCGGCCAGGCAAGCGCGAGGGGAACGAGCGCAGCGCGGGCGAGCGCCCGTCGGGTGAGATACGATGAGGTGGCAACAGACGGCACGGCTCTGGTGCAGGATTCGATGCGCCCCCGGTCTCTTGTAGCGGGAAGGGCGGTGCCTCCCTATTCACGATTGCGCGTGGTGGGTTCCGCGCGCGTGGTTTGTAGCCCGGATGAAGCGAAGCGCAATCCGGGATAGCGCCGCAGCCGAGCGAGCGGCCCCGGATTACGCTTCGCTTCATCCCGGCTACCAGTCGGCAAAACTTCACTTAGCTAATTGGCTAACAATTGTTGACGCCAGACGGCGACGGGCCTATAGTTAGCTCCATGGCTAACCAATTATCCCGACTCGATCAGGTTTTCGCGGCCCTTGCCGATCCCACCCGGCGGGCGATCGTGATGCGGCTCTGCGCCGGCGAGGCGTCGGTCGGCGAGCTTGCCGATCCCTTCGAGATGGCGCTGCCGAGCTTCATGAAACACATCCACGTGCTGGAGACGAGCGGGCTGGTCCTGTCGGAGAAATCCGGCCGGGTGCGCACCTGCCGCCTCAGTCCTGACGCGCTCCTCAGCGCGGAGGACTGGTTCCAGCACCAGCGTGCGATCTGGGAGGCGCGGCTCGATCGCTTCGAAGCCTATGTGATGAAGCTGAAGAAGGAGCGGACGGCTGCCAAGCGGTCGTCCAAGACAAGTAACAAGACGACCAAACGGAAAGGTTCCTGACGATGACGAATTCTGCCAATCCCGCCTTGTCGCAATGGTCGCTCGACCGCGAGATCGTGATGTCCCGCGTGATCGACGCGCCGCGCGATCTGGTGTTCGAAGCGTGGTCCGACCCGAAGCACCTGCCGCAATGGTTCGGGCCGAAGGGGTTCAAGCTCGAGACCTTCGAGATCGACGTGCGCGTCGGCGGCGTCTGGCGCTTCAACATGATCGGCCCGGACGGCACGGTCTACCCGAACCGCATGCGCTTTCGCCGCATCGAGCGGCCGTCGCTGATGGAGATGGATCACGGTACCGACCAGGACGAGGATCCCGGAATGTTCCGTTTCACCGTCACCTTCGCCGAACAGAGCAACGGCAAGACGGTTCTGATGATGCGACAGCTGGCGTCGAGCACGGCGCAGCGCGACGGCATGATCAGCTTCGGTGCCGTCGAATACGGCTACCAGACGCTCGACAAGCTCGTGGCTTATGTGGGTGGGATGAAGAGATAGGCGAGCAGCCACTTCCTCCCTCATGCCGGGGAGGCCGCGGAGCGGCCGCCTCGAAGCACGAGCACCACCGGTGATGCCTTCAGGCGAGCGCCCCTCAGGACGAGGGGCGCTTCATTCCTTCGCCTCGTCCGTGACGATGTCGCCGATTTTCTGCCAACGCTGGCCGTCGAACTGCACCATCTGGAACTGCTTGTTGACGCGGTAGTCGGTCGGCGTCGTCGTCACCGAGATGCCCGGCAGCGTCAGGTCGAGTGTGATGTTGTTCAGGCGGGCGGCCTGGCGCATCACGTTCTCGCGCGTGAGATCGTCGCCGCATTGCTTCAGCACCTGCACCAGCAGCTGCGCGGTGATATAGCCGTAGACGTTCAGGTTCGAATCCTTGTCGCCCTCTGGGTAGTACTTGGCCATGAAGGCGAGATATCGCTTCATGCCGGGATCGTCCTTCCATTCGGGATCGGCTGAATCCTTGACATAACCGACGCTGACGACGCCCTTGGCGTTGTCGAGTCCGGCGGGTTTCAGCACCGCGCTGACCGAGGAGGCGTTGATGTCGATGATGTGCAGCGGCTTCCAGCCGATCTCGGCGACCTTCTTGATGGCCTGCGCGGCCTGTTTCGGCGTCGTGGCGCTGAACAGCACGTCGGCACCTGCATCCTTCAAACGCAGGATCTGCGAGTCGATGGTCGGCTCGGTGATCTCGTAGGACGTCTCGGCGACGATCATCTTCGCTTTGTCACCGAGGCCTGCCTTGAAGCCGGCGAGGTAATCCTTGCCGAGATCGTCGTTCTGATAGAGCACGCCGATCCTGGCGTTCGGATGGTTCTTCAGAAGATATTGCGCGTAGATCCGGCCCTCGACGAGGTAGGAGGGGTTGAAGCCCATGGTCCAGGGGAAGTTCTTCGGATCGGTGAAACGCGCGGCACCGGTTGCCGCGAAGAGCTGCGGGACCTTCTTGGCGTTGAGATATTTTTGCACGGCGACATTCGGCGCCGTGCCGATGATCTGGAAGGTCAGCAGCACCTCGTCGCTTTCGACCAGCTTGCGGGTCTGCTCAACCGTCTTCGGAGGCGAATAGGCGTCGTCATACTGGATCAGATTGACCTTGCGGCCGTTGACGCCGCCCTGATCGTTGATCATCTTCATGTAGGCGGCCTGGGTCTTGCCGATCACGGCATAGGCCGAGGCCGGCCCGCTGAGCGGGACTGTCTGGCCGACCTTGATCTCGGTGTCGGAAGCGCCGGGATCGTATTTCTTCTGCGCCTGTGCTCCCGGGATCGATAGCGCGAGAGCGATCGCGCCTGCCGCGACGCGTTTGAGAAGTATTGTTTTCATTTCCATTCCCTGTTCGTGACTGTCACTCACCCTTGAGGCCGGCCTCGCGGATCAGCCCGGTCCATTTCTGCGTCTCGTTGTCGATGAACTGGCCGAACTCGGCCGCGGTGCCGGCGCGCACTTCGAGGCCCTGGGCGGTCAGCTTGCCCTTGATCGCGGGCTCGGCCAGCGCGCGCAAGACCTCGGTCTGCAGCTTGTCGACGATGGCGCGCGGCGTCGTCGAAGGCGCCATGAAGCCGTACCAGCCGGCGGCGGCCACGTTGGGAAAACCCTGCTCGCGCAGGGTCGGCGCTTGCGGATAGAGCGCGCTGCGTTCGGCGGAAGCGACGCCGAGCACGATGAACTTGCCGCTCTGGATGTAGGGCAGTGCGGTCGGCAGTGCCGTCAGCGTGGCATCGACGCGGCCGGCGAGCAGCTCGGTATAGGACGCGGCATCGCCACGGAAGGGAATGTTGAGCCCCTTGACGCCGGCATCCCTGAACAGGAGTTCGCCGGCAAGATGCGGCTGCGAGCCGGCGCCGGGCGAAGCGAAGGTCAGGCCATCCGGCTTCGATTTGCCGTAGGCGATCAATTCGGGGAGCGTCTTGAACGGCGCGTCCGCGCTGATGATCAGGAACAGCGGCGCGATCACAGCCATAGCGACCGGCTGCAGATCCTTGCGCTCATAGGTCAGCTTGCCGAACAGCGCTTCGGCGGTGGCGTAGGGCGCCGCGACATAGAGCAGGGTATAGCCGTCGCCCGGCGCATGCGCGACCGTGTCGTTGGCGATGCGGGTGCCGGCACCCGGCTTGTTCTCGACGATGAACTGCTGGTGCAGGTTGCGGCCGAACTCTTCGGCCAGCAGCCGCAGCGAGATGTCGTTGGAGCCGCCGGGCCCGTAAGGGGAGATCAGCCGCACCATGCGCGACGGCCAGGCGTCCTCAGCGCGTGCGGCGAATGGAAGTCCCGATATCGAAAGGGCGAGGGTGCCCAATAATGTTCGCCGTGTGACGGTCATGGTGGCCTCCCGGTGGCGGAGCGCCGATTGTCTTGTTCATCGTCTGGCGCTCTTCTTGTTTTGCTTTTGTGTTTCGGTCGCCGGCGCCGCCCCAATCATGGTGCGGATGCTGTCAGCAAGGGCGGCAATGCGCGGGCCGATCTCGCCCTCCAGCTGGCCGGGCTGGAGCCGGAATGCGGGAATGCCGCAATTGATCGAAAAGGCCTGCTTCGCCTCACGCGCAAGAAACAGCGGCGCGGCGACGGCGTGGATCGAGGCGATGTACTCGCCGAAGCAGGTGCAGAAGCCGCGGCTGGTGCATTGTGCGAGGCCGGCGCGGTAGGTCTCGCGGAACGCCGACCACAGCTCGGTGTCCTCGCTTGCAATGCGCTCTTCGAGCTGTGCGGCATCGGCTTGCGGCAAGGTCGCCGCCGCGGCACGGCCCATCGCCGTCATCACCACGGAAATGGGCATGCCGATGTCGGGGACGTGCGGGCCGACGTCGCCGGAGCGCGCGGTCTCGACATAGATCATGGAGGTCGCATCGAGCAGGCCGATCGAGACCGTGCCGCGCACGCTTTGTGCCAGCTCCTGCATCATGGGACGCGCGACCTGGCGGAACTGCATGTCGGCGAGCAGCGGATGCGCCATGCGAAGTGCGCGCGCGCCGACGCGATATTTGGCGCGTTCGGAATCGTAGCGGAGGTAGCCGAGTTCGGCGAGCGTATGCGTCAGCCGCGCCACCGTCGGGCGCGGAATTCCGGTCAGCGTCGACAGCTCCATGTTGCCGAGCTGCGTTGCCCCCGCCTTGAACGCTTCGAGCACCACGAGGCCTTTTGCGAGCGTCGTTGCGAACGCCGCGTCGTCGACGCTGTCCGCCAGCACGGCGGCGGCGGACGAGGAGGCGCGGATCGGTTTGGACGCGGTTCTGGCCATGCAGGCTTAATGAACCGGGCCGGGCTTGTTGTCCAATAGATTCAGAAAAGGCAGTCTTATGTCCACTATCCGGACATGTGGCGCCTTTGCCGGCGGGGACAAATGTGCGCGAAGAGCCCCCGCCGCACACAGATTTTCGTCGCGATTCCGTGGCTTGTTGTGACAGGATTATTACGATTGAATGTCAGATCGATTACAGCGGAGCGATTCATGTTGCAGTGGCAGGCGCGGACAAATCCCCTCGCGTGGTGGTGGGGGTCCCTGACGCTGGTCAGTGCTGCCAACATTCTCGTCTGGTTCATGCTGTACCGCGAGTTCTACCCGACGCCTGCCGGCAGCATCGGTGGCGGCTCCGACATCGGGCTGATGTTCGTGCTCTGCGCCGGCTATGTCTTCGGCTGCGCCTTCCGCTCGTTCCTGCCGCGCGCCGACGTGCAGCGCATCTGTCTGTTCGACACCTGGCTCTCCAGCGTCTTCGTCGGCCGCACGGTCGCGACCGTGGCCGAACTGTGCTTCGCCGCGCAATGGGCAGTCATCCTGCATCAGCTCGGGACCATGACGGGCGCCGAGACGGTCGTGAACATCGCGTGGGTGATCGTGCCCATCATCATCATCGCGGAGTGCTTCTCCTGGTATGCGGTGGTGACGACCAACTTCCTCTTCAACGCGATCGAGAACTCGCTGTGGGCGGTGACATTCTTTCTCGCGGGCATCGCGCTGTGCCGGCTGATGCCGGAATTCCAGGGACCGGTGCGTTGGGCGTTGATTGCCGGCATCATCGGCATCGCCTGCTTCCTGGCCTTCCTCGTCACCGTCGACGTGCCGATGTATCTCAGCCGCTGGCGGGCAGGGCATGAAGAGGGCAACAGATTGCTCGGCTTCCTCGAAGGCCTGCATGACGTCTCGACGCGCTGGGTCGTGACCCACGACATCGCGCACTGGAAGGGCGAGCTGACCTGGATGTTCCTGTATTTCACCGCCGCGGTGTGGTCGAGCCTCGCGCTCTGTGCGCTCTACGCGATGGAAGGTTATCTCACGCGCTATCTGGCCTGAGCGATCAGGCCTCGCCGAGATCGACCTCCGTCAATATGCCCTGGCGCAGCGCCAGCCGGACCAGCTCGATGTCGGAGCCGACGCCGAGCTTGTCCTTGATCAGGGAATGCAGGTTCGCCACCGTCTTCGGGCTGACATGGAGCGTCTCGGCGATCTCCTCTGTCGTGTTCTCGGCGAGCAGCAGCCGCAGCACCTCGAACTCGCGCGGCGTGAGGACGTCGGCGGCCGAGCTTTCCCCGGCGAGCCGGCTCAGCGCGAGCTCATGGTCGATGTCGGGGCTGATTGCGATCTTGCCGGCGAGCACGTCCATCACGGCGCGCACCAGCGTCTCCGGTGGACTGGTCTTGGTGACGTAGCCCCTGGCGCCGGCGCGGATCGCCTGCACGGCAAAGCCGGCATTTTCATGCATGGTGAAGACGAGGATCCTCGCGCCCTTGTCCCACTGCCTGATGCGCCGGACCGCCTCGATGCCGCCGATGCCGGGCATGCTCAGATCCATGATGACGAGGTCGGGCGCCTCCGATTTGTAGAGACGATAGGCCTCCGCGCCGTCGGCGGCTTCGGCGATGACGCGAAGTCCCGGCTGCTTCTGGAGCACGGAGCGATAGCCCTCGCGGACGACGGAATGGTCGTCGACCAGCAGAATGGTGGCATCGGCCGCGCTCATGCGGCATGCTCCAGCGGCGGTCGATCGGCGGCTGCGAGCGGAATGACCACGCGCAGTGCGGAGCCGCCGTTCGGCGCAGCCTCGAAGCTCAATTGGCCGCGCAAGGCTGCGACGCGCTCGCGCATGCCGAGCAGGCCCATTCCCGATTTCGCGACGGGATCGCTCGCGCGTCCGTCATCGTCGATCGCAAGCGCGATCTCGCCGGCGCCCATCGTCAATTCCAGGCTGACCTTGGTGGCGACGGCATGCTTGGCGGCATTGGTGAGCGCCTCCTGCACGATCCGGTAGAGGCTGGCGCTGATCGTGGCCGGCAGGGTCTCGAATGCGCCGTCGAACCGGATCGAGAAGCGCGTCTCGCCGCGGCTGCGCCCGTTCCAGCCCGCGACGAGGCCTTCGAGGCTGGCGACGAGCCCGAGCTCCTCGACATCGGGTGGCCGCAGCCGGAACAATGTGCCGCGCAACGTTTCCATCATGCCGGTTGCGGTCCGCGCGATGCCGTCGCATTCGC
Source organism: Bradyrhizobium sp. WSM4873 (assembly GCF_055811355.1). Lineage (NCBI taxonomy): Bacteria > Pseudomonadati > Pseudomonadota > Alphaproteobacteria > Hyphomicrobiales > Nitrobacteraceae > Bradyrhizobium > Bradyrhizobium sp. WSM4873. Next base: position 25,279 of record NZ_JBVVPS010000017.1, on the reverse strand, counting down.
CAAGCAGGGCAGGGCAGTCCTGCGCGGCGGTCTGGCGAGCGGAGGAGGCGAGGGCGCGGATGGCGGCGAGGGACTGGCCGAACTCGTCATGCAGCTCGCGCGCGAGATGGCGGCGCTCCTCGTCCTGGAGCGCGATCAGCTTTCGCGTCAGCTCGCTGCGTTCGGCAAGCGCGGTCTCGAGGCTTTCGGCGAGATGGTTAAAGCCGTCGCGGATCGCGGAGAGCTCGGCAAGGTCGAACGGCGGCAGCCGCGTGGTGAGGTCGTTGGCGGCGATCCGCTCGAGGCCGGTGCGGATCATGCGGGTGGGGCGCAGCGCGCGTGCCAGCGCGGCGTAGACCAGCGCGCAGAGCAGCGGCAGCGCGATCGCCAGCGCGAGCATCAGGCGGCCGGCCTCGTGCCAGGCCTCCGCCGTCTGCACGGCCGGCTCGACCGAGACCACGGCGTCGCCGAGCTTCGCTCCGCGCACGATCACAGGCCGCGCGGCTTCGCGGCCGGGGTCGAACAGGCTGCGATAGAAGGCCGTGAAGGCTTGCGGTGGCGGGTTCGCCGGGGCGGGCGCGCCGCTGCAGAAGCGCTGGAGGATGTCGCCGCTCGTGCCGCGGAACGCCAGGCACAGGCCGGGCGTCATCACATAAGCCGAAACTGGGTCGAGATTGGGAAAGTCCGAGCGGGGGCTCGCGACCCACTGGATCTTGCCCTGCTGCAGCTCCAGCGTCTTGGCCACGATCGCGGCGATATCGTCGAGGCGCGCATGCGCCGCGCGGTCGGCCGTAATCAGGAAATAAGCGGAGATCGCGGTGAAGCAGGCGGCCGATATCGCGGCCACGCGCAACGTCAGACGGACTTTGAGATCGAACCTCGGGCGGTTCCACATCGGCAGGCACCTGGTGCGAACGGGTTTGTCGCGTCCGCATTAAACGGCAGATCGCATCCGGCGCAAAGCCGCCAGGCGTGAGCGCGGTGCACCGTCGTGAAATTTTCCCGGCCATCGTCGGGACCGGCGCTGCTGCATGGCCTGATTGCGCCGTCCAGATTGGCGCGCCGTTCCGTCACACGAGGCACATTTATGCACCTCCGCCGGTTGATCCTGTCAGTCTGTCTCCTTGTCGTCCTCCCGGCGTCTTATGCGCTTGCCGAAACCGCCATCGGCGTCGCCATGGACGATTTCAGTTATGCCGATACGTCGGCTGAACCCGCCAACCAGGCCGCCGCCCACGAGCGACGGCTGGCGGCCTTCATGGCCGCGCTCCGGCAAGACATCGGCGGGGACCGGCGCTACCGGCTCGTGCCGTCGGCCCAGGACGGCGCGGCGTTCAAGGTCATCGGCGGCATCCAGAAGACGAGCACGCTGGTACAATGGGCCAAGGTCGCCGTGATCGATGTCGGCGCCAAAAAGGTCGTGATGGACAAGCTCTACACCTTCCGTGGCGACAATGATGAATCATGGCAGCGTGCCGAGATCTTCGTGTCGCGCGAGATCATGGCCGCACTCGGCACACCCGCGCCGATCGCACTCGCGGTGTTCGAATTCGAGCTCGACGACAACACCGCGGCGCCGGCCGCCGGCCTCGCGGCCGCGGATGCATCCTATCTGGCCGAAGTGACCGGGAGTGTCCGCGACGCCCTCGGCCGATCCGGCCGCTACCGCCTCGTCGATGTCGGCAGCACGAACGAGAAGGCGGTGAAGGCACGCGCTTTACGCGACTGCGGCGGCTGCGAAGCGGCGATTGCGCAAGGGCTCGGTGCGGATCAGTCGCTGATCGGGGTGGTGCGGCGGGTCAGCCGTACCGAATATACGCTCGGCTTCCAGGTGCGCGATGCCAGGACCGGCGCGGTGCTGGCACGCGGCGACAGCGGCCTGCGCCTGGGCGCGGACTATTCCTGGAAACGGGGCGCGGTGCGGCTGGTCAGTGATCGCATGATCGAGAACCAGCCGCAGCAATAGGCCTCAGGCGCGGCCTCAGAACGTCAGCTGCACCTTCATCGACTGCGAGCGGTCGCTGGCGAGCTCGAACGCGGCGACCGCGTTCTCGAACGGCATGGTCGCCGTGATCAGCGGCTTGACGTCGATCAGGCCTTCCCCCATCAGCCGCACCGCCAGCTCGAATTCGGAGTCGAAGCGGAAGGTGCCGCGCAGCTGCAATTCCTTGGCGACGATGGAGTTGATCGGCAGCGTCATCTCGCCGCCGAGGCCGAGCTGCACCAGCGTGGCACCGGGCCTGAGCACGTCGAGCGCGGTGCGGAGTGCGGCCTGGTTGCCGGAGGCTTCGAACAGCGTGTCAAATACTCCCTTGCCCGTGCGCCAGGGATCGAGCGCCGTGGCATCGGCCGCGACATTGATGGCATGACTGGCCCCCAGCTTCCTGGCGACCGCAAGCGGCGCCTCCGCGACGTCGGTGACCACGATCTCGGCCGCGCCGCCGAAGCGCGAGACCAGAATCATCAGCGCGCCGATCGGGCCGCAGCCGGTGATCAGCACGCGCTTGCCGAGCAGGGGCCCGGCCTGGTTGCCGGCATGCAGGCACACCGCGAGCGGCTCGGCGACCGCGGCTTCCGCCAGCGATAGCTTGTCGGTGATCGGAACGGCCTGCGCCGCATCGACGGTGATGAATTCGCGAAAGCCGCCCTGCACATGGGGAAAGCGCATCGCGCTGCCGAGGAAGCGCATGTCGAGGCACTGGTTGCGCATGCCTTCCTGGCAATGCAGGCACTGGCCGCACGGCTTGCTCGGGTTGACCGCGATTCGGGCGCCCGGCTTCACGTTCGTGACGCCGTCACCGACGGCTGCGACAACGCCGGCGATCTCGTGCCCCAGCGCCATCGGCTGCTGGATGCGCACGACACCGAAGCCGCCGTGATGATAGTAGTGCAGATCGGACCCGCAGATGCCGCCGTTCGCGATCTTGACGCGGACTTCGCCCGGGCCGGGCGCTGCATCCGGATAGAGGTCGATCCGCAGATCTTTTGGTGCATGAATGACGACGGCGCGCATGCTCTCGTTCCCTGTTCGCGATTACATCGCGGCGATCATGCCGCCATCGACATAGATGATCTGGCCGTTGACATAGGTCGAAGCATCCGACGCCAGGAAGATCGCAGCGCCGACCAGCTCGTCCGGTCGGCCCCAGCGCTTGGAGGGAACGCGGCCCATCAGCCAGTTGTTGAAGTCGGTGTTGTTGACCAGCGCCTCGTTCATGTCGGTCAGCATGTAGCCGGGGCCGATCGCGTTGGCCTGGATGCCGTGCTGGGCCCATTCCACCGCCATCGAGCGGGTCAGGTTCTTGATGCCGCCCTTGGCGGCGGTGTAGGGCGCAATCGTGGGACGCGCGAGCTCGCTGCCGAGCGAGCCGATATTGATGATCTTGCCGTGCTTGCGCGGGATCATGCGCTTGGCCGCTTCGCGGCCGATCACGAAGGCGCTGGTGAGATTGGTCTCGATCACCTTGCGCCACTCGTCAGTGGTGAACTCCACCAGCGGCTTGCGGTGCTGGATGCCGGCATTGTTGACGAGGATGTCGACCGCGATGCCCTTGTTGTCGAAGTCGTTGAAGGCGGCGACGATCGCGGGCTCGACGGTGACATTGAAAGCGGCGCCTTCGGCCTGATGCCCGGCAGCGCGAAACTCGGCGACGGCCTGCTCGACGCGGTTGGGATCGACGCCGTTGACGATGATCCTGGCGCCGGCCTTGGCCATGCCCTCGGCGATGGCGCGGCCGAGGCCGCGGGAGGAGCCGGTCACGAGCGCGGTGCGGCCGGAAAGGTCGAAGAGGGCGGTGCTCATCTCAAGAATCCTCAGATGTTGGAACGGCGCACGGTCAGATCGGAGCGGTCGAATACGGCGGGCAGAAGGTCGACGCCGAGGCCGGGGCCTTCCATCGGATAGACGAAACCGTCCTTGATCGTGGGCATGGTGGTGACGAGCTCATTGTACCAGCCCTTGTAGAAAGCGCGCACCGATTCCTGGATCAGCGTGTTGGGCTGGCTGAACGACATGTGGATGGCGGCGATGAAGCCGATCGGGCCGATGCAGTCGTGCGGTGCGAAGGGCCGGTGATAGGTCTCGGCCATCGCCGCGATCTTGCGGCCTTCGGTGAGGCCGCCGGTCCAGCACAGATCCGCCATAACCACGTGCATGGCGTCGCGGTCGAGCATGTCCTTATAGGGGAAGCGCGAGCCGAGCGTCTCGCTGGCGCAGACCCAGACGTCGGTGCAGCGGGCGTATTCGGCCAGCGCCTGCGGCGAGTTCATCCGGATCGGGTCTTCGTACCAGGTCGGCTTGTAGGGCTCGAGCGCGCGCGCAATCTGTTTCGCGGTCGGCAGGTTCCAGAGCGAATGAAGCTCGACCATGATCTCCATCTTGTCGCCGACGGCCTTGCGGATTTTTTCAAACGGCTCGATCGCGTGCTTCATCTGGGCGGCGGTGATGTACAGGCCCTTGTTCTCCTGCGCCGCCGGATCGAACGGCCAGATCTTCATCGCCGAGATGCCGCTCTCCAGCAGGTTTTCGGCAAGCGCATCGGCGTTGTTCATGAAGCCGTCGAGGTCTTCGTAGGGCCCCTGGGAGCCACCGAGATTCCAATTCGCGACCGGGCTGATATTGGTGGAGCGGACATATTGGGTGCCGGCGCAGGTGTTGTAGATGCGCTGCTTGTCCCGGCAGAGGCCGCCGAGCATCTGGTGCACCGGCTGATTGCAGACCTTGCCGAACAGGTCCCATAGCGCAATGTCGATCGCCGAAGCCGCGCGATATTCGACGCCGGTGGACGACTGCGCCATCGGCAGGTTCAGCATGTCGCGATGGATCGCCTCGATGTGCAGCGGATTGCGGCCGAGCAGGCGGCCGGCAAAGGTGTCGTGGATCTGGGCCTCGACCGCGCCGGCGCCGTAGAAGGTTTCGCCGAGACCGATCATGCCCGTGTCGGTGTGGACGCGCACCCAGATGACGTTGGAGAATTCTTCGGTGCGCAGCGTCTCGATCGACGTGATCTTCACGGCAATACTCCTCCCATCGCAGGCGCGCGCAGCGCCGTTTTGTTGTCATTCCGCACCGCAACATGGTGCGGGCAGGGGTCGAGTCTTACGCTCGCTTGTAATATATCACAACATGTTTTAGGGATATCACCAACAAAGCGCCGCCCTGCAACGACGGCGCGGGCTGAGGGGAGAGACGACATGGCAACGCGCAAGCGCGCGCTCGAGGTGGTGAGGAACGACGACGGCGAGGGCAAGCCCTCCCGGCGCAACCGTCTCAACTTCTTCGAGCTGGCGTATCAAAGGATCGAAGAGCTGCTCGTCCATTGCGAGCTCAAGCCCGGCCAGTTCATGACGATGCTGGAATTGCAGCATATCACCGGCTTCGGCCGCACGCCGGTTCATCACGCCGTCAATCGTCTCTCCGCCGATACATTGATCATCATCCGTCCGCGCCACGGTCTGCGCATTGCGCCGATCGATCTGGCACGCGAGCGCATGCTGCTGGCCTTGCGCCGCGACATGGAGCGCTTCGTGATCCGGCTCGCGGCCGATCGCGCCAGCCTCTCGCACCGCAATCAGGCGCTGCATATCGAGCGACTCTTGCGCGAGCGCCGCGCCAATCTGACCCTCGACGAGTTCAATCATATCGACCGCCGCATCGACGCGCTGGTGCTGGAGGCGGCAGGCGAGCCGTTTCTGGTGCACACGCTGCGGCCATTGCACACGCTGTACCGGCGCATCGGCTACATCCACCACCGTTTCATGCCGGGGCAGGCCGAACTGTCAGGAACAATCGATCATCATCTGGCTATTCTTAATGCGGTTGCCAATCGTCGCGTCGAGGACGCGGTGAAGGCCAGCGATGCACTGATCGACTACATGGGCGAGATGTTCACCGGCATGGAGGTGGGGATCGACCCGCGCCTGCTCGATTGCAGCATCGAGCCGCTGCTCGGCACGTAAAAATTCAGGAGGACCAAAGATGTCGACGATGGCGATGCCACAACCGACCGCGAGCGAAGCCGCGGTCCGCTACCTCATCACGAACTACAGTCCCAAGGGCAACAAGGTCGGCTGGCTGATGATGGCCTCGATCCTGGTCGAAGCCTGGGACCTCTATTCGATCGCCTTCGTGCTGATCTTCATCAAGGAGCAGTTCAATCCCGATCCGCTAATGCTGGGCCTGGCCGCGGCCGGTACGCAGGGCGGCGCCATGATCGGCGCACTGCTCGGCGGCTGGCTCTCCGACAAGATCGGCCGCCGTGTCATGTTCCTGGTGACGATGGTGATGTTCATCGTGCTGGCGCTGGCACAGGCCTTCGTGCCCAGCGTCGGCTGGCTCGTCGTGATCCGCTTCCTGCTCGGCATACCGCTCGGTTCGGACATCTCGACCGGCTACACCTACATCATGGAATCCATGGCCAAGGGTGAGCGCGAGGTCATGGGTAACCGCTGGCAGTTCATGTTCGCGGTCGGCGAGGTCTTGACGATCGGCGTCATCGTGATCTTCCTGCTGTTCGACATTCACCACGAGACGCTGTGGCGGGTGACGCTCGGCCTCGGCGCGCTGCCGGCGCTGATTATCCTGATCATGCGGCACGACGTGCCTGAGACGGCGGTGTGGCTGGTGCAGAAGGGACGCTACCGCGAGGCCAAGCAGGTCGCGCGCGAGATGTTCAACGACGATCTCGCCATGCTGCCGGACCGTGACGTGGAGGTGCCCAAGGTCTCCACCCGTGCGTTCCTCGCCGACCTCAAGAAGGATCCGATCCGCTGGCGCGCCACGATCTACGGCTGGATCGCCTGCTTCGCGCAGGCCAGCGAGTTCTCGACCTTCGCGTTCTACCTGCCGGTGCTCTTTGTGATGGTCGGCGTGTCGAGCGTGCTCGGCATCAATCTGGTGACGATGGCGCTATTCTCCTTCGCCGCCGTGTCGGGCTGGGTCGGTCCGCTGCTGACGCCGAAGATCGGCCACCGCGGCATCTCGATCGCGGGCTTCTCGATCGTGCTGGTCTCGCTGCTGGTCGCGGCCTTCGCGCTCTACACCGACAACAAGATCCTGCTGCCGTTCGCGGCTGCTGCGATGCTGTGGGGCCATTATTGGGATGCGTCGAACTGCATGACGATCCCGACCATGGTCGCAAAGCCGAAATATCGCGGCACCGCCAGCGGCTTCGCCTACATGTTCGTGAAGCTGCCGTCGTTCCTGGCGATATTCCTGTTCCCGACGGTGTTCGCTGCGATCGGGCAGGCCAATGCCACGCTGATGGTCGCGATCTTCCCGCTGATCGGATTGCTCGCCGCAATCTTCATCCTGCCGGAAGTCTACGGCTACGAGAACGATTGACGGTGCGTGACCCCGGTCGCGGCCGCGATGGCCGCGATCGGGCTTTTCCTGTGGACGTGGCGCGCCAAGGGCTACGGGCTTAGGAAGATGGGATCGATCCCAGCACCGTGGCCGAGCAGGCCGATCACCTGAAGCTGTGCGCTGTGCAGGTCGATCTCCACGATGGCGAACAGGGTCAGCAGCACCACGACCGAAAAGACCAATAGCGGGTGGGATGCTTCACCCCGGCCTTGGTCCGCTGTGGTGAAGCCTTGAAACGTGCGGCGCAGGGAGAAGCTCTGCGGCAATGCCTTCGACTGGATCTGCATGATGAACCTTCCTTGCCGCGCGGTATCAGGCCGCGCGACAAGGTGCAGTATAGGCCCGGCGTCAGCGGCGACATTGATGCGCCGCAAACTGCGCGCGATTACCGGATCGCGGCCGCAAGCGCCGCGATCAAGGCGGGCGGCGTCACCATCACTCCGAGCTTCAGGAACGGCCAGGCGCCGACCTCGATCTTTTCCCGCCGCAACGCCACCAGCCACAGGATGGTGGCGAGCGAACCGGTCACCGACAGATTCGGCCCGAGATCGACGCCGATCAGGATGGCGCTCACGACCGGCGCGGGCAAGTGATCGCTGGCGGCGACCGAGCCGGCAACGAGGCCGACGGGAAGATTGTTGGCGATGTTGTCGGCGATCGCGGTGGCGATGCCGACGCTCCAGGCCGCCTTCGTCACGGATTGCCCGACAGCTTCATGCAGCAGCGCGCTGAGCTGCCCGATCACGCCGGTCTTGATCAGCGCTTCCACCATCACGAACAGCCCGCCGACCAGCGGCAGCACGCTCCAGGAGACGCCGCGCAGCACGGGGAGCGGCGATTGCCGGTTGAGCAGCAGCACGATTGCGGCTGTCACCACGCCGCAAACGAAGGTCGGCAGGCCCAATTGCTTGTCCAGCGCGGAGGCGGTGACCAGCACGATTCCGATCGCCACGATACCGATGGCCGTCAACTTGCCGCCGCGGCCGAGCTTTGGATGCGGCACGCTGCGCGCGATCGTCTCTTCCTTCAAGACGCGGTGCTGGGTCAGGCGTAGCACGACATAGGTCAGAAGGATCGAGGCCGCCGAGGGCAGGGCGAACAGGCGCAGCCATTCGGTGAGCGCAGGCATGTGGGCCCCGAACACGACGAGATTGGCCGGGTTGGAGATCGGCAGCACGAAGCTCGCGGCGTTGGCGATGAAGGCGCAGACGAAGAGATAAGGCAGCGGCTTGGCGCCGGCGGCGCGCGTCGCGGCATAGACGGCGGGCGTCAGCACGATCGCGGTGGCGTCGTTCGAGAGCAGGACGGTGACGAGCGTGCCGACGATGTAGATCAGCAGGAACAGCCGCTGCGGCGAGCCGCCGGCATATTCCACGGCGAGCGCCGCGAGATAGTCGAACAGGCCTTCGAGCCGCGCCAGTTCGGCGATCAGCATCATGCCGATCAGGAACAGATAGACATCCACGCCTTTTTCGATGCCGGTGAGCGCATCCCGCCACGGCAGCAGGCCGAGCAGCACCAGCGCACTGGCGCCGATGACGGCCCAGATCGCCTCCGGCAGGCGAAAGGGCCGGATGATGACGCCTGCGGTCGCGGCGACGATGATGCTCCAGGCCAGGATGGCGTCAGACGGCACGTTCGATCCCTAGGATGTGTCGGTTCATTCGGCAGCGATAGCGGAAGCCGCCGCCGCTGTCTTCCCCGCGGGCGCGGACCGCCGTCTGCGCATCGCCGCGTCTCGGGCCGAGTTTCGGTCTATGATTTTGTTCAAAAGCCTGCCGGGTTGGAGCGGCGCGATAGCACCGTCATTGCGAGGAGCTCTTGCGACGAAGCAATCCAAGCTGCGCCGCCGGATGATTCTGAATCGCTTCGCCGCGCTCGAAATGACGCAGTCCGTGCCGCGTTCTCGCGATCGTCACACTCACCGCGCCATCGACGGCTTTGCCGTGATCGCCTTGCGCAAAATGCGCGACAGCGCTTCGACCGAATACGGCTTCTGGATCAGCTCGAAACCGCGATCGGCGTTCTCGGCGAGAACGTTGCTGTAACCAGAGGTGAGCACGACGGGCAGGCCCGGATAGCGTTCGCGGATGATGCCGGCGAGCTCGACGCCGTTCATGCCGGGCATGATGACGTCGGAGAAGACGAGATCGACGGCGAACTCGTTCTCGCCGAGGATGGCGAGCGCCGCATTGGCGTTGGCGGCGCGGCGAACGACATAGCCGAGGTCTTCCAGCAGCTCCGTGGAGAAGCGACCGACCTCGTCGTCGTCTTCCACCACGAGCACGCGATAGCCGCGCCCGGTGGCCGCGGCCTCATAGGTCAGCGCCGCGGCTTCCTGATCCGTCGCGGGGCTTTGCGCCCGCGGCAGATAGATGGTGAAGGTCGCACCTTCACCATGTGTGCTCGTCACGGCGATGTCGCCCTCGGACTGCTTTGCGAAGCCGAAGGCCTGGCTCAGGCCGAGGCCGGTGCCCTTGCCGACCTCCTTGGTGGTGAAGAACGGCTCGAAGATGGCCTCGATGTTTTCGGGCGCGATGCCGCTGCCGGTGTCGGCGACCGAGATCGCGACAAAGTCGCCGCCGCGCGCCGGTTGCGCGCGAAGGTTGGGGATGCCCTGAACTTTCCGGACCGCGATGGTGAGGCGGCCTTCGCCGTCCATGGCGTCGCGTGCGTTGATGGCGAGGTTGATCAGCGCGGTCTCGAATTGCGCGATATCGGCGACCGTGAAGCAGTCGCCATCGTGAACCTCCACCGCGATTTCGATGCGAGCACCGACCAGCGGCCGGACCAGTTGCGCGACGCCTTCAATCTGGCTGCCGACGTTGAATATCTGGGGTTTCAGTGGCTGCCGGCGCGCAAACGCCAGCAGCTGGGCGGTCAGCTTGGAGGCACGCTCGACGGTGTCGGAGATGGCATCGACATAGCGGCGGCGGCGCTCCTCCGGCAGCTCGCGGCGCCGCAGGAAATCGGTGGCCGAGCGGATGATGGTAAGCAGATTGTTGAAGTCGTGCGCGACGCCGCCGGTGAGCTGGCCGATCGCCTCCATCTTCTGCGATTGCCGCAGCGCTTCCTCGCCGCGGCGGCGCTCGGTGATGTCCACCGCCTCGGGCACCGCGCCGGTGATGTTGCCGTGGCGGTCGAGCACCGGGCGCATGCCGAACTCGAAATCACGCTCGCCGATGGGAAGGCGCAGGCGCATCTCCAGCCGCACGGCTTCGCCTTTCAGCACGGTGTCGAAGGCCTCGCGCACCCGCGCACTCATGCTCTCTGTCGTGCTGAACCAGGGCGTCTGCCATAACGGCTTTCCGATCACGTCCACAGGGCTCGCCTTGATGGCGTCGAGCACGGTCGTGTTGGCGTAAAGCAGCTCGCCCTTGAGATTGACGAGACCCTGATATTGGTTGCTGGTCTCCAGGATCGCGCGCAGCCGCGCCTCGTTGGATTCGAGCTCGGCGGTGCGCTCGGCGATGCGTTCTTCCAGCGTCTCATTGAGCTGCCGGAGCTCGATCTCGGCCTGCTTGGCCACCGTAATGTCATGGGCAACGCCGATGAAGCCGATATGCCTGCCGGTCGGGTCCCAGCGCGGCTGCGATTCCGAACGCAGCCAGCGCCATTCACCGGCGGCGTTCTTGTAGCGGGCTTCCAGCACGAACGGTTTGAGCGATGCTTCACCCTGAACGGACTGCTGCAGCACATGCGGCAGGTCGTCCGGATGGAGCACCTTGCGCCAGTCGAAGGAGATGGCCTGGTCATAGGGCAGGCCGACGAAATCGACATAGGCCTGGTTGGCGAAGGACCGTGTGCGGTCGAGTTTCGTGACCCAGATCGGCACCGGGGCGCTGTCGGCGATCAGCCGGAAGCGCTCCTCGCTCTCGCGCAGGGTCTCGCGCACCAGCATCTGGTCGGTGACGTCGATATGGGCGCCGACGAGGCGGAGGGCACGGCCGCCACCGTCGCGCTCGATTTTGGCAACGACGCGGATCCAGCGGGTCTCGCCGTCGCTCGGGCGGATGATGCGGTATTCGGCGGTGTAGTCCTCGCTGGTGCCGGACAGCGCGTCGATGAAATGCTTCACCGTAGCGTCCCGGTCGTCGGGATGAATGCGGTTGATCCAGTCCTCGTGCGACTCGTCGGCGGCTTCCGGCGGCAGGCCGTGGAGCATCAGATATTCCGGCGAACGGCGGTTCTTGAAGCCTTCGCGGAAGTCGACTTCGAGACCGCCGACCTTGCCGATGCGCTGGATGCGCGCAAGCTCGGCTTCGCGCTCCTGGAGCGCGCGATAGGCGTTGTCGCGCTCGCGTGCGACGTCTTCCAGGTGCTGGCGCAGCCTTTCGGCGGCGAAGGTCTCGGGCAAAGGATCGTTCAAGGCGGTGGCCGTTGTGATGCGGGAGCGCACGTGGCCGACCGATATTCACACAGACGAAGCGTGATGGCCATGGCTCAAAGGAAATATGGAAAGAAAGACGTCGCCGAATGCAGTGTGGTGGGCATGAACGAACGCCGAGTCTGGCTATTTGTTCCGAACCTTGGAACGATGAGCCTTCCGGGCGCGTATCTCCGGGGCGCCACAACTTTCATTCCCAAAAGCTCCCTTTCCGAAGAGGCTAAATCTTGAAGCTTTTTGTCTGCCAGGCCTGCGGCAACGTCCTCTATTTCGAGAACCGCGCCTGCGAACGCTGCGGGCATCACGTCGCGTTCTTGCCCGAGAAGGAGACGATGTCGGCGATCGAGCCCGACGGGGAGGCTCAAGGTGGGGTCTGGCGGACGCTGGCTACCAAGGGCGAAAGTCGCATGCTGTGCAGCAATGCCGAGCATGATGCGTGCAACTGGCTGACGGATGCGGGCGATACCACCGGCTATTGCCGCGCCTGCCGCCATAACGGCGTCGTCCCGGACCTGTCGGATCCGGCGCAACTCGCCGGCTGGCGGGAGCTGGAAATGGCGAAGCACCGGCTGTTCTATTCCCTGATCCGCTGGAAGCTGCCGCTCCAGACCCGGCAGGACAATCCCGAACATGGCCTGATCTTCAATTTCCTCGCCGACGATCCGCAGAGCGGGCAGAAGGTCCTGACCGGCCACGACAACGGCCTGATCACGATCGCGCTGACCGAGGCCGACGACATCGAGCGCGAGCGGCGCAGGCTGGAGATGGGCGAGCCCTACCGGACGCTGCTCGGGCATTTCCGCCACGAGGTCGGGCACTATTTCTGGGACGTGCTGGTGCGCGACGGCGGCAAGCTCGACGAATGCCGCGCCGTGTTCGGCGACGATTCCGCCGATTACGGCCAGGCCCTGCAGCGCCACTATGCCGATGGCGCCCCGCCGGACTGGCAGCAGAACTACGTTTCGGCCTACGCGACGACGCATCCGTGGGAGGATTTCGCGGAGACCTGGGCGCACTATCTTCACATCGTCGACACCCTGGAGATGGCCAGCGAGTTCGGCATGGAGGTGCGGCCCAAGGTCGACCGCGACGGGGAGTTGACGACGCGTATCCGCTTCAACCCTTACGATGCGAGGGACGTCGAGGCGATCGTCAACGCATGGCTGCCTTTCACCTTCGCCATGAACAGCGTCAACCGCGCCATGGGCATGCGCGACCTCTATCCGTTCATCCTCTCGCCGGTCGTTGTCGACAAGCTCGGCTTCATTCACGGCCTGGTCCGGGACGTGGGCAAAGCCGGGAAGCCGTAGGCCCTTCGGGGCCTGCCAGGCCCGTTTCGGTCTTGCTTTGGTCTTGCGCTGGTACGCCAGAGGACCCGGATTTTGACCGTTGCCTCCGGCCTATTTTGATGTACCACGGGAGCCACACGGCCCTCCCATAGGCTCCAACGGCCAGGGAAGGGTCCCGCCCAAGGTCGAGACTCAAGAAAAGCATGTTCAAACGCATTCTGATCGCCAATCGCGGCGAAATCGCCTGCCGGGTCATCAAGACCGCTCGCCGCATGGGAGTTCAGACGGTCGCGGTGTATTCCGAGGCCGACCGCGACGCCCTCCATGTCGAGATGGCCGACGAGGCCGTGCTGATCGGCCCGCCGGCTGCGGCCGAGAGTTATCTGGTGATCGAGAAGATCGTGGAGGCCTGCCGCAAGACCGGCGCCGAGGCCGTGCATCCCGGTTACGGCTTCCTGTCTGAGCGCGAGGCGTTTCCGCGCGCGCTCGAGGCGGCCGGTATCGTCTTCATCGGCCCCAACCCGGGTGCGATTGCGGCGATGGGCGACAAGATCGAATCCAAGAGGGCTGCCGCGAAGGCAAAAGTCTCGACCGTGCCCGGCTATCTCGGCGTCATCGACGACGCCACGCACGCGGTCAAGATCGCCGACGAGATCGGTTATCCCGTGATGATCAAGGCCTCGGCCGGCGGTGGCGGCAAGGGCATGCGCATCGCGCATTCGACCTCCGAGGTCGCCGAAGGATTCAACCTCGCCAAGGCCGAGGCCAAGGCCTCGTTCGGCGACGACCGGGTCTTCATCGAGAAGTTCATCGTCGACCCCCGCCACATCGAGATCCAGCTGCTCGGCGACAAGCACGGCAACGTGATCTATCTCGGCGAGCGCGAATGCTCGATCCAGCGCCGCAACCAGAAGGTCATCGAGGAAGCGCCGTCGCCGCTGCTCGACGAAGCCACTCGCCGCAAGATGGGCGAGCAGGCAGTCGCACTCGCCAAGGCCGTGAATTACGACTCTGCCGGCACCGTCGAATTCGTCGCGGGGCAGGACAAGAGCTTCTACTTCCTGGAGATGAACACGCGCCTCCAGGTCGAGCATCCCGTCACCGAGCTTGTCACCGGCGTCGACCTCGTCGAGCAGATGCTCCGCGTTGCCGCCGGCGAGAAGCTCGCCATTGCGCAGAAGGACGTCACGCTCACGGGCTGGGCAGTGGAGTCGCGTCTCTACGCCGAAGACCCGTTCCGCAACTTCCTGCCCTCGATCGGGCGCCTCGTGAAATACCGTCCGCCGGCGGAAGCGAGCCAGGACGGCATCACCGTGCGCAACGACACCGGCGTGCAGGAGGGCGGCGAGATCTCGATCCATTACGATCCGATGATCGCCAAGCTCGTCACCCACGCGCCGTCGCGCGCGGCCGCGATCGAGGCGCAGGCCACCGCGCTGGACTCATTCTATGTGGACGGCATCCGTCACAACATCCCGTTCCTGTCGGCGCTGATGCATCATCCGCGCTGGCGCGAAGGCCGGCTCTCCACCGGCTTTATCGCCGAGGAATTCCCCAAGGGCTTTGCCGTGCGCGTGCCGGAAGGCGAGGTCGCACGGCGGCTTGCCGCGGTCGGCGCCGCCATCGATCACGTGCTCGGCGAGCGCAAGCGGCAGATCTCGGGTCAGATGGGCGGCCGCATCGTGCAGCGCGAGCGGCGCCGTGCGGTCTGGCTCGAGCGCCAGGAGATCCTGCTGGAGATCGCGCGCGAGGGCGAGGCGGTCGCGGTGCGTTTCCTCGATGCCGACGGCAAGGCCGGCAATGCGCATCTGTTGCAATCGCCGTGGAAGCCGGGCGATCCGGTCTGGCAGGGCACCATCGACGGGCACCTCGTGGCGGTGCAGGTGCGCCCGATCGCGAACGGCATCCGCCTCGCGCATCAGGGCGTCGAGGTGCCGGTCTATGTCTGGACCGAAGCGGAAGCTGCCTCGGCGCGGCTGATGCCGGTGACCACGGCTGCCGACACCGGCAAGAAACTGCTTTGTCCAATGCCCGGTCTCGTGGTCTCGATCGCGGTCACCGAAGGGCAGGAGGTCAAGGCCGGCGAGACGCTCGCGGTGGTCGAAGCCATGAAGATGCAGAACGTGCTGCGCGCCGAGCAGGACGGCACCGTAAAGAAGATCCACGCCACCGCCGGCGCGACGCTTGCGGTGGACGCGCTGATTTTGGAGTTTGCGTAGGGGCCCAATGTCGTCCTGGCGAAAGCCAGGACCCATTACCCCAGGGAGTAGTTGTTGATGGCGATGGTGGCCGTCATTTTCTGCCACCATATCCAATTGTGGTAATGGGTCCTGGCTTTCGCCAGGACGACGGCGGGGACGCAATTCGCACTAACCGAGACATCACCATGGCCTTTCGTTCCCGCCGCGAAAAACTGCGAGCGATCCTGTCGGGCGGGACGTGCGTCCATCCCGGCTCGGTCTACGACGCCATCTCGATCCGCATCGCCGAGGATCTCGGTTTCCCGCTCGGCATGTTCGGCGGCTCGGTGGCTTCGCTCGCGGTGCTCGGCGACCCCGACATCACGCTGATCACGCTCACCGAGCTTGCCGAGCAGATGCGGCGGATGTCGCGTGCGGCAGCGCTTCCGGTGCTGGTCGATGCCGATCACGGCTATGGCAACGCGCTCAACGTGCGCCGCACGGTGCAGGAGCTGGAGACGGCGGGCGCCGCCGGCCTCACCATAGAGGACACGCTGCTGCCGGCTGGGTTCGGCGAGGCGAAGACGCAGCTGATCTCGCTGGAGGAGGGCGTCGGCAAGATGAAGGCGGCACTCGACGGCCGCGGCGATCCCTCGCTCGTCATCATGGGCCGCACCGGCGCGGCCTCGATCACCTCGATCGGGGATGCGATCCGCCGCGCCAGGGCCTATGAGGCTACCGGCGTCGACGCCCTGTTCTTCACCGGCATCAAGTCGCGTGCCGAGCTCGAAGCCATCGCATCTGCGACGCGCCTGCCGATCGTGCTCGGCGGCGCGCCGGAGGAGCTGAACGTGCTCGAATACCTCGCGGGCCAGCGCGTGCGCATCGCGCTTCAGGGCCATGCGCCGATCGCGGCCGCAACACAGGCCGTTTACGAGACGCAGAAGGCGCTACGCGACGGCACTGCGCCGAAGAATCTCAAAGGCCTCCCGTCATCGGACCTGACCAGCCGTGTCACGCGCGAGGGCGACGTCAAGGCGCGTAGCGCCGATGTCCTTGGACTGAAACAATGAGCCGGGCGATCCTCCAGGTCATGATCCGCGGCCGTGTACAGGGCGTCGGCTACCGGGCTTGGCTCGAGCATCAGGCGACGACGTGCGGTCTCGAAGGCTGGGTCCGCAACCGCCGCGACGGCAGCGTCGAAGCGCTGTTCGCAGGACCGCCGAAGCACGTCGCCGACATGGTGGCGCTGTGCCGCCACGGCCCACCGTCTTCGCGTGTCGACAGTGTCACCAGCGAGACGGCCGATGTCGGCGAGCTGAACTTGCGCCGGGCAGGCGAGGCGTTTTCGGTGTTGCCGACGGTATAGCCAGAGAATTACCGCGGCAGCTTGGCGATCGCTTCGCTCAATTCGTGGATCTCGTAGGGCTTGCGCAGGATCGGGAAATCGCCGCGCACGCCTGCGGCGACTTCGCTGTAGCCGGTGGCGAGCAGAATCGGCAGGCCGGGGCGGATCTGGCGGAGGTGATGGGCCAGGCTGAGCCCGTCCATCTTGCCGGGCATGACGATATCCGAGAACACGAAGTCGACGCCGTTCTTCTCGATCTCGCTCAAGGCGGCTTCGGCGTCCGCGACCCGGCGCACCCGATAGCCGAGCTGCTCCAGGAGACCGATGCTGACGGCGGCGACGTCCGGATTGTCCTCGACCAGCAGCACCGTGCCGCTGCCTTGGAACGCCGGTTCTCCCGCCGCCTCGCGCGATGGTTCGTCTTCTCCGCGCGGCAGGAGGATGGTGAAGGTGGTGCCCTTGCCGAGCGCGCTCGCGACCCGGATCGTGCCGCCGGCCTGATGGGCGAAGCCGTGCACCTGGGAGAGACCGAGGCCGGTGCCCTTTCCGATCGGTTTGGTCGTGAAGAACGGCTCGAAGATCTTGTCGAGAACGTCGGAGGGAATGCCGAGGCCGGTATCGCTGACGTCGATCGCGATGAATTCGCCGACGAGGGGGTCCTCGTTGAGCACGAGATTGCGCGCTGCGATCGTCACCGTGCCTCCGTCGGGCATCGCGTCGCGCGCATTGATGACCAGGTTGAGCAGCGCGGTCTCGAGCTCGGAAACGTCGGTCCTGATCGGCCAGACGTCGCCGCTGACGTCGAAAGCCAAGCGCACGGAGCTGCCGACGCCGGCATCGAGCACCTCGCGGATCGCCGCGATGCGGTCGGCGAAGTCGATCGCCTGCGGATTGACGCTCTGCCGCCGCGCGAAGGTGAGGAGCTGGTTGGTCAGCGCCGCGCCGCGCCTGGTGGCGGTCTCGATCGCTGAGATCGCGCGCTGAAGCTTGGCTTCGTCGTCGGCCCCTCGCTTCAGCATGTGGAGGCTGCCGCTGATGATCATCAGGAGGTTATTGAAGTCGTGGGCGACCCCGCCGGTGAGCTGGCCGAGCGCATCGAATTTCTGGGATTCGGCGAGCTGCTTCTGCATCGCCTCGAGCTTGAGCTGGGTATTGCGGCGCTCGGTGATGTCGCGCGTGATCTTGGCGAAGCCGACCAGCTCGCCGGCCTCGTAGATCGGATCGATCACGACGCTGGCCCAGAAGAAAGTGCCGTCCTTGCGGACGCGCCAGCCTTCCTCCTCGTAACGGCCCTTTTCCCGCGCAATCCCGAGCGCACGGGCGGGCTTGCCGTTGGCGCGGTCGGTCTCGGTGTAGAAACGGGAAAAGTGCTGGCCGAGGATCTCCCCGGGGGAATAGCCCTTGATGCGCTCGCCGCCGATGTTCCAGCTGGTGATTCTTCCGGTGGGATCGAGCATGTAGAGCGCGTAGTCCGCAACTCCTTCAACTAACAGGCGGAAACTGCGTTCGCTTTCGAACAAGTCCCTCTGCTGACTAGACTTCTCGACCATTCCCGGACCCTGCCTCAACGGGGGCAAACGCAGCACGTGGCGGATTGTTCCCGCGGGTTTGGAACCTTTTTAGGCAATATTGCGAGCCCGTATGCAGGACGCAGTCTAGCAGACACACGCAGCGCATTCGAGCCGGAAAGCCGTCCAGAGTCAGACCGCCGCCGCGCTCCGAAACGTCGCGGCCACCGCGCGCAATGCCGCGAGCTTGGCGGGATCGCTGACCTTCGAATGCAGCATCACTTTGGAGTTGCCGAGTTTCGGCAGCTTATGGGTCGGCCCGATATCGACCAACCCGGGAGGCGCGATCCGTCGCGCCAGCGGCGCGATTGCAAGTCCGGCAAGTGCGGCCGCGACCACCGCCGTGACGCCGCCGCCGACAAAACGCTCGCGCCAGGCGAGGCCGGCCTTGTCGAGCGCGCGCACCGCGATCGCACGGACCCCGCAGGGCGGGGCGAGGGTTGCGAGCGGCAGCGCTTCGCCCTTGGGCACGGTGAAGCGTCTTGACGCGAACCAGCCGAACTCGTCCTCGGCCAGCTTCTCGCCGCCGCGGCGGCTGCCTTCCTGGCGCACGATCACCGCATCCAGTTCGCCCGCATCATAGGCCTCCTGCATCTCGCGCGAGAAGCCGATGGTGACAGCGAGCGTGAGGTTCGACGACATCGCATGCAGGCGTTCGAGCAGGGGTACCAGCTCCGGCCCCGCGGCGTGGTCGGAGATGCCGAGCGAGAGCGACTGCGCGACCGAGGCCTCGCCCGACAGCGCGCGGTCATGTGCCGCGATCAGCGCCCGGGCGCGCTCGAGGAACATCGCGCCGTCTGCCGTGAGCCGGACCGCCCGCGGCGAGCGCTCGACGAGGCGCTTGCCAAGCAGCGTTTCCAGCCGTTGCAGCTTCAGACTGACCGCCGCCTGGGTCGTGCCGAGCGCTTCGGCGGTGCGGGTGAAGCTCTGGAGGTCGGCGACCAGCAGGAAGGCCTGGACGGTGGCGATATCGAGCGTTGCTGTCATTATGATATGTTATCACTGCTATCAATAGAGATAAGATACCAAAATGTCGAGGGCCGGTCTAGCTTCTTACCAACGCCGCGCGAACCGCGCGACATGATGAGGAGAACGACCATGCCGCTGATCACCGTGTCCTACACCACCTCCCGCCAGTCGCCCTCGCTGAAGGCCGACATCGCGAGCGCCGTGTCCGAGCTCACTGCAAAAATCCTGCACAAGGATCCTGAGGTCACCGCCATCATCGTGAAGTCGGTGGAAGCGGGTGACTGGTTCGCCGGTGGCAAGTCGCTCGCAGAGCAAAAGCTGGCGAGCTATTGGATCGACATCCACGTCAGCGAAGGCACCAACACCAAGGACGAGAAGGCCGCCTATCTCGCCGCGATGTTCCAGCGCATGGCCGGGATCCTGGGGCCGCTGCATCACGAGACATATCTGCACGTCGATGAAGTCAAGGGCGACGCCTATGGCTTTGGCGGCCTCACCCAGGAACGGCGCTACATCGCCGGCAAGCTCGAGGTCTCGCCGGAGAAGGCATGAGGAGAGGGGCCGCGGGTGAACCACCGCACCCGCGGCCTGAACCGGTTGCCAGAGATCGTCAGCTCGCTATGCCAAACTGCACCTCGGAATTGTTCAGGAAACAGGTCTTGTCGAACAGCTTCAAATCGAGCGGGTTCGGCAGCCTGACATCGTCCAGGTCAGGGCAGGGTTTGAGCGATGGATCATAGGAGCGGTCGATCTGCGAGATGAAGACGACGATCAATCCCTTGTCGCGCGCGAATGATTTCAACGCGCGCACCTGAATGGTGAGGTCGGGATTTTCCCGCCGCTGGTCGAGCAGTTGCAGATAGTCGATCACCACGACCGTACCGCGCGGCGCCGCGGCCATCTGCTTGACGACGTAATCGGCACTGATGGCGTCGGAGCAATCGATCTCGAAGAGTTTTTCGAATTGCGCCAGGTCCACGCCGATCGCCCGAAAGCGATCCAGAACGTCTTTCTCGGTGTATTCGAGCGAGAAGAACGCCGCGCGATGGCCCGACCGCATCGCCTCCACAGCAAGCTCGAGGCTCATCAGGGTCTTGCCCTGGCCGGGGCGCGCCCCGACCAGCACCAGGTCACCCGGTTGGAATTGCGGGAAAAGCCGGTTGGCCGGCGTCGCTGCGGCCGCTTTCGCCGCGAGCATGCTCCATGCGGAAAAGCCTTCCCTCGCGGCGATGCGGTCGAGCGCATCGTGCAGCGGGATGCCTTCCTCGCGGGACAGGCGCTTCGCTCTTCGCTTCAGATGATAGATGGGTGCAGACAGTCTCATCGCAAAACCTCCCATTGCGAGCTGAAACGCAACCCCTCCTTATGCCTGGCGCTCGAACAGTCGGTCCGATGGTTTAGTCGCCCGGCATGACATCTGCTTTCCCGGCGGAGGGGGGAGGCGTGGGCGACACCGGAATCGAGCGTAGCCGATTCCGCATTGGCGGAAAACGATAGAGGCGGGGCGCTCTACAGAAAGCGTTAGACGGCTTCCGGCATCAGCGCCCGGGTCGGCCCGAACAGTTCCTCGAAGGCCTGCCGGAGCGCGACGTCGACATCGGCCATCGTCACGAGCTGACCGAGATCGACCAGCGAGGTGACGCCGTAGCGGGGATCGGCGACGCCGCAGGGCACGATGCCGGCGAAATGCGACAGCTCCGGCTCGACATTGATGGCGATGCCGTGAAACGAGACCCAGCGCTTCAGCCGGACGCCGATTGCCGCGATCTTGTCCTCGTGCTCGGGTCCCTTGTCAGCCCGCTTCACCCAGACGCCGACCCGGTCCTCGCGCCGCTCGCCACGGATGTTGAAGGCGGCGAGCGTCCGCAGACTCAGCTCCTCCAGGCTCGCGACATAGGCCCGCACGTCCGGCCGGCGACGCTTGAGGTCGAGCATGACATAGGCCACGCGCTGGCCGGGCCCGTGATAGGTGAGCTGGCCGCCGCGCCCGGTGGCAAAGGTCGGGAATCGGGCATCGAGCAGGTCGGTGGCCTTGCCCGAGGTGCCGGACGTGTAGAGCGGGGGATGTTCCAGCAGCCAGACCAGCTCCGGAGCTTCACCCGCTGCGATCGCCGCGACGCGCGCCTCCATTTCGGCCACGGCCTCCGGATAGGGCACCGGCGCGTCCGAAATCCGCCACTCCACCGGCTCGCCGGAGGAGCCGGAAAACGGCGTCAAATCGAGCTCTTGGCGCTGGTTTTGGCGGGGGTTTCGAGGTGAATTAACCATTGGCTAACCATAACCGGGTGATGATCGCAGGCGCAAATTCCAAGTCGTTAGTCCCAAGTCCCAAGTCCCAAGTCCCAAGTCCCAAGTCCCAAGTCCCAAGTCCCAAGTCCTAGTCCCAAGTTGCGGTGGTCCTGAAGTGCCTACTCTCGACAAAGTCACCGTGGATCTCATGGTCGTCCTCGGGACGACCACCATGCCGATCCATCAGGTATTACGTCTTTCCCGCGGCGCCATCATCGAGCTGGACGCAACCGAGGCCGACGAGGTCAAGGTTTTGGCCAATAATTTGCCGGTCGCCTCCGGCGTCGTGCTGGTCGACCGCAACCGGATCGCGGTCGAGGTCAAGCAGATGCTGCCACGTATCCCGGGCACGCGGTAGCGGCCTGGGCATACGGTAGCGGCTCGGGCAGGCGGAAAAGGCCGATCTGGGCGCAAGGAGCCGGAACTTTCCTGCCAAGCTTGTGGAATTCAGGGCTTTTGGAGGCTTGTACCCCTCTGACGGATTTGTTAGATCGGCGCCGTTGATCCGGTTGGCCTTCAAGCCTCAAGCCGGCATCCCCAAAAGCGCTCGTGGCGGAATTGGTAGACGCGCTGCCTTGAGGTGGCAGTGAGTAAAATCGTGGGGGTTCGAGTCCCTCCGAGCGCACCAAGAAGCAAAACCTTCCAAACAGCTATCCCCCTGAAAACGCAGCGAAATCCTCGCGGCGCGCTTCTGGCCCTTCCCGCCTCGGCGTTTTGTGTGATACAGATCGGGATATGTTCTGTGATACACGGCGGGAGAACGCACCTTGGTAAGACAGGAAAATCAGGATCGCTTTCTGCTCTTGAGGGACGGCGTCTATTACTACTGGCGGCGCGTGCCGAAGGTCGTCGTGCATCTCGACGACCGCGTGCCAGTGATCCGGGTCTCGCTCAAGACAGACGATCTGGCGAAGGCCAGGGGGCAGAGGGACATCCTCGAAGAAGCCGACAACATCCTATGGGCGTCTATGCTCACGGACGGCGGGAAGAGCGAGGCGGCGATGGCCGCCTACAAGGTCGCCCGAGCCCGTGCGGAGGCTCTAGGTTTCGCCTACCGCCCGGCGGTGGAGATTGCACAGCTTCCAATCGAAGACCTCGTCAGGCGCTTCGCTGCGATCTCTGACACGCGGACGCCGGTGGCCGTCGAGACGGCCGTCCTGGGCGGCGTGGATCGCCCACGGGTGAAGGTCAGCGAAGCCTTCGAGATTTACTGCAATGAGATCGCGGCCGTCGAGATCGTCGGCAAGAGCGAAGAGCAGAAGAAGTCGTGGAAGAAGGTCAAGCGCTACGCGGTCGAGGCGTTCACCAAGGTCGTCGGCGAAGACCTCGCGATGGACGACATCACGCGCGACCACGCAAAGAAGATGCACGATCACTTCAAGGGGCTGATCGCGCCGAAGGACGCCAAGGCGGACAAGAAGTCGGCCTCCCTCGGCAAGCGTCGCCTGGGCGACATGAGCATCCTCTACAAGCGCTACTATGCCCATATCGGCGTCGAGGGGCGTTCCAATCCATTCGAGGGCCTGACCTTCAATCAAAATTTCAAGAAGCGCCGCCTGCCGTTTCCGATTGAATGGGTGCGTGACGTGATCCTGAAGCCGGGCGCGCTCGCGGGCATGAACGACGACGCTCGCCACATCGTCTTCGTCTGCATCGAGACCGGCGCTCGCCCAATCGAACTTCGCTATCTGCGGAAGGAAATCTTGCTGATGGCGTTGTCGTTGGCGGCCTTCATGACGATCGATCCGGGCTTGCGATAGGGTTGCTAAGGAGCATCGTCCGAAAAATTGAACCGTTTGAGGAGGTCGTTTCAATATCTCTAACGAGCCCGGCCGCGATGCACGAGCCACACGTCGAGACAAGAATGGGTGGGGATTCCCAAACGATAAAGGCTCGCGACCTGAGACGGGAGCCTTAAAGCATCAGCATCAGGGGGGCATGCGTATAGTGATGTCAGAATAGTGCGATCAAGTGGATGATCAGTCGCGGAATGCCAAGGAATCGGCGCACAATTAAACTGCGTTCGACGAAACGACGTTGAAACGAAAGCCGTCGCCTTGAGAGGAGAGGAGAGGAGAAGGCAGAGTGTTCGGGGAGAATTAGTGAGCCAACCGATCCCGTTCCGGGCCGTTCCTAATGAAGTCCTCGAAGCTGTCGCTCTATGCTGATTGCTTGGTTCGCATTGCGGGCGCGTCTTTCAAAGGAATTGCGCCCATTGCCCGGAGGTTTGCGCTGGGCTTCCTCGAATTGCAACAGCTGATTTCAAGCGAGTCTGATTGCCTAACGTGCCTCGTTCGTCTCGCTTAACAGCAATCGTACAGCCTCCATAGTGAAGGCTGCCGAAACGAAGGAACCGTAATCCTGCAACTCGTCTCCCTTCGCCTCGTTCGCCTTGTCGACGACCACCTTCGCACTAAAGGCGTGAATCGATCGAGCGCAAAGCTCAGCCGCTCGATGGAATCCATACACTTCCATATCAATCCCTGCGACCTTTCTATGCTGTGCTTTCACAGTCTCTAGGCGCGCTTCGCTTGCAATCACAGCTGAGCCACTTGTGAATGCCGCCAATTTCGGCGTCGATATTTTTGAGGGACGGTCACCTCCGGAAAACGGTGCTTCCAGTCGTTGAATTAAGCCCTTCGTCTCCAGAAGCTTGCTTAAAGTTAAGCGGGTAATGCCGTTCTCTTTAACGCCCTTTTCGCGAAGGCAATCTCTTATGACTGCCCATTTATTTTCGTCATCCTCAAAAACAACTATTGCCATTTTAGCTTTCCCAACAGAGCGTCAAAAGCCGTTTCCCATTCAGGTGTTTTATATGAGTACAAGACTGCGCCGAGCACTTCTTGCCTGTACTTGGCGGATAGTACGCGTGCTGCTTGATGCAGTCTTACACGTTCGCCTCCGACGATGATGTCGGGGTACTGGGTGACAATGATTACCTTTGTAGAGACCCTAGTACTCGAAAGGGCTCGTAAGATTTCTATGCCCCCAACTGCCTGACCTCCGCCACCACTGCCCACGTCACCGGTGCTTGAAAAGGTCGGCAGGGCCATGTCAACAATAATGAGATCATAAGCTCCCTTCATTACTTCGAGCACCGCCTGTCGTACCCCAATTGCGCGAGTTAGTTCAGATGCTGCAAGGCCTTTAATCGCTCCAGCTCGGTTTCGGTGAGAAGATATTCCAACCCAGTCGTGTGCTCACAGATGAAGCGCATTTCGTGTTGATCAAGGCGAGCAGAATTTCCGGCCGATTCAAGATAGGTGATCAATTGAACGGTCTTCAAAAACGAACCGCAGCATTGATGCTTCAGGAAATCGTTCGGGTCCTGAAAGCCCTGAAGTGCCTTAGTCAGATCGCGTGCGGTGAGAGAATCGCGAGCCGCAAGCGATGGATCTATTTTGGGCGACAACGTTGACAACAAGCGAGGGGCTAGTATGGCGTCAACAAACGCACGGTATCGCGCGCAATCCACAAACTCGGTGAATGCAAAGGCGCGTTGGTAGTAGACCATGTCGGCTTCGGCTGCTGACGCGTCGTCATACAGGGCGCGGGCGTTGAACGGAGTGTTCGCAAATGCGGATAGGGCTTCAACAATGCTGGGATCGAGTAAGTCGAGGGCGAGCGATCGAGTATCTTGCCATCGATCACCAAAATTAAGCGCTGAAATAATGCCGCAGATCTCATCTACGAGTGACATCGAATGGGATTTGCGAAGTAGGGCTCCTAGATCAGGCCGTGAAAGCGGCGCAGGAACAAGGTCATGTAAGGCTAGAAGCTTGCGATAGTCGTCCTCCTTAAGCTTTTGATGAAGCTGAACGCGTGTGGAGAGTACGCATACGACGAAGGCCGCCTGATTGACAAATGCGCGCGAGCGCGGCGAGTTCTACGATGGCGTTGCGTGAAG